>JBKPRH010000197.1:0-4415 GCA_046765795.1 Acidobacteriota bacterium | reverse complement strand
CCCCCCCCCCCCCCCATTTACCAACCCCACCCCCCAAACCGAGATTCTAGTCTTCGTCTCGTGGGCTCGGAGATGTGTATAAGAGACAGCATCAGCGTTATCAGGCTTCAGTTCGATCGCTTTCTTGAACGAGGCTTCAGCTTCTGACTGCTGCTGCTTCGCCATTTGCGATACACCGATGTTGTAGTAGCAGTCGGAGCACGTCGGAACCTTGGCGATCACTTCCTGGAACTTGGCGATCGCTTCGTCGTGACGGCCGGCCTTCATCGCTTCGACGGCGGCACCTGCGCTCGCCTGTATCGCGGCAGCGGCTTCCTTGTCGCCGGCGCTCACACCGGATGTGGCGCTCAGCGTGAACGCCATTGGATTGTTCGGACCCTGACGGACGTTGGCATTCAACGTCTGCGTGCCGACCTTGTCTTTTGACGCCGTCACCTTGTAGGCGCCCGACGACAAACCGACTTGCAGGAAGTCACCGTTCTTGTCGGTCTTCGTTTGAGTCTTGCGGTTCGCGTCCACCGCCTCGAAGAGCACCGTGGCGTCCTGAACCGGCTTGCCTTGCGCGTCGGTCACCTTGCCGCGCACCACGCTCTGAGCCAGCGCCGGCGCGACCGACACTGCACACAACACTGCCACTGCGACGACGCCGCGGAACAGAATGGTCCGCATCGAAATCCTCCGCAAGTATTCCGCGGAGGCTAAAGCCTCCGCTCTACGAGTCCGTATGGCTAACAGTCTACTTGAAGAACTGGCCCACGGCCGAGAGGTCGTAGGTCACGGGAGCCGGTGGCAAGGAGGCGAGAAACCGCCGTCCATAGCCCATTGTGCGCAATCGTGGGTCGAGAACGGCCAGAACCCCGCGATCCGCGCGGTGCCGGATGAGCCGGCCTAACCCTTGCTGGAGCGACAGGATCGCCAGCGGCACCTGGTAGTCGGCGAACGCGTCTCCGCCGCGGGCCGTGATGGCGTCGATGCGGGCCGAGGTCACCGGGTCGCCTGGCGAGGCAAACGGCAGCTTATCGATGACCACGCAACTCAGGGCCTCGCCAACGACATCGACACCCTGCCAGAAGCTCGATGTTGCGAGCAGGATGGCGTTGCCAGCGGAGCGGAATTCGTCGATCAGCGCAGAGCGCGGCGCAGTGCCCTGCACCAACACGGGATAGGGCACGGCCATCTCGACGAACGGTCTCACCGCGTGCATCACTTTATAGCTGGTGAACAGCACGAACGCGCGACCCTGCGAGTGCCTGACCAGTGCGATCGTCTCGCGTGCGACGGCCTCGACAAACGATGGCGACTTCGGTGGCGGCATGCTCCGCGGCAGATAGAGCAGCGCCTGCGTGCGAAAGTCGAACTCGGATGGGACGCGGATCTCGTCGGCATCGCGCAGCCCGAGCCGTCCTTTGACGTACCCGAACGAGCCGTCCACAGCGAGCGTCGCCGAGGTCAAGACGATGCTTCGATAGCGGTCGAACAACGACTCGCGAATGATTCGCGAGACGTCGATTGGCGATGCACGGAGAAAAAACCCGCCCTTGCCTCTCGACTCCACGTAGAAGACGTAGTCGGGATCGTCGGCGCGCATCAGGAAACGCAGGTCAGTGCGCAGTTCACCGGCGCGCCTCTGCAGCGTCGCGATCGTCTCGTCAACCTCGACGACGGCTCCAGGCTGATCGGATGCTGGCTGCTGGATCAGGGCCAATGTCGCCTCGAGACCGTCGAGCGATCGGATGAGCGCCAACGCGTCTGCCGAATGTTCGCCGAAGGCGTCTGCGGTATAGCGAGCGCGCGCTTCGCTTGGGTTCTGCACCCGTCCGAGTGACAAACCCGTGAAGAACCCGTGCGCGTGCATCGACACGCGGGTCAGTGCGCGCGAGAGCGACTCTGCCTGATTGGGCTGGAAGGACGAGGTTGCCAACAGCTGGTGCGCATCGCGCAGCAAATCGTCGACGCGGAAATTGCTGAACGCCACACCAAAGTACTGCGTCGCGACATCTTCGAGTTGATGTGCCTCGTCGACGACGAGCGTGGCGCACGAGGGAATCACTTCGCCGTACGCGCTCTTCCGCACCGACGCATCGGCGCACAGGAGATGATGATTGACGATGACGACGTCCGATTCGGCGGCGCGCTGACGCATCAGCGTGACGAAGCAGTCGCCATAGCGCGGGCACTCGGTGCCGAGACACGTGTCGGCCTCCGCCGAGATCTCCTTCCAGATCGGCAGGTCCTCGGGGAGATCGCGCAGCTCGGCGCGATCGCCGGTCGTCGTCGTCTTTGCCCATTCCTGGATCACCGGCAGAAAGACGGCTTTCTCGGGGCGCTCGAACAGCTCGTTGGTGTCTTGGATCTCGAACTGCTGGAACCGATGCAGGCACAAGTAATTCGAGCGGCCCTTCATCAGCGTGGCGGTGAAGGGAACTGGCAGTGCGTCGGTGAGTGTCGGCAGATCCTTGAAGAAGATCTGTTCCTGCAGGTTCTTTGTGCCGGTGGACACCAGCACGCGCTGTCGGCTGAGAATGGCCGGAATCAGATAGGCGAGCGTCTTCCCCGTGCCGGTGCCGGCTTCGGCCAGCAGCGTGCCGCCCCGTTCGATAATGCCGGCAACAGCCCCCGCCATCTGCCGCTGCCCGTCGCGTGGCTCGAAGCCATTCAGCGTCGTCGCTAGCGGACCAGAGTCGGAGAAGATAAGTGAGATGCCGGTGCCGAGGTTCGCGTCCATCTCGAAGACGATCCAGTTTACGACGGCTGCGGCGATCGTCTTCGCTCTGGTGGCATCGCTCCGGTTCCTGTCGCTAACCGGCTTTCCCGACGATCACTACGTGCACCTGGCCGGCGCGCAGCAAATGCTGCACGGCGAGTGGCCGTCGCGTGACTTCGTCGATCTCGGGGCGCCGTTGACGTACGCAATTTCTGCGGCGGCACAGGGCATTTTCGGACAGCGTCAAATCACCGAAGCGCTGCTGATGGCGTGTGCGTTTGGTCTCGGGGCCGTCCTGACGCTTCGCGCCGGTATCGCGCTGACCGCCTCTGTCATTCTCGGCGTCGCTGCCGCACTCCTCGAACTGCTGGTGTATCCGCGCACCTACAGCTACCCGAAGATGGTGCTCTACGCGGCGGCGGCGGTGGCGTTCGTGTGGTACGCGGCCCGTCCGTCCGTGACGCGCATCGTCGGTCTGGCCGCGCTCGCTGCGTGTGCGGCGCTGGTGCGGCACGATCACGGGCTCTACATCGGCATCGCGTCGGTCGTGGCGGTCGCGCTGTCACCGATTCCCTCGGATCGCTACAAAGGTCTCCTCTCAGTCGCGATCCTGGCGGCGGCGGTGTTCGTCTTCATGCTGCCGTATTTCGTTTACTTGCAGACGGTGGACGGCATCATCGCGCACCTTCAGCGCGGTGCGGCGTTCGCTGCGCTCGAAGTACCACGGCAGCGTCTGACGATGACTGGCCTTCCGTTGTACGACGCGTGGCTACTCGCCGCCGTATGGATGGCGCCGATCGGTGCGCTTGCGGTGTCGCTGGTTCCGGTCATCCGTCGTCATGAAGGCGCGTGGATGATTGCGCGCCGCGTCCTGCCGATCGTTGCCCTTGCGATTGTGACGAACGTCGGTCTGATTCGCGGCGATCGCCTCGATGTGCGGCTGCCAGATGCGATCGTCGCGCCGGCGTTGCTGATGGTGTGGCTGGTGTCTCAGGCATGGCGAGTGCCCTTGCGACCGTTCGGCATCGCAGCACGCGCAGCGGCCACCGTAGCGCTGCTGCTGACGATGAGGTATGCGGCAGTGATGGGAAGCGTGGAGGAACAGCTCGACCGCGCGAATGTGCTGGCCGGGCTCGATCGTGTTCCGGAGCGAGTGGTGTCCCTCGTGCGCGACATGGACCGGCCGTGGGCGGGACGACTCGTGCCGTCAGCTGTAGCTGGCGAAATGCGGCCGTTCTTCGACTACGTGCCGCGGTGCATTCCGCCGGACCAGCGTCTGCTCGTCGCCGCGTGGGTGCCAGAGATCGCGGTGCTGTCGCAACGCGCGTTTGCTGGCGGGCAAATCTGGTTCATGCCGGGCGCGCTGAAGACACCGGCCGACCACGCGCTCGTCATGCGGCGACTCGAGCACCAACGTGTGCCGGTCGCCGTCTACCGTCGTCCGAGTTACGACGAAATCGCACTCGAGTTTCCCGAGCTCGACGCGTATATCAAAGGCCGATTCACCGACGTCGCGAGCTGGTCGCTCGGTGGAGACGACGAGGTGCATCTGCTGATGGACAAAAAGCAATCGACCGGCACCGACGCGAAGACCGGCTGGCCCTGCTTCAAGCCTTTGTAGTCTCCAGCTTTAGCCGGACCCGGTGTAGTGTCCGGCTTTAGCGGGATCCGGTGGCCTTAGTTCGAATACAGCGGGAACGCCTTACAGAGC
>JBKPRH010000196.1:0-9361 GCA_046765795.1 Acidobacteriota bacterium | reverse complement strand
GTGCTCAAGCTGGTGAACCGGCTGCTGCTGCCCGACGCTGGGGAAGTGCTCGTGCAGGGCATCGACACGCGAGCCTGGGATCCGATTCGCTTGCGCCGGTCGGTCGGTTACGTGATTCAGGACGTCGGCCTTTTTCCGCATCTCACCGTCGGCGACAACGTCGCCGTCGTGCCACGTCTGGAGCAATGGCCCGGCGATCGGGTAGCTGCACGCGTGCGCGAATTGCTCGAGCTGATTGGTCTTGCACCCGACGCGTATACGCAGCGGTGGCCTGACGAACTCTCCGGTGGCCAGCGTCAACGCGTCGGCGTCGCCCGTGCGCTCGCGATCGATCCGCCGGTGCTCCTGATGGACGAACCGTTCGGTGCGCTCGATCCGATCACGCGACGCCAGTTGCAGCAGGAGTTCCGCCGCATTCAGGCGCGTGTCGCCAAGTGCGTGATGCTCGTGACGCACGACATGGCTGAAGCGCTCGCGCTGGCGGATCGTATCGGCGTCCTGGACGAGGGGCGGCTGATCTGGTGCGGCACATCACAGGCGATTACCGAGGCGGAGGATCAGCGCGTGCGTGCGCTTGTTGAATCAGTCGTGCCGCTACCCCACGGTCCGGCTAACCGCCTTCGCCAAGGCTCCGGCAGTCAAGAAGCCGGACATCACGAACGTCCATGACGGCGCTCGTCCGCTTCTGGCTCACGCACCAGCAGGAGGTCGCGACGCTCGTCGCCGAACACATCCTGCTTGTCGCGATCTCGACCACGATCGCGGTGGCGTGTGGCGTACCGCTCGCGATCTTTGCCACTCGTCGTCCGCGGCTGGCGGCTCCGCTCGTCGGGATCGCCAACATCGTGCAAACCGTGCCGAGCCTGGCGATGTTCGGCTTCCTGCTCCCGGTGCCGCTTATTGGTGGTGTTGGCGCCCGTGCCGCGCTCGTGGTGCTCGTTCTCTACGGACTCCTGCCCATTGTCCGATCGACGATCGTCGGCATCACCGGCATCGATCCGTCGATACGGCTCGCGGGTTTGGCGATGGGTATGACACCCCGTCAATTGCTGCGTCAGATCGAACTGCCGTTGGCGCTCCCCTCGATTGTGGCCGGCATTCGCGTGGCCGCGGTTGTTGGCGTCGGCTCTGCGACGATTGCTGCTGCGATCGGCGCGGGTGGTCTCGGTCAGTACATCTATCGAGGACTGTCGATGGTGGACTCGACAGTGATCCTCGCTGGTGCGATTCCCGCGGCGCTGTTGGCGTTGATCGTGGACGGCAGCCTGTTGTGGCTCGAGCGGCGCTTATCGGCGCGTCGCCGCGTCCGGTCGCGACGGGCAGTCGTCGCTGCCGCAGCGTCGCTCGCCGTCGTCGTGCTCGCCGGCAGTGCATTGTGGGCCACACGCTCGCCTGGCGCGATCGTCGTCGGCTCCAAGAACTTCACCGAACAACTGATCCTCGGCGAGATTCTGGCGCAAGCCATCGAGCGCGAGACGGGCTTGCCGGTCCAGCGCCGGCTGAATCTCGGCGGCACGCTGATCTGCGACCGCGCGCTGATTACCGGCGACATCGATGTGTACGTCGAATACACCGGCACGGCGCTGACCGCGATCTTTCATCAACCCGCTGCGAACGATGCGATGACGGTCACCGAAACGGTTCGCGATCTGTATTCCCGATCCGGTCGCACGCTGCTGCCGCCGCTTGGTTATGACAACACGTTCGCGATTCTCGTCCGCGGCACCGACGCTCGCGCACGCGGGTTGCGCACCATCGACGATGCCGCGCGTGTGGCGCCACAGTGGAGAGCGGGATTCGGCTACGAGTTTCTCGAACGGCCGGACGGTTATGCGGGTCTCGCGAAGGCCTACGGGCTATCGTTCCGCAGTCCACCGCAGGTGATGGATCTGACCCTGAGCTACCGGGCGCTCGCGTCGGGGCAAGTCGATCTCATCGCCGGCGACGCGACAGCAGGGCTGATCAAGGGACTCGATCTATTCCAGCTCGAGGACAATCGTCGCTACTTCCCGCCGTACGACGCGGTCCCCGTCGCGCGCGCCGAGACGCTCCTGCGGTATCCGCAGGTGCGGAAGGCACTCGAGGGATTGGCCGGGCGCATTACGGCCGACGACATGCGCGAGATGAACTACTCGGCTGATGCGCTGAAGCAGAACCCCGCCGACATCGCGAAGCGCTTTTTGGAGCGTCGCTGAGGTCCGGCTAAAGCCGGACACTACATCTGCGTCCTCTTACGCAGTCCGGGCGAGGGTGAGCGCGAAGCCGGCGTCGTGGTCGATCCACTGTCCCGTCGACTCGAATCCGCTGTTCCGGAGCTGCGTGATCAACCCGTCAGGCGTGTACTTGTAGGAGCTCTCGGTCCAGATCGCCTCGTCCTTGCGTAGCTGGAACTCGAGATCCACGCTCTCGATGCGCACGCGCTGTTCTCGTGTCGAGACGAGGAACATGTCCATCCGGGAGCATCCCGCATTCCAGATGGCGCGATGACGGAAGGCGCGCAGATCGAAATTGCCGCCCAGCTCGCGATTGATACGTAACAGCACGTTCAGATTGAACGCGGCGCTCACGCCGAGCGGATCGTCGTAGGCCCATTGCAGGTCGCGTTCCGATTTCACGAGATCCGCGCCGATGAGAAACGCGTCGTTCGGGCCGAGAGACGCGGCGATGCGCGAGAGCAATGCCGCGGACCCGCGAGCATCGAAGTTCCCGATGTTCGAGCCGAGGAGCAGCACCAGCGTGCGGGCACCCGCTTCGGCGCGCATGATGGCGTCGAGGCCATCCTCGAAGGACGCCTGCTGCGTCACGACGCTGAGGTTCAGCGCGTCAGACAGCGTGTGCGCCGCGCGCTCCAACGCGCCAGCGGAAACATCAACCAGATGCGCGATCAGCGGCTCCGACGTGCCTTCGACGAGCGTTTTCAGCTTGCGGCCGTCGCCGGGTCCGAGTTCCACGAGATGCGTGAGCTCCGGAAGGCGCGCGAAGATCTCCGTGCGGTGACATTCGAGGAGCCGCATTTCCGCGTGCGTGATCCGGTACCACGGAAGCTCGCAGATCGCGTCGAACAACGCCGAGCCGAGCGCGTCGTAGAGATACATCGACGGCAATTGCCGCGGTGAGAGTTGCAGGTAATGGCGCACATCTTCGGCAAAGGCCGAGACCAGCGTCGATTGAGTCATGGTCGCACGCACCTGAACGTCGCGTAGACGTAGGGATATCGCGGCCGGAACCAATTGCGGAATGTCGGCCGGATCAACTCGCGCGCCGTCGCCGGCGACGCGCCTTTCATGACGAAGTGCTCGCCATCGAAGAAGTCGGCAGAGTACTCCGGATACGAGGGCATCGGATGAAAACCTGGAAACGGCGCGAACACCGTGTTCGTCCATTCCCACCCGTTACCGACGAGATCGTCCACGCCCCACGCGCTGCGGCCGGCGGGATGCGAGCCGGCGGGTTCGGGATCCCAGCTCGTGAAATCGAAGACGCCATGCTCGTGTGACGGGCTTGCCTCGCCCCAGGGATACATGCGCTCGCTGCCGTCAGATGTGCCGTAGGCCGCGCGCTGGAACTGTGCTTCGGTGGGTAGGAGCCATCCGCGCCACTCGGCATACGCGCTGGCGTCCGCGTGGCTCACATAGACGGGCCACGACAGCGGCAGCGGAATCAGATCGAACATGCCGCGCCAGTACCACGCGTCACCGTGTCGCTCCCAGAACAGCGGCGCCGGTCCGCCCTGGTTCACGAACTCGAGGTAGTCGGCGTTAGTGACGTCATGCCGCTGCAGCGTAAACGCGGCGACATCGGCGTCCAGATGCGGTCGCTCGTTGTCCCATCCGAACAGCAGGCCATCGGTATCGAGACCAAGCGTCACGCGTCCGGCCGGAATCTCCATCCACTCCTGCGCGGGCACGCGGCCGTTGACGACCGGCTGATAGTTCCGCGGGCGGCGCTTCTGATCGAGGGGAAGGCGATGCCACATATAGAGCAACGTCTCCTGGTGCATCGCCTCGTGCTCGAGGATCGTGAACGCGGCTTCTGCTCGATTCAGCAGCGGATCGCCTGGACGATCGAGATCATCGCGGGCGAGGGCTGCACGCACGCGACGATCGGCTTCGGCGGCGAATTGCTGCACCTCCGCTCGTGACGGCCACTGATGCCCGGTGCTTCGTCCCGCCTGATCCTCCGACGGGTCGATGCCGCGTGCGAACAATGTTTCGAGAGAGGCGTCGATGCTGGGGCCACCAAGCGCGCGCTTGACCAGTGTGTTGAAACTGAAAGCCGGGATGTGGCCTTCGTAGAAGACGATCGGATGACGGAGGTCGATCGGCCGGCTGTAGTACGCGGCGTCCCCGAGGAGATCGAACAGGGCCTGCGATCGCGCGCGATTGCGCGCATACCACTCGCTAAACCAATCCGGTGACGCCGTACCGCGCGCATGGCCGCGGAGGCTGGCCGCTCGTGCGGTCATGCAAACGAGCGTATCACGCGTGCCCGCCGTGCAAACTCATCTACATGTCATGTAACAACGCGGCAAACGGATTGCTTAACCGCGGCGTTTGGGGGGCACATGGCCGTTGACGTGCGTAAGGGACAGGGCGACGTAAAGCTCACACGCGAGGAGTTCGAGCGTCGTGTGCGCGAGCGCTTCTACGATCCCGAGTTCGAGAGGGTGTCGGCCCAGATTGCGGACGTCGTCGACGTCGCCTGGAAGTCGTACGACGAGTACCACAAGAGCCCGCGCACGAGAAAAGCCGGGCCGGGTTTCGCGAATCCGGATTTCGAGTTGCCCGTCGAATGGTTCGAAACGCGCGAAGAGATTCAGCACGCGGCGCGCCAGTACGCCGACACCACGCGCCGCGGTCGTGTGCTGATCGTCAGCGGGGCAGCGCGGCACGATCAAACGTGCCCGGGCGAGATGCCCAAGACCTATCGGCTGGCCTCGCTCGCGCGCGAGGAAGTCGAGCACGCAGGCATCGAGTGCGACTTTCTCGATCTGAGTCTGCTCACCGCGCAGTACGGCCGACAGATTCTTCCCTGTAAGGCGTGCGTGTCCACGGCGATGCCGCTCTGTCACTGGCCGTGCTCGTGCTATCCGAATCACGCCATGGGCCAGGTGAATGACTGGATGCACGAGTTGTATCCGCGCTGGGTTGCCGCGCACGGTGTGCTGATCGTCACGCCCGTGTACTGGTATCAGGCGCCGAGCGTGCTGAAGCTGATGATCGATCGCCTCGTCTGCGCCGACGGCGGCAATCCGGATCCGACCACGACCCGCGGGAAGGGTGTGAAAGAAGCGAAAGAACTCGAGCTCGCCGGATGGAGCTATCCGCGTCATCTCGCCGGCCGCGTGTTCGCCGTCGTTGTGCACGGCGATGCCGCCGGTGCAGAAACGTTGCGCCGATCGTTGAGCGATTGGTTGTGCGATATGAAGCTGGTACCGGCGATGCGGCAAGGCGGGATCGATCGCTACATCGGTTACTACGAGCCCTATGCAACGAGCCACAAGGCGCTCGACGAAGACACGGCCGTGCAGCAGGAGGTGCGTAACGCGGCGAAGGCGGTCGTCGAAGCGGTCGCCCTCAAACGCGCCGGCCGATTGCCGCAACCAGAGCCAGATAACGATCCGCGACCCAAGTAGTGATGTAGTGTCCGGCTTGTCCGGCTTCAGCCGGACAGGCGTAAATGGCTCGGCGCCGCGATCCGGCAGGCCCACAGCTCAGAAGCTCCCGCTCGGTGCCTCTGTGTGTCGTAAGCAGGTGAAATCATTGTGTGTCGTTGGAAGTAAAGCGACTGCGAGATAATCAGCGCCATGCCACACGACGCCATTCGCGATCACCTCGTCCGCGTGCTCGACTGGGAAGAGGCGCACGTCGGATTCGATAAGGCCATCGACGGCATTCCCGCCGACAAGCGCGGCGTGAAAGCGCCGGGCTTCGAGTACTCGGCGTGGCAGTTGCTCGAGCACATGCGTCTCGCGCAGCTCGACATCCTCGACTTCTGCGTCAACCCCAAGTACGTGCACACCATGAAGTGGCCCGACGATTACTGGCCCGCTCCAGCACCACCGAGCGCCGACGCATGGACGCAGAGCATTGCCTCGTACACAGAGTCGCGCGAGAAGATGAAAGCACTTGCTCGCGATGTTGAAGATCTGACCGCGAGGGTTCCAACTGGTAAAGGCAACCAGACCTACATGCGCGCGATTTTGTTGGTCGCCGATCACAACGCCTACCACGTCGGTCAATTGGTCGCGTTGCGTAAAGCACTCGGCGTCTGGAAGTGAGTACGCGCAAGGCTGTGGTTGACGCGTACCGTCACTGTTAAATTTCTCCACGCCTGAGTCAGATGTCACGCCACGTTCATCGCACCGTGGCACACTAGCCGTTTGAAGTGAAAGATCGGGAGGTATTCGATGAGTGTTGCGACATCGACCCTGCTGGGCCGTCCGCTGTGGTACGAGTTGATGACCACGGACATGAAAGGGGCCGAAGCCTTCTACCGAGACGTGATCGGTTGGCAGACGAAGCCATTCGAAGGCGCGGGCCAGCCGTATACCACCTTCAACCGCGGCAGTGATGCATCGTCTTCTGTGGGCGGCGTGATGACGAAGCCCGCCGACGTGAAGGCGCCGCCCTTCTGGGCCATGTATATCGGCGTGCCGAAGATCGAGGAAGCCGTTTCGCAGATCAAGAAACACGGCGGCAAGACACACACCGACGTCATCACCGTGCCGGACGTTGGCCGCATGCAGTTGATGCAGGACCCGCAGGGCGCGGTGTTCTACATCATCGAGCCGTCAAGCACTGAGCAGCGTCCCGAGAAGGACGCCGAGATCGGTCAGGCGTCATGGCACGAGCTGATGACGACCGATTGGCAAGCGGCGATGAAGTTCTATGAGGACGTGTTCCACTGGCAGCCGAGCGAGAAGATGGACATGGGCGAGATGGGCACGTACCAGATGTTCAATCGCCCACACGGCATGATCGGCGGCATCATGAACAAGCCGGCGAACATGTCGAACGTGCCGCCGAACTGGCAGATCTACTTCCGTGTGCCTGATGTGCACGCCGCTGCCGAGCGCGTGAAGGCGAACGGCGGAAAGATTCTCAACGGGCCGATGGAAGTACCGGGCGGCGACTGGGTGGTCAACGCGATGGATCCCCAGGGTGCGGCCTTCGGCATGCACTCGAAGAAGGCGGGCTAAAGACGATCGGTCGCGCGCGACGTCAGTCGCGCGCGATCATCGCCTGGAAGTCCTCGTACCGCATGCCGATGTTCTGTTGAAACGCGTTGGCAAACACCGCACCGCGCTGAAGGTCCTGCAGCAGCGTCACGACCGCTGCCGGACTGCGTATCGTCATCATGCGGCGGACAGCGTGCGCGCTGAGCGCGTACGCCACCGTCGCATCGGCAGCGGAGAGACTGAGAAAACTGCCATGGAGTTGCTGCAAGGCTGGCCGCGCGCTGGTCTTGGCCAGCACTCGCTCCGAGTACTCCACGCCGCCACGTTCGAGAGTCGTCGCGAGGCCTTCATTTAGCCAGATCGGCACATTCCGCCCGCCGAGCATGAAGACGACGGCGTGGACGAACTCATGGCCGAGGGTGCGGTCGAGATCCTCGGTCTCCTCGAGCGCTCCGCGCATAGGCACATGAATGCGACCGTCATACGCTGCAGCGGTCCATGACGGCAGGCGCGTGATGTCCCGGAACTGCTGCTGCGTGTAAAGCACAACGGCGATCGGGTCTGGCGGATACGCCGTGAGCGTCTGCCCGATGCGCCAGTACTGTTGCTCCAGGAGCTCGACGACCTTCCGCGCCAGGAGTTCGTCGCCGGGACCCTCGAACCGGACGGAGAAGTGAGCGCCGCGTGCCTCGTAAGAAGCATTGTGCCGCTCTGCCTCTCGACGCCACTCACCGAGCCGTGTTTCGAGCTGGCTCGCGCCGGGCGCATATTTGAGCGCCGACTCGTAGACGTTAATGGCGTCCTTCAACCGGCCGGCGCGATAGTGCAGTTCTCCAAGCCATTCAGACGCCGCTCGATACCGCGGGTTGAGCGTCAGTGATTTTTCGAACCACTCCTGTGCGTCGGCGTTTCGCCCGAGCATGAACGCCGCCATCCCGGCGCCGAAGCACAGGCTCGGATCGCGCGGAAGGATCGCCGACGCCGCGGTGAAGGCGTCCAGCGCATCGCCGAACCGGCGCTCGTCGAGCGCTTTGGCTCCGGTCTCGGCCAACGCCACGGGATCCCGAGACGCGCTCGATTGCGCCACCGCAATGCCGGGAATACTGAGTGCCAACAGGCAGACGACGAGCGTAAGGCGGGCAGCCATGCCGGCGCGCGCTGCAAGAACGGCACCTCAGCGAGCGCGTCGGCCGAATCGAAGGATTTGCTAACGGTGTGGGTCTGCGCGCGGGCGGGATTCCGGACGTCTCCAGAGTAAATTCCGCCTTGGCACAGACTGGTTGGTGGTTGGTGGTTGGTGGTTGGTGGTTGGTGGTTGGTGGTTCGTGGTTGGCGTTCGGTTCGTGGGCCCACCAACCGGGGTACGATGGGCCAATACCCATCGTGAACTCACGTCTTTCGCAGCTTCAGCCTTATCCCTTTGAGAAACTGCGGGCGCTGCTGGCCGGCCTCGCGCCGGGTGGCCGGCCGATTCCGCTCTCGATTGGCGAACCGCAGCACGCGACGCCCGACCTCGTCCGCCGTGCCATTGCCGACAATCTCAATGGTCTGTCGTCGTATCCGGCAACCGCGGGTCACGACCGTGTTCGGGCGGCGATCGCGTCGTGGTTCGAGCGCCGCTACAACCTGAAGGCGCTCAACCCGCGCACGCAGGTGCTGCCCGTGAACGGCACTCGTGAAGCGCTGTTCGCCTTCGGTCAGGCCGTGATCGATCCATCACGGGTGAACCCGGCCGTCGTGTCGCCGAACCCGTTCTATCAGATCTATGAAGGCGCGGCGTTGCTCGCGGGTGCCGAACCGCTGTTTCTGAATCAGACCGAAGAGACTGGCTTTGCGCTGGATCTCGATTCGCTGACGACACAGCAGTGGTCGCGCACGCAGTTGCTGTATGTGTGCTCGCCGGCAAATCCGTCCGGTCGCGTGCTGACACTCGACGAATGGCGTGCCCTCTTCGATCGCGCCGACAAGTATGGCTTCGTGATCGCGTCCGACGAGTGCTACTCGGAGATTTACGACGAGCGGCCTCCTCTCGGCGCGCTCGAAGCCGCACAGCGCCTCGGACGCGACGGCTTCACGAACCTGGTCGTGTTCAACAGTCTCTCGAAGCGTTCGAATGCGCCGGGGCTGCGTGCAGGCGCGGTCGCGGGCGACGCGAAGCTGCTCGAACGGTTTCTGTTGTAT
>JBKPRH010000195.1:0-17766 GCA_046765795.1 Acidobacteriota bacterium | reverse complement strand
CAGCGACCGAACGTCTACCCGGAGGTTGCACTGGGCCAGCTGGTCGACAGTCAAACAGAGATTCGCGTCGTCGAGCTTCCGGGCGAAACCTTCAACGTCACTGAGTACGAGCTGTTCGTGATTGCCGCGATGGCTCAGATGATCGCGCCAACGCTCATCGTCGAGTTTGGGACTGCGGACGGACGGACAACACTCAATCTGGCCCGCAACAGTCCGCCGGACTGTCACGTTGTCACGATCAATCTTCCACTCGAGCAGGACTCAGGTCACGTGCAGGAAACCGCCGTTGGAGCGCGATTCCTGAACACGTCCGATTCGACGCGAATCGTACAGGTCTGGGGCAACACGCGATCGGTCGATTTGTCACGCTACGAGCGGCGATGCCAATTGGTATTCATCGACGCCGATCATTCCGAGGAAGGGGTGATGGCCGACAGCCTAACTGCCATGAAACTGATGGACCGCGAAGGCGTGATTCTGTGGCACGACGCGCTCCGCTACGGCGTTCAACGTGGACTGCCCAGGCTGGCGCGCGAACATCATCTTCCGATTCACCTTATCAACGGCACGAATGTGGCCTGCTTGTTTTTCGCCAATGGCAAGCCGGCGACACCCTTTCGTCTGAGCTCGCGCACACGATCACACGTCATCGAGAACGTCGCGCCAGTGTCCGCATGACCGAGGCGGTGCGCCTCAGGGAACGACTTTGAATTCGGTGAGCTGCTTCTCTCTTCCCTGCGTCACTTCGATCGCGTAGTCCCCGGCCGCAAACGGCGCCAGCATCGCATCGACCACGATCCACCGAAACGCGCCTGAGTCGTCGGCGCGCTCAGTGACCTGCGCCGGCACAGACAGCTCGTTGTGATTGCGATCGAGAATGCGCGCCTTCGCGGGCGTGGGAGCCGCGGTGGCGAGTTCCAGCTTCAGACGGTCGCTGCGCATGAACCGTGGATCGGCGGTACGCATGTACCGAGGTCCGGTTGACAGTCCGCGTCGCCACATGACCGCCTCGCCGAGCGACGGCCCTTCTCTCAAGACGACGCGCGCGGTGTCGGTCAATTCGGCTTTCTCATCGGCCTGCGAGCGAAGACGCACGCTGACGGCATACTCGCCTGCAGCGATCGCACCGGTTTCCGGCACCTGGATGCCGAACGGCCCCTCCTCCGGCTTCAGATCCACGGTGCGCGTCATGATCTCCTTGCCGGACGAATCGAGCACGACGACCTCGGCCTGCGCGCCAGCGGTCCATGCGAGCTGACGACGGGTCTGGTAGTCGAGTTCGCCAACGACCCAGAACGCGCCCTGACGCGCGTCTTCAGCCGAATTTCGCACCCACGTCGATGTGCGAATCCGGAATGGCGTCCGCGCATTCGCCGGCGTCGATGTCATGACGGCTTTGATCGTGGGGCCGGTGGTACTCGTGCTGCTGACCAGTTCATCGGCCGTGCGTCCACGGTAGCCGCGGCGCACGCGTGCTTTGACGCCCTCACGTTTGACGCGTACCGAGAGCGCGCGGAACCGTCCGTCCAGCCTGGTGTTGGACGAGGTATACGTCAGCAGGTAGTACGACGACAGATCGTCCACGATGCGGTTGACCTGCGCGTCGAGGCTGTTGACACTCGCCATCAGCAGGCCGTCGGTATTGTCAGCGATGAATCGCAGGCTGTCCTGACGCGACGCAGAATTCGTGCTGGTGTTCTTTGCAGCGGTTCCGTTGGCGCCACTCGCGGAATCGGGCATGATGCCGCGCGGATCGATCGCGTAGAACGTGATATTGCTGCGGTTCGCGTCTTCGGTCAGCGAACGCAGCCGCTGACTGTCATCAAGACGAGCAAGTGCGACGCGATCGGCCTCGCACTCGACGTAGTTCACTTCTTTCGAGCCGCCGGTCTCTTCCGACTTCTCCTTCGCGGGCCTGCGCAAGAGTCGATCGACGAGACCGCCCTGGTCGCGCTTCGAAGACGAGGCGGCCAGATTCTCGTTCTCGCGAAACAGCACCCAGCCGTCGGAGACCATCAGGACCGCTTTCCGCTCTTCTCGAACGCCGCCCAGGTCGGACACGAGACCATCGAGCGCATCGAGCGTCAACTTCTCACGACGTCTCGCTTTCATCTCGCTGGCCGGCGTGTTGGCATTCCCACCGACTGCCGGATAGCAGTTGTCGTAGAGCGCTTCCTTCTGATCGCGCCGCTCAGTGCGTCCCCGCCGCGCCCACGCCCAGTCGCTCTGCATGATGTTTGAGATGACGGTCGCCTTGCGGCCGAACTTCATCTCGCTCGGCGACATCTCCGGGCCCATCACCGCAACCATGTCGTCGGGTCCGATGAGGCGATCGAGCACCTTGATCAGCGGCAGCCGCAAGCTCGACGATCCCTCGATGTCGGTGTTGTAGGTATCGAGAAAGATCACAAACACTCTGGCTCGAGAGGAGCCAGCTGTTCCAACTTGAACGTGCTCGAATGTGTCGAGTTTCTGAGGAACGCCGTCTTCGAGCAGCTCGACATCGCTCGCCGTCAGATCGTCGAGGGCCTTGCCGTCGCGCGACGCGTACATGTCCAGGCGGACCGCGTTCGTGCCGGTTCGAGTTGTTGGACCGTCTTGGGCTCGCAGCGACACGGCTGCAAGTAGAACGAGCAGGGTGAGCAGAGCTCGACGCACAAAAACCCCGGTGGCTGGCTGGCTTTGGCAGTTTACTGCATCCATGACAACTCCCAACTCCCAACTCCCAAGTGCTCTTCAGTTCGGGCCGTTGTGAGTTATTGGGAGTTGGAGGTTGGGAGTTGGTAGTGGGTTGGGAATTGGGAATGGGCGTTGGGAATTGTTTAAGGAACCACCCGGAACGCGGTCATCTGCCGCATCTGTCTCTGCGTGACGTCGATCGCGTAATCGGCTGGTCCAAACGGCGCCAGGCCGAGATCGATGACCACCCATGTGAAGCCCGCCGCATCAGGGCGTGTGCTGACCTCGACCGGCACGGAGATCGCCTGGCCGTTGCGATCGATGACGCGTGCGGTGGCGGGATCGGCTGACGAGGTTGGCAACTCGAGGCGCAGGCGTTCGCTTCGCTGGAATCGCGGATCGGCTGTGCGCAGATGCTGTGGACCCGTTGTCGGCCCACGCCGCCACATCACCGCATCACCAAGCGACGGCGGTGACTTCACCGTGATGCGAGCCGTGTCGATCAGTCCGAGCTCCCCTTCCACTGGAGAGCGTAGTCGAACGCGAACCGTGTAGTCGCCCGATTGCATGCCGCCCGCATCAGGCAACTGGACCATGAACGAGCCCTCGCCGGGCTTGAGATCGAGGCGCTGCGACGCCACCTGTGCGTTGTCCGCACCCATGACGACGATCTCCGCCTGGGCACCGCGCGACCATGCCGGAAGCCGCTTCGTCTGCGGATCGAGCTCACCGACGATCCAGACTGTCCCACCCGAGAGACCGGCGCGTGACCACGCAGCGGCGCGAATTCGGAATTGCGCACGCGCATTGAAATTCACGACCGGCGGCGCGACTGGTGCCGGCGCACCTGTCGCGGACCCTCCTCCCGCTTCAAGTGCGGCGGGAGTCACTCCACCGCGCGCGAGCTCTTCAGTCGTGTAGCCTCTATAGCCCTTTCGCGCTCGTATCGTGACTCCGGGACGCTTCACACGGACCGTGATGGATCGAAACCGTCCATCGAGCTTGGTGTTCGTCGTGTAATAACCCATCAAGTAGTACGAGGACAGGTCGTCCACAATCCGACGGAGCGCACCGTCGATGTTGTTGGTGTTAATCACGGACGTGCCGTCGGTGTCATCGGCAAGAAATCGCAGCGCGTCCTGACGGTGCTTGAGATTGGCAGCGTCTTGAATCGGCGACGGCGGCCGCTCGGGGCCGATTGGGGCATCGAATGCCACGAGACCGCGCGCGAACACAGGATAGAACGTGACGTTGCCTCTATTGGCGGTCTGCGTGAGATTCTGCAGCCGGAACTCGTGATCGAGCTGGGCCAGCGCCATCCGTTCGGCCTCGCACTGCACACGAGCAGATCCTTGCAGCTGGCCCGCATCTGACGGCTGCGGGCGCGGCGGGCGCAGCAGAACGTCGCCCGGGCGCAAGCCGGTGTCCTCCTTCTTGAGCGCCCGTGCCAGGTGCTGGTCAGGACGATAAATGACCCACCCTTCGGTCACTGCCAGTACTGCTTTGCGCTCCTCCCGGATGCCATTGAGGTGAATCATCAGGTCTTCGAGCGCATCGAGCGTCAGCTTCTCCCGTCGCCGCGCCTTCATCTCTTTCGCAATGCCGGCAGTCTCGAACGCGTCCGGATAGCACGCGTCGTACTGATTCTCTTTCTCGTCGTTGTCAGCTCCGGGTAGACGACCACGCCTTCCCCATAGCCACTCGCGCTCGAGCATCCTGGAGATGACTGTCGTCTTGCGCTGGAATGTGACCTCGGTGGCCGCCATCTCCGGCGTCATCACCGCCACCATGTCGTCGGGCCCGAGCACGCGGTCGATGAAGTTCATCAGAGGCTGGCGCATCGTGGCCGAGCCTTCGATCTGGGTGTGGTAGGTGTCGAGGAAGATCACAAAGATGCGGGCGCGTGGATCGGCGGCCATCTGCCGGCTCTCCTCGACGCCCTTCGGCTCGACGCGCAGCTCCTGCGGGATTCCGGTGCGGACACGAACGTGCTCAAACGCCTCGATCTTTTGTGGCACGCCGTCTTCAAGGACGTCGACCTCGTTGGCCTGAATGTCCTCGATGGGCTTGCCGTCGCGCGTGGCATACATGTCCACGCGGATGTACGCGGCACCACTGCGAAGCGTCGGCTGGTTCTGACGGTTCTGCGCGCTCAGCGATACCGCTGCGAGCGCGAGCACGATGAGAAAGGAGATTCGGCGCACACGAACTCCCAAGCAGGTTGGCTTGGCGAGTTTAATTCCAGAGCGGTCCTTCGTCGAGCAGCTTCTGAACCTCGCCCCGAACCTGGGCAATGAGCGCATCGCGGTCGCTGATCGTCAGGCCTCTCGTCTCGATAGGCGTGCCGATCCTGACGCTGACGTTGACCGGCCGCACGAAGGCGCTGCCCTTGTGCATCGCGTCGCGCCCACCTTGGATAGCCACGGGGACGATGGGCGTCTGGGCTTCGATGGCCATGATGAAGCCACCTTTCTTGAACGGAAGCAGGTTGCCCGTGCGACTGCGCGTGCCCTCAGGAAAGATCAGGAACGAGTTGCCGTTTCGGAGCGATTCGGCGCCCTTCGAGATCGACGCCATCGCCTGTTCGCGATCGCCGCGATCGACGGGGACGAAGCCGGCGACATCGAACGCCGTCTTCATGATGGGAAACTTTCTCAGTTCAGCCTTGTAGAGAATCTTGATGCGCGGGTGCAATGCTTCGAAGAGCACCGGAGGATCGACATTGCTCTCATGGTTCGAGCAGTAAACCGCGGCATGTCGTGGGAGGCGTTCGCGTCCGGTCACTTTCCATCGGATCCCGGCCAACGCCAACGCGAGCCGCACGCCGCCGTGACCGAAGCGATACAAACCGTCGGTCGATCGCAGGACGATGCCCACGAGCAGACCAATAGGGCCAGCGACCGCAATGTACAAGACGGTGACGACGTAAGTGATCAGAGAGCGAACGACAAACACTGCTGGCACTTAGCTCTTGGTTTGTACACAAAAAAGCCCGGACCCGTGGGTCCGGGCTTGACGAAGAAGGTTTACGCGAAACTCGTTACGACGCTCTCGCCGTCGTCCTGCTGCGCGGCGCGGCAATCACGACGGGCGCCTTCACCGGCGGCTTTGCCACCTTCGCCACCTTCGCACGCGCCGTGGCGCGAGCCAGGTTGCGGGCTTTCACCATGAAGCACTTCTCGAGCGCGCCATCGACGCGGGACTCGACGTCGAGTGCCTTCTGGCGCATCACCTCGGAAACCTCCGAGATGATCAGCGCCTTGGCTCGATCGAGCATCCGCTTCTCGCGGAACGAGAGGCTCTTCGACTTGCTCAGGAACGTGAGGCTCTTGAGGACATCGGCCATGTCGTAGATCGATCCGGTCCGCATCTTGTCCGAGTTGTCCTTGAAGCGCCCTTTCCAGTTCTGATGGTTGTCGATGCGGCCATCGCTCAGAAGGCCGAAGAGACGTTCGACCTCCTCATCGCTGATCGCCTTCCGCAGACCGACGTTGTCAACGTTCGCGACGGGCACGAGCACCGTCGTGTCGTTCGACACGATCCGCAGATGAAAGAAGCCGCAGGTGGTGCCGAGAATAGTTTTCTCTTCGATACGTTCAACGATGCCGAGTCCATGGTTCGGGTAGATGACCTTGTCACCGAGCTGGAATGTCACGTTTCCCCCGTCGAAGGTTGATGGTAGGACCGGGTCCTGTGCTGGGAACAGCACCCATGAGTATATCGCAGCTGGGTGGGGTCTTTCAACGAAATTGCCCGAAAAAAGGCCGATTTCGGCACTTCAGACCCGCTCGCTGCCCGTTCGCCGCAGGCATGCCGGCCGACCGGACGGCCGCGGGCAAGTGCACGTAAGTCACACGATTGTCAGGACTTGAATAGAATCGAGTCCATGCGCCCCTGGGTGATCGTTGCGCTGCTGAGCCAGTTCACGGTCCAGCTCGCGGCTCAGCCGGCTGTCCTCGCGCCCTACTCCCCGACGCCGATGGACGTCGTCCAGCGGATGCTGACGATTGGCAAGGTCGGACCGCGAGATGTGGTCTATGACCTGGGATGTGGTGATGGCCGCATCGTGATCGAAGCGGCTCGCTTGTTCGGTGCGCGCGGGGTCGGGATAGACATCGATCCAGCGTTGATCGAGCGGGCTCAGGCCAATGCGAAGCGAGCTGGCGTCGAATCACTCGTCACGTTTCGCGTGCAGGATGCGATGACCGTGGACGTTTCAGACGCGACGGTCGTGACGTTGTATCTCCTAGCCGCATCGAACGTGAAACTGCGTCCGATCCTGACGAAGACACTTCGGCCGGGTGCCCGCATCGTGGCGCACAACTATCCGATTGGTGATTGGGAACCTGACGTCGTGGACACGTTCACCGATGCGATGGGCACGACGCGAACGTTGTTCTTGTGGACAATCAAATAATCATTGGTGATTGATGGATCTTGGATTGGTGATTCGTTGTTGATTGGTGATTGTCGATCGTTGATGTCGGCCCGTTCCGACCCGGCGCGGCCCAATCGTCGAATCGACAATCGCGAATCAACAACCACTCACCAATCAAAGATCGGCCAATCAACAATGCGTTCAGGCCCTAGCCATGGCCAGTTCCACGATCTCCTCCACGAGCTGCGGATAGGTGCGGCCCGACTTCCTCGCCGCCATCGCGAACTCCGCTTTCGAGCTGAGCCACGGATTCGGGTTGACCTCGATCACCGCGACGCGCCCATTCGGTTGAAGCCGCATGTCCACGCGGCCGTAGTCGCGCAATTCAAGCGCCTGGTAGGCAGCGACTGCCGTTTGCTGCAGCGCGGCCACAGCGTCTTCCGGAAGGTCGGTCGCGATCCCCGACTTCGTATCGCGATACGCTTTCGTGCCTTTGCCCCACTTCACTTCGGCCGAGGCGATTCGCGGCGTACCGTCGGGCAGCTTCGAGAGATCCAGTTCCACGACCGGTAAGGCCTCAGGATTGTCGTTCCCGATGACGCCGACGTACATCTCGCGGCCTTCGACGTACTCCTCGATCAGCACCGGCGAATCGAAGTTGGCATGCAGCCAGTCGATCCGTTCCATCAGCTCGCGGATCGAATTGACGACCGCGCTGAACTCAATGCCGATCGACCCGTCCTCGCGCGCCGGCTTGACGATGACCGGGAAGTGCAGGTCGTGGGAGAAATCGAGCCGGCCGCGGTAGGACCTCGCGAACACCGGCGTGTGGACGCCGTGAAACTGGAAGATCTTTTTAGCGAGGGCTTTGTCCTGCGCCATCATCAGGCCGTGCGTGCCTGATCCGGTGTAGTTCTTGCCGATCAGCTCGAGAAAGCCCGCGATCTTGAAGTCGGCCGTGTCGTCGCCGGCAAACGACTCAGTGAGGTTGAACACGAGGTCGCACTCCATCCGCGCCAGCGCCAGCAGGCTCTTCGGCGTGCCATCGAGCTCGTGCATCGTCGGCTCGTGACCGAGCTTGGTGAGCGCTTCGGCGACCTCTTCTTCGACTTCCTTCTTGTCCAGCGTGCGGGTGACCGGTGACTTGTCGGTTGACGCCGCCTGTTCCTCGGTTTCGTCAACCAGCACGCGGTCGTACAAGACGATGATCTTCAGTTTGCTCATCGCTGTTCGAACTGACCCCGTGTCAGGAAGTTCATGGCCAACGTCGTTGCCAACGCGGTGACCTCGACCAGGTAGCGAGCCTCCTCGCCGACCTCGCCCCACAGTTTCATGCGCTCACAGGTCCGGCAGATCGAATCGATCAGTCCGCGCACGATCGGCCGACGGACGCCCGTCCAGTACGTGATCTTCTCGACCAGCTCCGGGGTGTACTTTCGCACGATGTCGGCTGCCGGCTTCGCTTCCTTGCGCCGTCGCGTGAGGAAGATCTGCCCGAGATGCGCGTCGAGCGCGATGTCGATGCGCGCCTGCTGCTCCTGTGCCGCCTGCTCGTAGAACTGTTCGACGGTCACGCTGATGTCATCGGGCGTGACGTCCACCTCGCCGGTCTTGACGATCGGCTCAACGTCGGCCAGCTTCCGCGCCACTCGCTCCACGTAGCGCAACTTCCGCAGGGCCGGCCAATCTTTGTATTGGCGCCTCCAGGGACTGCGCGGGGTGAGCCAGACGGCGAACGTCTCAGCAAAGTCCTCATCGGGATGCTTCTGCGCGTACCAGCCTTCGATATGGCGGACGAAGTGTTTGCTGAATGGGACTGGACGGTATTCGTCGCGATACGTGCGGAAGAACGGACCAAACAGGTCACGCCATTCGGGTGTGGTGTACAAGCGATAGGCGTAGTTGAAGACATGACCGGCCTCGTGCCGCATGTACATCATGATCTGCCGCTCGTTTTCGAGCGCGTCCGCCGCCTTTTCGATCGTCTGCAGCTTCTGATCGGCCAGGTAGAACGGGATACCGAGCACCGGCTGCTGGTCCGGGCATCCCCACTCGTCGGTCAGATAACAGACCGGACGAAAGCGCTTCAGGCCACGACGATCGAGCTCCTTGTACAGCTGCCGGACGTATCCCTCGACCGGTGATCCCTCGACGCGCAGGCCCAGTTCGCTGACCTTCTTCCCGAGGACCCCGCGAATCTCCGGGTCCAGGGTCTCGAATCTGGCCACGCTCGAATTATCACCGCTTTTCGTGCATCAACGCGAGCGTGTTGCCTTGCCCATCCCTGAAGAAGGCCATCCATAACTCGTGATCCGGAAGCTTCGCGATCATGTGCGGCGCGCTGCCGAAGTCCACGCCCTTGCCCTGCAGGTCCGCGTGCGCCGCGTTGATGTCGTCCACCTTGAAGTACAGGATCGAGCCCGGGTGGTTGAATTCGCCCTCGGCGGCGGCGTCGAGCATCAGGCGGACGCCGCCGCAATCAAAGAACGCGAGGGCCGGCGGTGCCTGAAACAGGAACTTCATGCCGAGCACATCGCGATAGAACGCGACGGCGCGCGACAGGTCTTTCACCACCATGGCGATCTGGCCGATAGTCGAGAGCGTTGTCATTCTGCTGCTGACTTTACACTTACTTAGTACTTTCCACTTTGCACTTATGAACTTCGTCATGACTCCGGTTGGTTCAGCCGGCGATGTCCACCCGTTCATTGGCATCGGTCGCGCGCTTCGCGCCCGCGGTCATGAGGTCGTCATCGTGACGGCCGGCACCTTCGAGCAGGTGGTGCGGCGCGCGGGACTGGAGTTCCGCGAAACGATCTCGGCGCAGTTCTTCGACGAGATGTCGAAGCATCCGGACCTGTGGCACTCGAGACGGGGCCTGCAGTTCGTCCTCGGTACGGTCGCGGACTACGTGCGTCAGGGATACGAACAAGTCGCCGAGGTCTACGAACCGGGACGGACCGTGCTGGTCGGCCATGCGCTCAGTTTTGGAACGCGCCTATACGAGGAAAAGCACGGTGTCCGCGCCGCAACGCTGCATCTGGCGCCATCGATCTTTCGATCCGACTTCGAGCAGCCGGCCTACGCGACAGGACGAGACCTCAGCTCGATGCCGCGTTGGTTGAAGCGAAGCTTCTGGTGGGCCATCGACCGGTTTGTGATCGATCCGTTGATCGTGCCGAAGCTGAATGCATTCAGGCAGCAACTCGGTCTCCCGCCGGTCACCCGCGTCTTCCGTCATTGGCTGCACTCGCCGCAGCGTGTGATTGGCCTCTTTCCGGATTGGTTTGCTCCGCCACAACCCGACTGGCCGCCGGCGCTGCGACTGACCGGATTCCCGCAGTACGACGAGTCCGATCAGCAACAACTCTCGCCGTCGCTGCTGGAGTTTCTCGATCGGGGTCCAGCCCCGATCGTCTTCACACCTGGGTCGGCCAATCAGAATGCCGCGGCATTCTTTCGAGGCGCTGTGGACGCTGCGGCACGTCTCGGTCGGCGCGCCCTGCTGCTGACACGGTTCACCGAGCATCTGCCCGCACTTCCTCCGACCGTGCACCACGAGGTCTTCGCGCCGCTGTCGCGGGTGTTGCCCCGCAGCGCAGCGCTGGTCTCTCACGGAGGCATTGGCACGTTGGCGCAAGCACTCGCGGCCGGCGTTCCACAGCTGACGATGCCGATGGGCTTCGATCAGCCGGACAACACGACACGCCTGCTTCGCCTCGGAGTCGCGAAGTGGGTCAAGCCGTCCGAGTTCTCGGGCGAACGTGTCGCGCCGTTGCTCCATACCCTCCTGACCGATCCGGCCGTCGCGTCCGCATGCGCCAAATACGCGGCGCTTCTGAAGGACGCCTCGGCGCTGGCGTGCACGTGCGACCTGCTGGAGGAACTAGGTCCGGCCGCCCCATAATTGCGGAATGGCCGCTGCGGACTACGAGAAGCTCGGACTGTTCTATCTCGGAAAGCAATTCGATCTCGACGCCGGCAAACGCCGCGACGATCTGGTCCTCTACGACTCCCGCGATCTCCTGACTCACGCCGTCATCGTCGGCATGACCGGCAGTGGCAAGACCGGACTCGGGATCTCGCTCATCGAGGAAGCCGCCATCGACGGCATTCCAGTGCTGGCGATCGATCCGAAGGGCGACCTCGGAAACCTTCTCCTGACATTTCCCACCCTCGCCGCCTCAGACTTCGCGCCGTGGATCGATGCTGGCGACGCGCAGCGTCACAATACGACCGTTGATGCGTATGCGGCCGAAACGGCGCAACGCTGGAAGGCTGGTCTCGCCGAATGGGATCAGGACGGCGCGCGCATCGCAAAGTTGAAGGCTGCGGCCGACGTGACCGTCTACACTCCGGGCAGCCGCATCGGCACTCCCCTCGCGATTCTGGGTTCGCTCGGGCCAGGGGCCAGCGAGCCGGGTGAGGATGCGCAATCGGATATCGCGACCACTGCGGCGAGCCTGCTCGGACTGGCGGGTCTCGACGATGTCCAGCCGCATAGCCGCGAGCAGGCACTCATCGCTGCGATCCTCTCGAGCCGGCAGGCTAATACGCCTGCCGATCTGCGCTGGCTCGTGCAGCAGATTCAACGCCCCTCGTTCGATAGCATCGGCGTACTCGACCTCGAGACATTCTTCCCTGCGCGCGAGCGTCAAGAGTTGGCACTGCGTTTCAACAGTGTGCTGGCCGCACCGGGCTTCGACGCGTGGAGCGCCGGCGAACCGCTCGACGCGGCATCACTGCTGTTCACTCCTGCGGGCAAGCCGCGCATCGCCATCATCTCCGTCGCCCACCTCGATGATTCGCAGCGAATGCTGGTGGTGTCGCTGGTCCTCAATGCCGTGTTGCGATGGACGCGCCGGCAGAGCGGCACAAGCTCACTCCGCGCGCTCGTCTACATGGACGAAGTGTTTGGCTACATGCCGCCGGTCGCGAATCCCTCGTCCAAGCTGCCGCTGCTCACGCTGCTGAAGCAGGCACGCGCATTTGGTGTGGGATTGGTTCTTGCGACACAGAACCCGGTCGATCTCGATTACAAAGCGCTCTCGAACACTGGCACATGGTTCCTCGGCAAGTTGCAGACTGAGCGCGACAAAGCCCGGGTGCTCGATGGCCTCGAGGGTGTGTCGTCTGGACTCGATCGGCAGGCGATCGATCGCGCGCTGTCGTCGCTCAGGGCTCGCGTGTTCCTCATGCACAACGTGCACGAGCAGGCGCCGATCGCGTTCGAGACGCGATGGGCGCTGTCGTATCTGCGCGGGCCGATGGGGCGCGAGGAACTGCGACGATTCACTCGCGTGCCAGAGACCAGTACGGCCGCGACACCACCGCCTCTACCCGCGCCAGCAACGCCCTCGCCGTCTGCGTCAACCGTGAAGCCCGTCGTTCCAGCAGGCATCGACGAATACGTGTTGCCGAGCGACGCGGGCACACCTGCGCAATATGCGCCCGTGCTCTACGGCGCTGCGCGCGTGCAGTACACCGACACGAAACGCGGGATCGATGTCACCCGCAGCCTGCAAGCCATCGTCGCGTTCACCAACGGTCCAATTCCTGTCGACTGGGAGCGGGCCGAGGAAACGTCATTCGAGCCCGAGAGCCTCACGCAACCGGGTGCGAGCCTGGCAGCTCCGCATCAGCCGCTTCCGCCAGCCGCGCTCGACAAGAAGCGATACACCGCGTGGACCAAGGATTTCCAGGAGTGGGTGACTCGCGCGCAGCCGCTGAAGATCTATTCAGTGCCCTCGATGAAGCTCGTCTCGAAGCCCGGAGAATCCGAACGCGATTTTCAGGCGCGCATCCAGCACACCGGGCGCGAGTCGCGTGATGCCGCCGTCGAGAAACTGAGGCAGCAGTACGCACCGAAGGTCGGGCGTCTGCAGGAGAAAGCGCGCAAGGCAGAAGAAGCGGTCGGCAAGGAACAACAACAAGCGTCGCAGCAGAAACTGCAGACCGCTGTGTCGATCGGCGCCACGATGCTCGGCGCGTTGATGGGACGACGTGCGGTGTCGCTGTCCACACTCGGACGTGCGACCACTGCGGCCAGAGGCGTCGGCCGTTCGGCAAAGGAAACTGAGGACGTTGCGAAAGCGCAAGTGCGCCTTCAGGAGGCGCAAGCGGAACTCGCCGCGCTCGAGGCCGAACTCCAGCAGGAAGTTGCGGCACTCGAAGGCGGCGCATCAGGCGGGGTCGCACTCGAGACCATCGAGATCAAGCCGAAGCGAGGCGGCGTGGACATCCGGATCGTCGCGCTCGCCTGGAAGCCGATCCCTTAGTGCGCGGCGCAGGAACCGCCGAGCGGTTTCACCGACACGACGGTGTACTGCCCAAGTGGGCCTCGCTCGATTTCGACCTTGGTCTTCTCCCGCGACGTGCTGTCGCGACCATGCTCCGGATCCACCTTGGTCTCGCCCTGCACGGTGACCTCGGCATCCTTGTGCCCCGGCTTCACAGCAGCCGCGGCGACCTGGACACGTTGACCAACGTACGACGTCAGGCTGACGTTTCCAGGCATCAAGACATAGGTTGACGCCACGCCGGCAGCCGCGCGATCGCCCTTGTCTCCCTTATCGCCCTTCGATCGCGTCTCGGCGGTGACCGTTCGATTATCTTTGTCACGATCGACCTTCACCTTCGCCTCATTGGTGACGTTCTCGCCGATCGCGTCAACAGTGCCGACGAGCATGTAAGCGCCGGTCTGAGCCTCCTGACGCAGGCAACCGGTCATGCTCACGACCTGCGCTTCGTCGCCTTCGATCTTCGTCCGCGACTTGACAGTCGTATCTTGCGCGGCGCTCAGGCTTGTGCCGACTGCCAACAGAACCACAGCACCGTAAATCGTCAGCCTCATGGGTATTCCTTCCTCAACTGTTCATTCATCTAGGTCGGTTGGGTGCAGAAATCATTCCGGCCAAAAACGGCCGCGATCACCACATCTGTTGCGTCAGGCGACTAATTAGGGTGTAGGGAGGGTCCGCCTTCAGGCGGAGCGGGACCTAGTTGAGTGTCCAGAGCACGAGGGTAGAGACATCCTTCACGAACACGCGGTTTCCAGAGATAACCGGTTGCGCCCATGTAGCCGAGTTGGCGACGGTGTATCGCTTCAGCTCTTGAAACGCGGACGCATTCACCCTTCCGACGACGAGCTCGGCATCGTCTTCGAGCGAGAAGACAAGATTGCCGGCGCGGACGATCGCGGCGTTCTCGGCCGCGCGCGGCATGCCGGTCCAGACCGTCTTGCCGCTCTTCACGTCGAGCAGAAAATATTGACCGCGATTACGGTGCGACAGCCCGAAGAGCGTGTCACCAACCAGCACGCCATTCGACATATACAGAGACACGCCTTCGTTCTGCCACACGTTCTCGGTCGTCCACTGATCGCTTTTCTTGACCAGCCGGAACGCTGCGGTCGGGTCCTGATAGCCGGCAACGATCACGGTGTTGCCGAGCACCAGTGGGTTGATGATGTTCTGTGTGTACTCGGTCTTGAACGGGCGGCGCCACAACAGGCGTCCGTCGGCGGCGGACACACCGATCACGTTGTCTTGACTGAGCGTGATGATCTGACGAACGCCATCGACGTCAGCCGCGAGCGGCGATGCGTACGATGGTCCATCGCCGGTCCACGACCACTTCACGTCGCCGGTGTTCGCATCGAACGCGGTGAGCGCGCCCTGATCGTGTCCGCCGACGTTCACGATGACCAGCCCGCGATCGACGAGCGGTGACGCCGACGTCCCGTAGAGCGGCAGCACCTTCCCCGCCGGCTTCTGCCAGAGTTGTTTACCACTGGCGGCATCGAATGCCGTGACAATGCCGCCCATGCCGAGCGTGTAGAGCCGCCCATTCGCGAATGTCGGTGTCGCCTTCGGTCCTGGTCCGTGCGCCGACGCGGCCGGGTTGACCGTGACTGGCGCGGCATAGCGTGTCTGCCACACCGATTTGCCGGTCGCAGCGTCGAACGCCTGCATCACTTCGTTCGTGCCCTGGCGCGTGAACGTATATATGCGTCCGCCAATCAACACGGGTGAGGCATGGCCCTCACCCACTTCCACCTTCCATCGCTGCGTCAGCCGATCGGGCCATGCTTTCGGCTCGACGAATGACGCGATGGCACCGTCGCGATTCGGTCCTCTGAACTGCGGCCAATCGGGACCAGCACCCTGTGCACCGAGAACCGTGAACAGCGAGACCACGAACACCAGAACCACGAACATCGGCACCGCGAACACGAACCTGGAACGTGGAACCTGCAACATGGAACTCAGTTCGTGCCGACCGGCGTCTCGCGATTGAGCCAGTCCTCCCACGCGTTCGCGTTGAAGGGACGACCGAGGAAATCGCGCACCAACGTGGCTGCAGGCTTCGAGCTGCCGGGCGCAAAGAGCGTGTCTCGATAGCGGCGCGCGCTGCCGGCCGCGGAGAGGTTGCTCTTGTCGAAACCAGTGAGCAGGTCCTTCGCGATCACCAGCGACCACATGTAGGTGTAGTAGGCGCTGGCGTATCCCGGATTGGCCAGGTGCGTGAACCCCAACTCGCGATAGGTGCCGTCTACGTGCGCGTAGGGCAGATAGCGGTTGTGAATTTCCTTGAACAACGCCGTCGCATCCACCCGCTTCGGATCGCGATCGTGCAACGACAGCGACACGCGCGCGAACACCATCTGCCCGCGGACGTCGAGCCCCTGTCCAAACTCGCTGGCTCGCCGCATCTGCGTCACCAGCCGCGCCGGAATTGGCTCACCGGTCTGGTAGTGCGTGGCGAACGTCGCCAGCGTCGCCGGATCCCAGATCCACTCCTCGAGCATCTGCGACGGCGCTTCGACAAAATCGCGCTCGAGATGCGTGCTGCTCATGCCGTACCACGCGCGATGGCCCCCGACAAGGCGATGCACGATGTGGCCGAACTCGTGAAAGAGCGTACGGACCTCGTCGTGCGTCATGAGGCCCGGATCGTCTGCGCGGCCACCCGACAAACTGGCGACGAGAACCACTTCGGGAATGTGCTTGTCCGTGGCTCCCTGACGGATGGTGCTGGTGAACGCGTTGGAGGATTTGCCGGCGCGGGGATAGAGATCCAGATAGAGCCGCCCAACCAACCGATCGCCGTCGAGCATCTCGTAGACGCGCACTGAGGGATGCCACACCTGGACGTTGGCCGCCGGACGATACGTCACCGCGAAGATGCGGCTCGTGACATCGAGCACGCCTTGCAGCACGCGAGTGGCCGCAAAGTACGGGCGAATTGTCTGCGAGTCAAACGCATAACTCTGACGACGAATCTGTTCAGCGTAAAACGGGCGGTCCCACACGTTCAACGTGCTGCCCGGTATGGCGTCACGCTTGGCCTTGAGCAACTCGTCGTACTCGGCCATCGACTTTCGTCGCGCCGCCGCGACGACGCGATCGATGAACGCAGAGACGGTCTTCACATCACCCGACATCCGCGAGGCCATGTCATAGCTCGCCCACGACGGGTAGCCGAGCAGCCGCGCGATCTCCGCACGGACGGTCAGCATCTTCGCGAGCACCGCCACGTTCTCCGGATACGCCACGGTGTTCGACTCGACGTACATCCGCTTGCGCAGTTCCTCGTTCGTCGCGTAGGTGAGCACCGGTCGCGCATCGACGATCTCGCCGGTCAAGGTGATCGCGCCTGACGCATCCGGTTTGTGCCGCGCGATGAAGTCAGCCGGCAAGCCATCGAGCTCTTCGGCGCTCGCGACCGTGAACCGGCGGCCACGCTCGCGGATGTTGCGCAGGTACTCGGCCATCAGCACCGTCAGCTCGTCGCGCAATCCCTTGAGCCGCGCGCGCGTGGCCTCGGGGCGATCGACGCCCAGCCGCCGCAATTCGCGTATCGTTCGCTCGATGTAGAAACGCGTCTCCGCGTCAGCACCCTCGAGCCGCATCTCCTGCAGCGCACGGAACACGTCAGGCCGCAATGTGATGTCGGCTTCGAGCGCGTCGGCCTTCCGCTCGAGATCATCGCCGGCCTTGCGCATCGCCTCGTCCGGATGCACCGAGCCCATAATCCCGGCCGTGGCGCTGGCTGTGCGGATCTCGTTGAGGAGTTCGTCGTACGGTTCGAGCGTGTTGGTGATCGTTCGCGGGCCTTTCACCGCAACGAGATCGTTCAGGAGCTCCTGCGCGCGCGCCAGCCGCGCGTCAACCGCCTTCTGCATCGACGCACCGTCGGTGACGCCCGAAGTGAAGGAAGAGTCAACGGCTTCGCGAGCGAACGCGGCTGGTGTGACCGGTGTCTGTTGCCCGGAGACCGTGCCGGCGACGATGTATGCCGCGACGAGCGTACAAAGAAACGGCCGCCACGTGTGGCGGCCGCGAACACGAACCGAGAAGAAAGACCGAGGAAGCGTCAACGACATGTCCGTTACGCCGAACACTCTCCGTCCATCACTTCGGGAGCGAATGCCTGTGTCTCACCCAGGTCCACGAAATCCTGATCGGTCGTCTCGTTTGGCAGGAGCTGCGCCAGATCCTTGAGCACGTCGGTCGCCGTCGCCGGCGGAATACGGCGGAAGAACGCGCCGAGCTCCTCATCCCCTTCGCGCTTCGCTTTGTAGAGACCAAGCAGACGCTCGAGCGCATCGGTCAGGCGATGCACGGGGACCTTCGACACAACCTTGCCGAAGTGCGCGACACCCTCATCCGTCGCGCCGCCGCCGACCAGCACGAAGTACTGAGGCA
>JBKPRH010000194.1:0-40035 GCA_046765795.1 Acidobacteriota bacterium | reverse complement strand
GTCAAACACTTGTTTGATACGATTGTTTTAATTCCATGAAACGCCTACTGCGCCTGATCCCCGTTGTTGTCATTGTCGGTGTTGGCTATGGGGCCTGGTGGTACACCAGCCGCCCGCCGACCTCGCTGACGCTCACCGGCGTGGTGACCACTAATCACATCGTGGTCAGCCCGCAGATTACCGGCCGCATCTCGCAGTTGATGGCCCAGGAGGGCGATGCGGTGAAAGCCGGCCAGCTGATTGCTGTCCTCTCGCCGGACGAACTGCGCGAAGAGCGCGCGTTCTACACCTACAGCGCCGCGGGCGCCGGGTCGCAGGTCGCGGAGAGCGAAGCGGCGTTGCGGCTCCAGGAACGGCAGAGCGCCGACCAGATCGCGCAGGCCGAAGCGACGCTCGCTTCCACCGAGTCACAACTCGCTGCCACCCAGGCTGAGCTCGACAACTCGAAGGTCGTCTACGAGCGCACGCAGCGGATGATGAAGGAAGGCGTGGACACCGCGCAGGCGCTCGACACGGCGCGCACCAACTACGACGTGAACAAGTCGCGGCTCGCCGCGCTGCAGAAGCAGATCGAAGCGCAGAAGGCGGCGGTTGCCCTCGCCAAATCCAGCGCCGAACAGGTGGCCATGCGCCGCAGCCAGGTCGCCTCCAACCGCCAGCAGCAGGCGGCCGCAGCGGCGCAGAAGGCGAGGGCGGACGTGCGTCTCGCCTACACCGAGATCCACGCACCGATCGACGGCATCGTCGACGTGCGTGCCGCGTTGCCTGGTGAGGTCGTCAATGCCGGGCAGCCGGTCATCACGCTGATCAACCCGGACGACCTGTGGGTGCGCATCGATGTCGAGGAGACCTACATCGATCGCGTGCGCAACGGCGACAAGCTGATTGTGCGATTACCTTCGGGCGCCGAGCTCGAGGGCACCGTCTTCTATCGCGCCGCCGACGCAGGCTTCGCGACGCAGCGCGACGTCAGCCGCACCAAACGTGACATCAAAACCTTCGAGGTGCGCGTACGCGTGGACAACAAAGATCGCCGCCTCGCGGTTGGCATGACGGCGTACGTGTTGCTGCCCCTGACCGATTCCAAAGCCTAGAGCCGAAAGCCCACAGCCTAGAGCCTGGTCGCTATGTCGAACGCCATCGAAGTTCAGAACATCGTCAAAAAGTTCGGCGACTTTACCGCCGTCAGCGGGATCAGCTTCAACGTCAAGGACGGCGAGATCTTCGGTCTGCTCGGCCCGAATGGCGCCGGCAAGTCAACGCTGATTCGCATGATGGTGACGCTGCTGCCACCGACCAGTGGCACCGCCATCATCAACGGCTTCGACGTCACCAAGAAATCCGACGATGTGCGCCGGTCGATTGGGGTCATTCCGCAGGCGATGACCAGCGACCTCGAGCTGACTGTCTACGAAAACCTGCTGATCTTCGCCAAGCTGTATGGCGTCCCGCGCGACACACGGACGCGACTGATCGCGGAGTTGCTCGAAGCCGTGGAGCTCACACAGTGGGCCGACAAGCCTGTGAAAAACCTGTCGGGAGGTATGCGGCGACGAGTCGAAATCGCACGCGGTCTCGTGCACGAGCCCCGCGTCTTCTTTCTCGACGAGCCGACCACAGGACTCGACCCTGTCTCTCGCACCGCGGTGTGGGGGATGTTGCGGAAGATCAAAGCGCAGCGTGAGCTCACGGTGCTCATCACCACGCACTACATGGACGAAGCCGACAAGCTGTGCGACCGCATCGCGATTGTCGATCACGGCAAGCTCGTCGCGCTCGATTCGCCGCAGGCGTTGAAGGCATCAATTCCCGGACGCGACGCGGCGACCGTCACGCTGGACGACGTCTTTGTGCACTACACGGGACGGGACCTGCGAGACGCGCTGCAAGAACCGTCGGCGGCCGACAGTCCCTTCATGATCAGGCGCTAAATCATGCATAGAACGTGGGCCATCGTCGAACGGGAGATGCGGCGCTTCAGCAAGAGCCCGATGATGATCGTCATGTCGATGATCTTCCCGCTCATGCAGCTGGTCGTATTGGGCTACGCCTTCGGCGGCAACGTCAAACATCTGAAACTGGCCATCGTCGATCAGGATCATGGCGTGCCGGCGGTCAGGGTCCGCGAACTGGCGTCGGCCGTGTCGTCAGGTGCGCGCACTGTTGACCTGTTGGACTACACCGACTCGGGAGAGGCGCTGACGGACCTGCGCAACGGCGTGGTCAACGGGGTGTTAACCATACCGCCGGACTTTTCACGCCGAGTGCTGACCAACAATGAGCCGCGCGTCGCGCTCATCTCGGACAACACCGACACGTTCGTCTCGGCCTCTCTCGGCGCGACCGTCGGCGGCTTCATCAGTCAGATGAACGCGCCTGAAACCCCCGTTCGCGTCGTCGGTGGGGCGGGCCTCGACATCGTCGAGGTGTATCCGTACGTTCCGTACATTCAGTACCTGCTGCCGGGGTCGATCACGATGTCGATCTTCATGATGGTGATGATCGGCGGCGGGATCATCTTCATCGACGACAAAGCCCGCGGCCTGCACGAGGGGTATCTGGTCACCCCGATCACGAAGCTCGAGCTGGTGGCTGGCTTCAACATCTCGGGCACCATCAAGGCGGTGTTGGCTGGCGCCGCGATCACGATCATCGGCTCGCTCATCGCCGGCGTTCCCAGTCCACTCGATCCGGTACGTCTGCTCCGGATGATGCTGGTCATTTCGATCACGGCATTCGCGTTGATCAGCCTGATGTTTCTCCTGATGGTGCGCGTCAGCGATCCACTGATGCCCCGGATGATGTTCGGACTGTTGAACACAGTGCTGTACTTCCCGAGTGGGGCGGTGTACCCGCAGCAGGGTTTCCCGGGCTGGATGCACGTGATTGCCGTCGTGGACCCTTTCACCTACGCCGTACACGCGTTCAAGAGCCTGCTCCTCAAAAACACCGGCTTCGGCGCAATTGCTGGAGACCTCGCGTATCTCTTTGTCTTCTCGATCATCGCGATGACCGCGGCTACGGCGCTCTTCAAGCGCACGCTCTGATCGTGGACGAACGTGATCGCGAAACTCGGGAACGCCTCATCGAAAGCGCGACGCGGCTGTTCGCCGAGCGCGGCTTCGGCAAGGTGACGGTCCGCGAGATCTGCAAAGCCGCTCGCGCCAATGTCGCCGCAGTCAACTATCACTTCGGCGGCAAGACGGGCCTGTATGAGGAGATCGTCCAGTCCGCGATCCGGACGATGCACGGGACGACGCAGGAAATTCAGAAGGCCGGAGAGGGGCTAGCGGCCGAGGAGCAGCTGCGGATCTTTGTGCGCGTCTTCCTGGCGCGCGTCGTCCAGGCTCGTGACGGCTGGATCCACCGTTTCATGGCGCACGAGTTGAACGACCCGACGCCGGCGCTCGATCTCGTCGTCAAGCAGGTGATCAAGCCGCGCATGGCGTATCTCGGCAGCGTCATCGCGGAGCTGATTGGCTGCCGGGCCAACGATCCGCGCGTCGAGCACGCGGTGATGAGCGTGCAGGCGCAGTGTCTGGTGATGCTCAACGACAAGATCGCGTCGCGCTTCCATCCCTTCCAGATCACACCGAAGCGCCTGGACCAGGTCGCGGATCACATCACGACGTTCTCACTGGCGGGCATCAAGGCTCTGAAGTCCGGTTAAAGCCGGACACTACACAAGTCCGGCTGAAGCCGGACACTACATCTACGCGTGAACGCCGGGGGCTTCGTGGCCGGTTCGGGCGACGTATTCGACGTACGACCCGGGATACAGATGCGGCTCCTTCTCGACGCCGGACTCTCCACCTAATTCCAGCACGCGGTTGCTGAGCGCACGCAAGAAGGCACGGTCATGCGAGACGAACAGCATCGTGCCGTCGTAGTCCTTCAGCGCTTCAATCAGCATTTCCTTCGTGAACAGATCGAGATGGTTCGTCGGCTCGTCGAGCACGAGGAAGTTGGGTGGGTACAGGAGCATTCGGGCGATCACGAGACGAGTCTTCTCACCACCTGACAGCGAGCGGATCTTCTTGTCGATGTCATCGCCGGAGAATTGAAACGCGCCGGCCAGATTGCGCAGCGCGCCGATCGACTCGTCCGGAAAATCGCGCTGCAGCTGCTCCTCGATGGTGAGATCCGGACTGAGCACATCGAGCGCCTGCTGCGAGAAGTAGCCCATCTTGAGACTTGCGCCCAGCTTGACTTCTCCGGAATCCGGCTCCAACGCACCGGACACCATCTTCAGCAACGTCGTCTTGCCGGCGCCGTTCTTGCCCATCACGCACCAACGCTCGCCGCGTCTGATGGTCATCTTCAGCCCGTCATAGACGACGCGACGGCCATAGGACTTCGACACGCCATCGATGACGGCGACCTGATCGCCGGATCTCGGCGGCTGACGGAAGTCGAAGTGCACCACCTTCCGTTTCTTCGGCAGCTCGATCTTCTCGATCTTCTCCAGTGCCTTGACTCGGCTCTGCACCTGCGCAGCCTTCGCCGCATGCGCGGCGAACCGCTCGATGAACCGCTGCTCCTTCGCGAGCATCGCCTGTTGACGCGCGTAGGCCGCCTCGCGATTGGCTTCGCGGATCGCCCGTTCGCGTTCGTAGAAGTCGTAGTTGCCGGAGTAAACGGTGATCTCGCCACCGTCGATCTCGGCGATCTTGGAGACGACGCGGTTCATGAACTCGCGGTCGTGCGACGTCATCAGCAGCGCGCCCGGCCGTGACTTGAGAAACGCCTCGAGCCAGATGATCGATTCGATATCGAGGTGATTGGTCGGCTCGTCCATCAGCAGGACATCGGGCGACCCGAGTAGCACGCGCGCCATCGCGACACGCATCTTCCAGCCGCCAGACAGCAGTCCCACGTCGCCGTCGATGCGTTCGTCGTCAAAGCCGAGGCCGTGGAGCACTTCGCGCGCCTGCGCCTCGAGTCCGTAGCCGCCGAGATGCTCGTATTCCTCCTGCACTTCGCCAAAGCGCGCGAGGATCCGATCCATATCGCCGGCGCGATCGGGATCGCTCATCGCGTGCTGGAGATCTTCGAGCTCGTGATGCAAGTCGCCGAGCCGGCCACTGCCGGCGATCGCTTCATCGAGCACCGATCGGCCCGACATCTCCTCGACGTCCTGACGAAAATAGCCGACGGTGAGCTTCTTTGGGACAGACACGTCCCCCTCGTCTGGCATTTCCTCGCCGACGATCATGCGGAACAACGTCGTCTTGCCGGCGCCGTTGGGCCCAACGAGACCGACTTTTTCACCAGGATTGAGCTGAAAGGACGCGTCAACGAACAGCACCTGCCGTCCGTACTGCTTCCCCACTCGGGAAAACGAGATCACACGAGCAGCTCCCCACGGCCGACGAGGACTGCGGTGCCGCCGACCTTCACGCCGGTAATGTCTTTGGGTTCGCCTTCGACGGAGACGTAGATGCGGCTCGGGCGTCCCATCTTCACACCCTGGCTGATCTGAATTGGCCGCGCCGGATCAGCCTTCACGACCCCATGATGGACGATGTAACAGCCGATCGGACCGGCCGCGCTTCCCGTCGCCGGGTCTTCGATGATGCCGAAGTCGGGAGCGAACATGCGGCCATACACCGTGTCGTCCGGCGAGGGTCCACCCACGGAAAACAGGAAGATCGGCAGATCGAGTCCGCACGCGGCGCAGAGCCGGCTGAAACCCGCGGAGTCGGTGACCGCGCGATCGACGGTCTGGTGATCGCGCAGCGGCACGACGAGATACGGCACACCGCACGACACTTCCTGTACCGGTAGCGTCTCCGACAGATCTTCCGTCTTGAGACCAAGCGCGTCGGCGCACGCAGCGCGCTGCGAGACGATCGGACCAAACGTCGGCGGCCGTTGCGTCATCCAGCCGAAGCTCAGACTACCGTCCGCCCATTCGAGAGCAACCGGCGTCGGCCCGATGTTGAGACCGAAGACGAAGCGCTGCGCGCTCTTCTTGATCACGCCTGTGTGCGCGAGCGCGAACGTGCTGCCGATCGTGGGATGACCCGCCATCGGCATCTCGTTAAACGGCGTGAAGATGCGCATCCGAATGTCGGTGTCAGGACGCTCGTTCGGCAGAATGAACGTGCTCTCGGAGAAGTTCATCTCGCGCGCGATCGCCTGCATCTGCGCGCCATCGAGCGCCTGCGCATCGGTGAAGACCGCGAGCTGATTCCCAAGCAGCGGCTTGTCGGTGAAAACGTCGTAGTGGAGGTACGAAAGCGGCATACCCGCAGTATAGGAGGCGCCCGTTGGCAAATTGTTCTACCTACGTGTGAGGCGGGTTTAAAGACCCGCCTCTACGACCCGCTTCCGCGGAGACGCAGTCGCCGCCCGACGGCAAGCCCAAGGTGATACGCGCCCTCCTGCTGCAGCCACACATGGCGCGCGTGGTTATCGGCCAACTCGACGATCAGCATGCGCGAGGCTTCGGGCAACGCCGCCGCGATCTGCTCGACGAGTTGTTCCTGTCGCTGAATATCCACGGGCGCGAATAACTCGTCCTCGTGGATCGCCTGGAGCAGGTCCTCGTATTCGACCTCGCACTGATCCTCGGCGTCTGAGAACGACGGCACGTGGCGCAACTTCCCCTCGAGTTCCAGTTTCTCAGCGCATCGCTCGGCAAGCTCGAGCAGTTCTTCGGAGGTCGGCATCTCTCTATGTTATGCCCGTGGGTGGTTCGTGGTTGGTGGTTGGTGGTTCGTGGTTGGTGGTTCGTGGTTCGTGTTGGTGGTTCGTGGTGGGTGGTGGGTGGGTCCTGGGTAGTTCATGACGATGTTGTGGCGAATGTTCCGCGGTGGAACGCGATTGTTCGTGGGTGACTCGTTTGACACCTGTGTAAAACGTCGAAATTCAGGCTCATTTTGTGCCCGCGCTAGCGAAACGCTGGGCGGCGTGTGTCTTGCTTTGAGTCTGGGCACTACCAAGATGGAAGCTGACAACACGATTTCTAAAGGGAACTACCGCTATGCACGCGCGCGCACTTGTCGATCGAGTCCGGGGGGAATTCAACGAGATGCCGGGCCTTCAGCTCACCATCCCACAGGCCGCCAGGCTCCTCGGGATCGAACATGAAACGTGCCGCGATGTGATCGAAACCTTAGTGGCTTCCTCATTCCTGCGGCGTACGTCGTCCGGATCCGTTGTCCGGACCGATCGCTAGTCTAGCGAACCGCTCAAACGCGGCTACGTACGTTTCGCGCGCAGGATTTCGCGGGCGCGTTCAGCGGCTTCGCGCACAAGGAACCCCATCTTCGGGTGCGATGGCTCCAGATCGGGCGCGATCCCCTGTTCCCGCATCTCTTCTGACGTCGTCGGACCGATCGACGCGACAACGCATGTCATGAGACTGCGTCGGACGGCGTCGCGCATCCCCATCGAGTCGGCCACCTTCAGCAGGTGCACAACCTGGGTTGCCGTCGTGAACAGCGCCACGTCAATGTGGCCGTCGGCAATGGCTCGTACTGCGGCTTCGAGCGGGGCGAGGTCTTCCGGCAGCGCCCACTGATAGACGGGCACTCGAGTCACCCGCGCGCCTCGCGTCTCGAGACCTGCGAGCAGATCCGGATTCGATGCGCCGTACTCCTGCACGGCGACGCGCTTACCTGACAGCGGGAACTCCTGCTGTTTGTCGTCGAGCGAGGCAAGCACTTCACGCCAGGTGTTGGGCTCGGGCGCGGTCAGCCACGGCGTCAGCGCTACGTCGCGAAGCACCGCGACCGGCTTCGGTCCTCGCGCCAGGATCTTTGTTCGACCCAGCGCACTCACGAACGCGTCACGAGTGCCCTTGACCTGCTCAACGACCGCGAGGAGCGCGCGCGTACCGACGCCAGTCAGCAGGACGACGAGATCGAACTCGCCACGTTCGAGCGCATCGGCAAAGGCGATGGCGTCTGAATTGGAGTCGAGCGGCACCTCGCGCATCGACGGTGCCGAAACGGGTTGGCCGCCGTACGAGGAGATGATCGAAGCCATCTCCTTCGCGCGGCGGCTTTCCAGACTCAGTACACGGAGGTTGTCAAAAGAGGGGGCCATTTGATGATCGGTGATTGTTGATTATTGATTAGTTGTTGATTGCTGATTCTCGATTGCTGATTCGCCGGCCAACACGTCCGAAGGACGTGCCCCCCATCAACAATCTCCAATCCTCAATCACCAATTCAATCAAAAATCACCAATCCCCAATCACCAATGGTGTTATTCGGTCATGTTTAAGTACGCTTCTTCGCCGTGCATCGAGACATCCATACCGGTGGCCTCATCGGACTGGGTCGCACGCAGCGGGATGAAGAGACCGATCAACTTCAGCAGGATGAAGCTCATGCCGCCGCTGAACACAATCGCGGTTCCGACCGCCAATGCCTGGATACCGACCTGGCCGGGGTTGCCGCCCATCAATCCGTCGAACACGCCGTTGATGCTCTTCTCGGCAAAGACACCCGTCAGGATCGCGCCCACTGTCCCACCGACGCCGTGCGCAGCGACCACGTCGAGCGAGTCGTCCAGTGAGGTCTTCGCACGGATGATCAGCGCGAGGTAGCTTGGCACCGCAGCGATTGCACCGAGCGCGATGGCGCTCATCGGACTGATGAAACCGGCTGCCGGCGTGATCGCCACCAGGCCGACGACGATCGCAGTGGCGCATCCGACCGCCGTCGGCTTCCCGGACCGCATCATGTCCAGGAACGTCCAGACGACCAGCGTGGCGGCGGGGGCGAGCATCGTCGTCACGAAGGCGAGTCCGGCGATGGGGCTGGCGGCAACCGCGCTACCAGCGTTGAAACCGAACCACCCGAACCAGAGCAAGCCAGCGCCGAGCAGCACCGTCGGAATGTTGTGCGGCAGGATGGAGGCGTGGCCGTAATCCGACCGCTTACCGACGACCATCGCGGCGACAAGCGCCGCAGCACCAGCATTGACGTGAACGACCGTGCCGCCCGCGAAGTCCCAGGCTCCCATATCGGCGAGCCACCCGCCGCCCCACACCCAATGCGCCATCGGCGCGTAGACGACAACCGACCACAGCGAGATGAAGAGCAGATACGCGGAGAACCGCATACGCTCGACGATGGCTCCCGAGATCAGCGCTGCAGTGATGATGCAGAACGTTGCCTGGAAGGCCATGTAGAGCATGTGGGGAATGGTGAGCGGCACGACGGCGTCCTTCGCCTCGAGTCCAACACCGTTGAGGAACGCGAAGCGCAGGTCACCGAGCCAATCGCTGCCGCCGGGACTGAGCGCGAGGGAGTAGCCAACCAACGCCCAGAGGATGCCCACGAACCCCAGGGAGATGAAACTCATCATCATTGTGTTCAGGGCGTTCTTGCTGCGCACCAGCCCGCCATAGAAGAACGCCAGGGCCGGCGTCATCAGAAGCACCAGGGCGGTTGAAATCAGCATCCACGCGGTATCAGCTTGGTTCATTCCCTCACCTCGAAAGGACGCGCCTCACCTGTGAGGCGCGTAGAGCCGACTCAAGCGCTCAGCAAGCGAAGTGCCATGGCTTCCATCAGAAGTGTCGGGAAATCGAAGGATCAGAGAGGGTGCGCTCGGAAGGAAACCGCCAACAGAGACATTCTTGTAGATTAAGCAAATCTAACGACATTAATGTCAGAACACATTGGCGGGTTCGAGTCGGAGGGCGCTCGATGGGCGGAACCCCGCACCGCGAGTCGGTAACGTGACGGCGACGCTACCAGACATTTTTGTCTAATGTCTAACTTTGTAGATCAATTCTGTCGCTATGTGGGGTTCGACCTTACCGCGCTGTCGGAGCGGCCGGCGCCGCGGAGGCAAACATCGCGGGAATATGCACTGGATCGTCGTCAGCCCACGGCATTCGGCACGCCTGGCGACGTTCGTAGAGACGGAGGTTTGCGGTCATGCGGCGCACGTCCTGGGCAGCGCCGCCCTGCTGCGCCGCGGCAATCACACTCTTCTGGACATCCACCGCATCGCTGAATTGTCCGAGCTCCGCCATCGCCATCGCCATGGTTTCGCCGATGACCGTGGTCTTGTTGGCTTTCATGAGTTCCTGGACCAGTGCCATCGCGCGCGCGCCGTCGCGAACGCTGTCGTCCGGTGACGCCGCAAGGATCCGTGCCAGCGCGTGCGACAGCTCGGGGGAATCGGGCAGGATGCGGGCACTGTCCTCGAGCCACGCCTTTGCGTCGCGATAGCGGCGAAGACGGACAAGCGCCATTGCATAGGCGAACCGCGCCTCAACCGACCTCGGATTGATACGGACGACCTCGGCGTACGGCTTCAAGGAGGCGTCGATGCGTCCAGTGCTGCGGAGGGTGTCGGCGAGCGCCATCCACGCCTCGGTGTAATTCGGGTTGTACTTGACGGCCGTGTTCAGCCGCTGAATCGCTTCGTTTTTTTGTCCAGAGCCGGCAAGGATGACACCGAGACTGTAGTTGGCCTTGGCGGAGGCCTCGTCGTACCCCTCGGGCGGCGCCATTTTGACCACTTCCTCGAAGCGGGCCACGGCTCCCTCAACATCGCCCTGCAGCACCAGCGCGGTGCCCAACTTATGCCGCAGCGATCGACCGAGCGCGCCCGTGGCCGGCGTGAGCTGAACGCCTTTGCGGAACGCCTCTTCAGCGGCCTTGAAGTCGCGCGCTTCGAGTGCACGGACGCCGCGCAGCTCATACGACAGCCCGCTCTCAATCGACATGTCGAGATCGGCTCGCAATCGATCGGGCACAACGAGATCGGTGTTCCGCCACAACTTGAGATGCTCTTCGGCCTTGGCCGTGTCGCCCAGGCCTCGATACGCGTTCGCCAGTGGGGAATGAATGCTGGCGGCACTCGGATCGAAGGCCAGCGCCTCCTCGAGCACGGTGACCGCGCGCTGGTAGTCGCGCCGCGCGAGCGCGGCCTGGCCAAGACCCGCCATCACCGCGACGTTACGCGGTGGCAGTTGCGATGCACGCTCGAAGAATGGCTCGGCAACGTCGGGCTTTCCTTGCTCGAGATACAGGCGTCCGAGCCAGGTCAACGTCGCGATCTCCGAAGGATTGCGCTGCAGCGCGCGCTCGAACGACTGAATCGACTTCTCCGTCTGGCCGATGCTCTTGTACAGGTGACCGAGGTAATAAGGCCACCGCACATCTCCGGGCATCAGATCCTGCGCATTGAGATACGCGGGCTCGGCGGCCTCGTAGTACTCCGCCGCTTGCAGCAACATCGCGTACTCGCCATAGGCGGTGCCGAGCTCGTCGCCCGATGCGCCCGCCTTCTTCTTCTCCATCAGCGTCGCGTACCGCTGCTTCACCTGCGCCTGCACCGGAGGATCCATGCGCGCCAGATCGGGCAGCATCACCTCGCGAGACGCGGGCGGAGGTCCTGCTGGCGTAGACGGTTTCGATGAACCGCATGCGACGACGAACAGCAACAGCAGCACCAGCGGAAGACGTGCGCTCACTTGCCTGTCCCGAGCAAGGTCGAGGGGCCTGTCCCGACCAAGGTCGAGGGGCTTGTCCCGACCGACGTCGAGGGGCCTGTGCCTTCAGTCACTGTGGTCCAGCGATCGACGGGAACCTCGCCGAACTCCTCGGCCTTGCCGCTGGGCCAGCTCACCTTCAGACGCACGGGATCGGTCGACGAGCCGAGGCCAACGAGCACACGCGGATCGTTCGCCGAGGCGTAGCTGCCATCCGAACGCGCACGTCGCCACAATGGTCCACCGGTCTTGCGGATGATCTCGACGCGGGCGCCAATCTGATCACGTAGCGCCGGTCCTTTCGGACCGGCCTGACCAGGCGCGTCCGAAAGGACGCGCCCTACAAGACGCAATCCGACCCAGTGGTTCTTATTCCCGATGTTGTTGATCAGCAGACGCGTCGGACCGGCGGCCGTTCCGATGACGACATCTTCATCGCCGTCGTTGTCGATGTCGCCAAACGCCGCACCACGGCTGACATCGTTCAACGTGAACGCCTTTCCCGCCTTCGCTGACACGTCTTCGAACCGCCCGTTGCCCAGGTTGCGATAGAGCTGATTGAGCATCTTGAGCGGGAACGGATCGTTGACCCGCGCCTGTGCTTCGATGATCGAGACGCTGCCATTCGCCGTCAGCAGGTCGAGCCAGGAATCGTTGTCGTAGTCGAACCAGGCGGTACCGAAACCGGTCTTGGCGAGACTTGGCGGCCCAAGACCAGACGCGGCTTTGCGATCCTCGAAGACCCCACCGCCCATGTTGACGTAGAGGATGTTCATCTGCGCCAGCCAGTTGGTGATGAAGATGTCCTCGTCGCCGTCGTTGTCGAAATCGCCGGCGTCGACGCCCATGCTCGCTTCGGAGTTGCCCTGTCCGTTCACCGCCGCGCCAGAGATGAATGCGGTGTCTTTGAAGGTCCCGTTCTTCTGGTTGATCCACAGCTGATTCGGTTGACCATCGTTGCCGACGTAGATGTCGATCCAGCCATCACCGTTGAAGTCTGCGGTGGAGATACCGAGCGCGGGACCATCCGCGCCGCCGACGAGCGCACGCGAGGTCACATCCTCGAAGGTGCCATTGCCGCGATTGTGATAGAGCCGATCCGACTGCGCGCGATAGCTGTTTGGCGGGCAGTAATCGTGCTGCCCGGTCACTGATAAGCAATCAAGATCGCCGGCGATGCTGTACAGCAAGTAGTTGCCGACGTAGAGATCGAGCCAGCCGTCACGATCGTAGTCAAGGAACGCTGCGGATACGCCCCACCCGTTTGGATTGCCGACACCGGTCTTCGCGGTGACATCCGTGAACGTCCCGTTGCCGTTGTTGTGCAGCAGGACCGAACCTGAGAGCCCGGTGCGATAGATGTCGACGAAGCCGTCGTTGTCATAGTCGGCCGCCGCGACGCCCATGCCGTACGACGTGACGTTGATGCCGCTCTGCGCCGTCACATCAGTGAAGTGCAGCGTTCGCTTCCCGTCCGCGCCAACCACGAGATCGTTTCGGAAGAGGCGATCCCCGAGTGGACCTGCTGGAGGAAACGTGGCCTCCTTCAGCGTCTTCTTACCGAGCATCGCGCCCTGGACGAGGTACACATCAAGGTCGCCGTCGTTGTCGTAGTCGAACAACGCGACACCGGGCGCCATGATCTCGGGGTAATACTGTTCACCCGACATCCCGTTGAAGTGGACGAAGTCGAGGCCCGTCTCCTTGGCGCGCTCGACAAACCATTCCTCTGCCGGAGCTGATGCCGCAGTAGACGGGACGGGGTTCTTGTCGCCTCCACACGAAACCAGGGCAAGGGCAGCCAGCACTGCCACCAGGAACTTCATCAGATTCGCTCAGCGTACAAGAAAAAAGGCCGGTCCCCAAAAGAGAGGGTCGTAGGCCGGGGCTCTGTTAAACGAAGACCCCAGCCTGCGGTTGCAGGATCTACAATCGCTCGATACCGCGCTCGAATGAGTCATAGAACAGCCTCGACGCTGCTCACGTTGATCGTGGGCGCGGCCACTCTCACCGGTCAAAGTCCGGAACCCAAGGCAGCCTTCCTCGAGGCCGTGGGCCAGTTCAGCCTCGCACTCGATGGCGCGTACGGAGACGAAGGTCTCCGTGTGCGCTCGAGCCTCGACGCGATGTCGCGAGCGCTCGCCGAATGGGATGCGGTGCTCCGAAAGTACGAAGCCGCGATGGCGGCCGACCTCCGTAGCGCTGATCCCGCGCTCGCACTCAAAATGCATCTCGCGATTGGCGGGCTGTATCTCGATCGCGCACGCACCGCGGACGGCCTGCGTGAACTCGCCGCGGCTCGACAACTCGACAACACGCGTGCTGACGTGCCGGTCTTCGAAGCGCTCGCACACAGCCAACTCGAGGGCAACGACACGGCGGCCACGACGTCGCTTCGTCAAGCGTCAACGCTCAACCCGAACGACGGGATCACCGCGTATGTGCTGGCGCGTCATCTTTCGCGCAGCGGTGCCGCGGAAGACGCGGGCCGCGCCTACGCCAGGTTCGTCGCCGCTGAGACCACTCGTCTCGCAGGGAGCCAACAGCCGTCCGCACCGTTCATCGATCTTCGTCTCTTTCACGAAACGCCAGGCGTCGAGCCGTTCTTTGCGCCGGCACTCTACATCGATGGCTTCGCGGAACTGCAGCGCGGCAACCTGCCGCGCGCGATCGAACTGTTCCGCCAAAGCCTGACGCGCGATGCACTCGTCGCCGAGAGCGGGGTTGAATCTGGCGCGTTAGGACAGGCAGCCACAGCGCTTCGCGACGGAGCGCTCCAGCGCGCCGCCGAACACATCGCCGTCGCCATCGAACTGGCACCCGACCGCGCAGAACCGCATCGCATCGAGGGACTCATCGACCTGGCCAATCGTCAGCCGGATGCCGCCGCGAAAGCGCTCCGCACTGCGATCATGCTGAACCCGCGCGACGAGCGTTCGCGTCTGGCACTGGCCGACGCGCTGGTCGTCAGCGGAGATCTTCCGGCCGCACGAGCGTCACTGCAGGACCTGCTCACGCTGTTTCCCTCGTCTGGCCGCGCGCGATACAAGCTCGGCCTCGTGTATCAGCGTCAAGGTCTGTATGCCGATGCCATTCGCGAACTGACAGCGGCGGCAGCACTGAAGCCACTGCTCGGTCTCAACAGCGTGTATCAGACGATTGGCGCACTGGCCCGTTCGCAGCAGCAATATGACGCGGCGATTGCGGCCTTCTCGCAGCGCGTCGATCTCATTCCCAACGACGCAGACGCACATCACGAGCTTGGCGAGATGTACTTCCGGCAGAGCCGGCAAAGCGAGGCCCTTGCGGAATTCACGGCGGCCGTCATGCTGAATCCGACACGCGCCGACTCGCACGCCGCGATGGGTCAGGTATATCTGCGCGGGGGCAACTATGCGGACGCTGTGGCGTCTGCCCGGCGCACCGTCGCCTTGGACAGCTCGCACAAAGAGGCTCGGTACGTTCTCGCAACATCGCTTGTCCGCATGGGCAACGTCGACGAAGGCAAGCGCGAGCTCGAGGTCTATCAGCGCCTGCAAACCGAAGAGACCGCCGCCCGATCGCGCCAGCTCGAAATCGAAGGACTCAGACGCGATGCGTCGGTAAGCATCCTGAAGGGCGAGTCCGCGAAAGCGGTGGCTCTCCTGCGCCAAGCGCTCGAACGCGATCCCGAGTCAGCGCAGTTGCGTCTCGATCTCGGCCTGGCATTGCTCAAAGCCGGTCAGCCCGCAGAGGCGATCGAACCGTTGACCTCTGTCGCGGCGAAGGACAACAGCGAGGACGCACACGCTTATCTCGCCGAGGCCTACGCCGCACTCGGACGCAACAGCGACGCCGAACGCGAGCGCGCCCTCGCCTCGCGACTGCGTCAAGAGTCACTGCGTCGCGCAGGAGCTGTCCGTTGAGACGGTTCGCCATCGCCGTGGCGATCGCGATCGCCTTCACACACATCGGCACGTCGCAAACACCCGCTCCCGTCCAATTCGTGAACGTCGCGATGCAGAGCGGTGTTGATTTCCAACACGTGAACGGCGCCAGCCCCGATCGACATCTCTACGAAATCATGAGCGGCGGCGGTATGTTCTTCGATTACGACAACGACGGCTGGCTCGACGTCTTCCTCGTTGACGGCGGTTCGCTGACCAATCCGGCGACCGACAAGACCGCGCGGCATCGCCTCTATCACAATCGAGGCAACGGAACCTTCCAGGACGTGAGCGCGCAATCAGGGATCACGCACAACGCATACGGCATGGGAGCGTGCGCTGCGGACGTCAACAACGACGGATGGATTGATCTGTACATCACCAGCGTCGGCGTGAACGCGCTCTATCAGAACAACGCAGGCAAGGGTTTCACAGACGTCACGAAGGCCGCAGGCGTGGGCGGCGCACCGATGTTCAGCGCGAGCTGCGCGTTCGCGGACGTCGATCGCGACGGCGACGTCGATCTCTTTGTGGTCAACTACGTCGACGCTCGCGTCGACAACAACACCTTCTGTGGTGACGTCGGTCGCAAATACCGCATCTACTGCCATCCGCTCACGTTCCAGGCACTCCGCAACACGCTCTACCGCAACAACGGCAGCGGTGTGTTCACCGATGTCAGCAAGGAGACAGGCATCCTCGATCATCGCGGCAATGGTCTGGGCGTCGTGTTCGGCGATTACGACGATGACGGGTGGGTGGACGGCTTCGTGGCGAACGATTCGACGCCAAACTTCTTGTTTCACAACGACGCAGGAAAGCGCTTCACGGAGACGGCGCTGCTCGCGGGCGTCTCGGTGGCCAGTGACGGCATGCCTCGCGCCGGCATGGGCACCGACTTCGGCGACTACGACGGCGACGGAGATCTCGATCTGTTTGTCAGCAACCACGAACTCGAGGCGCACACGCTGTTCCGCAATCTCGGCAAGGGCCTCTTCGAAGACGCGACATTCCCGAGTGGCGTCGGCCCGGCAACACTCCCTTACGTCGGCTTCGGCGCGGCGTTTGTCGATTACGACAACGACGCCGACCTCGATCTCGGCATCGTCAATGGCCATGTGATGAACAGTCCCGGTCACGTGCGACCAGGAGCAACAGAAGCACAGCGGAAGCTCCTGCTGCGAAACGCTGGCGGAGGACGGCTCACCGATGTCGGCCGTCAATCGGGCACAGGTTTCGCGTCAGAGAAAGTCGGACGGACGCTCGTCGCCGGCGATATCGATAACGACGGCGATCTCGACTTCCTGATCACGAACAACGGGGGCGCGGCCGAATTGCTGCGCAACGAAGGTGGCACCGGCAACAACTCGGTGCTCATTCATCTGGCCGGGACGAAGAGCAATCGCAGTGCGGTTGGCACGCGTGTGCGACTCACGGCCGGCGGCACGACGCAGGTCCGCGAGGTCAAAGCCGGATCAAGCTATCTGGGACAAAACGATCTACGGGTGCACGTCGGTCTCGGCAAAGCCGCGAAGATCGATCGACTCGAAGTGCGCTGGCCGAACGGGCAGAACGAAGTGATCGAGGGCGCGGCCGTGAATCAGATCCTCAGGGTGACAGAGGGCAAAGGAATCACGGCGCGCACGCCGTTCGTACGCAAATAGGGCCGGTCCGAAAGACCGGCCCCATCTGATTCCTGATTCCCGAACCCTGATTCCTAAAAGTCGAACGTCACGTTGAAGCGCGCGAACCGCGGATTCAGCACTGCCGTCGGACGCAGCCACAGCAGGCCGTCGGTGCCGAAACCCTGGTTGAACGCCGTTCCAACGTTCGAGTTGAACAGGTTGTAGAGGTCGATCGCCACGTTCGTACGCGTGTGTCCGAACCGGAGGATCTTGCCGAAGCGCATATCCACCGAGTTCACGCGATCGCCAAACAGCGAAGATGGCGGCACCATATTCACCGTCTGCGTCGCGACGCCCGGCGCAAACGGCGTCTGACCATTGGCCGCAAGAACGGCCGGCGTCACGGTATAGTTCGCCGCCAGTCCGACACCGTTGGTGGCGACGCCCGTTTCGATCGTCAACGGTTCAGTATTGGCCTGCGAACGCAGGATGCCGCTGATGAGGACGTCCACTCTGGGAATCGTGTAGGTCACGAGGCCGCGCCAATTCATCTGCCATTCCTCGTCGATCTTGCAGGCGCTCACCAGGTTTGCGCCCACGAGCTCGGGCAGTGCAGCCCAGACATCACAGAGGTCGCGGTGTCCGGCTCCCGTACTGAAACCGCCCTGCAGCACCAGGCCGTTTCTCATGCGTGAATTGGCGGTGAAGTCGATCCCCTGCCAGTAGTAGGTTTCATCGCCGAAATCGCGCTGGAACGTCCGGTAGTTGCTCACCGCTCCGATCGGGTTGAGACCATTCCGCTTCAGGAACGTGAGCGGCTGCCCGGCCGTGGGCAGGGGCGCGCCAACGGAAGTCGGTGCGGTGATCGTGAACCGGTCGAAGTCAGCCGGTCCGAGTGCCTGATTGTCAGTCACATAGAAGTTGCTCCACCACCGACGGTTGAACGCCACGTCCACCGAGAGGCGCGGGAGGATTTCTTGCTGCACTGCCACACCCCACTGCCAATCGAACGGCCGGTTGCCCCATCCGTGCATGATGTCCTGGTTCACACGGGTCGTGTTGAACGGGTTGCCGAAATTCAGGTTCTGCCATGGCCCGCACTCGCCGTTCAGCGCTGAACTATTCAGGTCACAATCCGGCACGAGGTTGGCGTTGGTGTCCGTCCACGTCCGCGTGGTCATGTTCTGGAACGTGACTCCCGGGTTGGCCTGAATGAAGTTGCTCTCGTTGTTGGCCGGCTGCAGATACTTGCTGTAGTTCACCTTGAACGCGGTCTTGCCGTTGCCGAAGACGTCGTAGGCCGCACCTATGCGAGGCGTGATGTCGTTGTAACCCGTGACGCCTTCCGTACGCGGGAAGACGAAACCGTTGGGAAGGAACCTCGATCCCGTCAACGCTCCATTTTCACCCTCGGGGTGCCAGCTCCACGCGTGCTCGTAGCGCAATCCGCCCTGCAGCGTCAGACGATTGATCGTCCACTGATCTTGCGCGTAGAACGCGTCGAAGCGGGTGCGGTTGCTCTGCTGACTCGGAATGTATTGCGTGATCGACGAGGGCGCACCGAGCAGGAACGTGTAGCTGATCATGTTCGGGTTGCCGATGGTGAACTGCTTCTGCACCTGATAGGCCGCCTGATAGCCGAACTTCACGCTGTGCGTGCCGGTCACGTACGACGCAGAGGCGCGCCACACGTTGTGCTGCTGATCGTTGCCGAGCGGGTTCGCCGTTGAGCGGTAGGTGAAGAACGGTACCGGAACGCCTGTGCCGGTGAGCTCCGTGATCGAGACGATGCTCTGATCGGCGCCCGCACCGGGATAGAGCCCCCAGCGGCTGTTGAACGAGGAGAGACCAGCTTCGAGGAGCAGCTTGTTGGTGACCGTGGAGGTCCATGTGCCCTGAACGATCTTCTCGCGGTCGTCCCACACCTGATTGCCAGCTTCGGGCGAGTTCGATCCGAACCCACCAATCGCGCCAAGCGCCACCCAGTCGTCACCGCGCTGGCGGCACTGGTCTCCGTCCGGCGTGAATGATGATCCGGTGCAGTTCTTCTGGTAGTCGTAGTAGAAACCCAGCTTGTTCTTCGGCGTCAGCTGGCCGGTCAGGCGGATCGCGCCAATCATCTTCGAGTTTGCGTTCCGAGCCTTCAGGCTGGTGTCGGGCACGTAGGTGAACGCGTTGGGGTTGCCAGCGTTCCGGTTACCGTACAGCCCGGGAATGTCGCTCTGCGCTCCAAACGTGCGCGCGTTGCCGAAGAACCATAGGCGATCACGCTTGATCGGTCCGCCCATCGCGAAGTTGGTGTCGTAATTCTTGATGAGTCCCGGCACTTCGGTGATGCCGAAGCTTTTCAGCTCGTCATCGAGGTTGCTCGACTGCGCCCATTCACCCGCGTAGCTGAGGACGTAGGTCCCGCTGAAGTTGTTGCCGCCAGTACGGGGAATCATGTTGAAGGCCGGGCCGCCGCGGTCAGTCTCGCCGAGACCACCGGCGATCGTCACCTGGATTTCCGAGGCGTTCGCCGTGTCGTAGCCGAAGCCCGCGACGCCGCCACCGTTGAACGCCGAGCCGACGTTCATGCCGTCAATCTGAATCGTGCCTTCGTTGCCGCGGCCGCCCCGCGCGGTGAAGAAGTTCATCACCGGGTTCGCGCCGGAGTTGAGACCGGTCGCCTGGATACCCGGAACCGTCGCGAGAATGTTGCCGTAGCCACGCGAGGCCGGCAGCACCGACACAACCTCGTTGTCGATCACCTTCTGAGTCCGGGCAGCGGTGTGGACGTCCACCACCGGCGTCTCACCGGTAACAGTGATGGTCTCCTGCACGCCGCCGACGCGGAGGTCGGCGTTGATCGTGATGACCTGCGCGCCGCTGACGTTGACTTCCTCACGCTTGACAACCGTGAAGCCGGCCAACGTGAAGGTCACGGTGTACACGCCCGGCGTCAGGTTCACGATGCTGTAGGTCCCGGTGCCGTCGGTCGTCGCAGTGCGCACTTTCTCGATCAAGACCGGGCTGGTCGCTTCTACGGTCACGCCTGGCAGCACCGCGCCTGACGCATCGCGAACGATACCGGCCAGAGACTGTGCACTGGCCAAGGTGGGCAGCAGAACGATGGCCGCGACGAGAACGGCCTTCGTGAAGAATCGCATCAATGTCCTCCCATTCACTGATTGGTTCCTGAGCAAAGGCATCCGTCCCCCGCTAGACGGAAATTTGCAGGCGCAATATAGCAGGTTCGTATTAGAAACACGCCGTAAAACTATTCCGTTCATCTATGCACGAACTGAATAAGATAAACTGATTTGACGGGCTTTTCTTGAAACCGAACAGGGACGGGCCCTCGCATCAATGCCCGCCCCTGCTACCCGCGACTCGAATTTCGGGCCGCCCGAAGGCGGCGGCTCCTACGCTAGAAATTCACCGTGACGTTGAACCGCGCGAACCGCGGATTCAAGATCGACGTTGGTCGTCCCCAGGTGTTGACCGCGTTGGGATCCGGATTGAACACCTGCTGGAATGCGGTGCCGGTGTTGGCGTTCAGCAGGTTGTAGAAGTCGAAGCCGACATTGGTGGACGTGCGGCCGAAGCGCAGCACCTTCGCGACCCGGAGGTCAACCGAGTTGATGCGATCGGGATACACATCACCGGGGAGCGTCAGATCGACGGTCTGGAACGCAAGACCGGGCGTCAGCGGACGCCCCAGGTTCGACGTCTGCAGGATCGCACTATTGACGTTGTAGTTCGCCGCCAACGATGCGCCATTGGTCGCCACGAACGTGTTGATCGTCGACGGCTGCACGTTGGCCGTTGACCGGATCGACCCGGCCAGCAGCACGTCGATCTTCGGCAACGTATACGTCACCGAGCTGCGATACGTCGTCAACCACGGTTCGGTGACCGCGCACGCCGCGGACTGCGCGTTCGCAAGCACCGAGCCCACCGTGACGAAGAGTTCCGGCAGCGCATTGGTGATGTTGCAGTAGTCGCGGACGCCGCGGCCGGTGCTCGTGCCGCCCTGGAACGTGATGCCGTTCCTGGTGCGTGCGTTCACGGTGAAGTCCACACCATGCCAGTAGGTCGTGACGTCGCCGAAGTCGTCGGCGAACGTGTAGTAGTTGTCCGTTGCACCGATTGGCGAGCGCGCATTGCGCGTGACGAAGGTCACCGGATATCCGCCGCCGTTGGGCAGACCGGGATTCCTCGGCGCGGTAATCGTTGCCGTGTCGAAGTCGGCCGGCGTCAGCGCGCGGTTATCGGTGAAGAAGTGATTGCCCCACCACCGGCGGCTGTACTGCACGTCGACCGCCACGCGCGTGTAGACCTCGTGCTGCACGCCAACGCTGAACTGCCAGTCGTACGGGCGCACTCCCCAGCCATGCAGGACGTCGGGATTCACGATGGTCGTGCCGAATGCGTTGCCGAAGTTCAGGTTCTGCCACGCTCCGCACACGTCGCCACCGGTCGCGGCATTGTTCTCACCGTTCCGGTTCATCACGTTGCAGTCCACGACTCGGTTGCCATTCGTGTCCGTCCACGACACGTTCGTCGTCTGTTGGAACGTAGTCGCCGGGTTGGCGATCGTGTACTGCGCGTCGTTGTTCGCCGCCTGCAGATACTTGCTGAAGTTCACCTTCAGTGAGGTCTTGCCATTGCCGAACACGTCGTACGCAGCGCCCATACGCGGAGTGATGTCGTGATAGCCGGTCACGCCATCCTTTTCGGGGAACAAGAACCGCGTGCCGTACGCGTTGTCGGCGACGACGCCGTTTTCGCCCTCGGGGAACCAGCTCCATGCGTGCTCGTAACGCAGCCCGCCCTGCAGTGTGAGACGTCCGCGTGTGTACTGGTCCTGCACGTAGAACGCGTCGAAGCGCGTGCGATTGCTCGACCAGAACGGCGCATCGCGCAGCGTGAATTGAATCGGGTTGCGGGTGTTGAAGATGTAGCTCAACGGACTGCCGACGTTCTGGAAGTTCTTCTGTACCTGGAACGCCGCCTGATACCCGACCTTCATGCTGTGTGCGCCGGTGACGTAGCTTGCCGACGCACGCCACACGTTGTGCGCCTGCTCGTTCGATCCGGCAGAGGCCCAGCCGCGATACGTGAAGTTGCCAACCGGCGTCCCCGTCGCAGGTGACGAGATTTGTTCCTGCACGGGAATGAAGTTGGTCAGCGCACCGCCGGGGATCGATCCGCCGAAGCGGCTGGCGAACTGCGAGAAGCCGGCCTCGAGGAGCAACTTGTTGGTGAACGGCGACGTCCACGAGAACTGCGTGATCTTCTCGCGGTCGTCCCAAACGTTGCCGGCCTCGGGTGCGAGCGCACCGAAGAAGCCCGCGCCAACGCTGCCGAGCGCCACCCAATCGTCACCGCGATCGCGGCACTGCTCCGCACCTTGCGTGAACGCCGAGCCGTTGCAGACCTTCTGGTAATCGAGATAGAAGCCGACCTTGTGGCGCACTGTCGGCTGTCCGGTCAGCCGAATCGCTTCGATCATCTTTGCCGCGGCAGTGCGCGCCGGCAGGCTCTCATCGCGCTCGTAGATCCACGATGCCTGATTGCCCGCATTGCGGTTGCCGAAGAGGCCCGGGATCTCCTGGTGGTTGCCGTAGCTGCGGACGTTGTTGAAGAACCACAACCGGTCCTTGAAGATCGGCCCACCCAGCGCGAAATTCGTATCCCAGTTTTTGATCAGCGCGGGCACGTTGGTCAGGCCGAAGCTGCGCAGCTCGTCGTTCAAGTTGTCGCCCTGCGACCACTTGCCCGCGGTGCTGAGAAACCCGGTGCCGCGGAACTCGTTTCCGCCCGTCTTCGGAATCAGGTTGAAGGCTGGCCCGCCGCGATCGGTCTCGCCGAGGCCGCCGGAGATCGTCACTTGAATCTCCGACGATTCGCCAATCGGATAACCAAAGCCCGCAACACCGCCGCCGTTGAACGCCGAACCGACGTTCATGCCATCGATCTGAATCGTGCCTTCGTTGCCGCGTCCGCCGCGCGCGGTGAAGAAGTTGGTCGAAACGTTGGAGCTGACGTCGAGTCCTGTCGCCTGAATGCCGGGAACCGTCGCGAGCAGATTGCCATATCCGCGAGACGCGGGAATCGACTGAATCGTGTCATTCGACAGCACCATCTGACGCCGGGTGCTCGTCTGTGTATCCACTACCGGCGACTCGCCAGTGACGGTGATCAGATCCGAAATGCCGCCGACCTGCAAATCCGCACTGATGGTGATGACGCCGGAGCCGCTGACCGCAATGTCGGGTCGTTTGACGGTCGTGAATCCCTGCAGGCTGAAGGTGACGACGTAGGTGCCCGGCGGCAGATTCTCGATTCGATACTGGCCGGTCCCGTCGGTCGTCGCGGTGCGAACTTTCTCGATCAGCACAGGGCTAGCCGCTTCGACGGTCACGCCGGGCAACACGGCGCCTGACGTATCGCGCACGGTTCCCGCCAGAGACTGTGCGTGGGAGAGAGCGGGGAACAGAACGACGGCCGCGAGGAGCACGGCCTTCGCGAAGTAACGCATGTTCAATCCTCCACAACGTGGTGGTTCGTGGCACGCTCTTCCTGATGATTTGCCGGCCGCTCCGATGTCGCGGCCGAACAACTGCAATCGAAGGCTCGTTGTAACTCACACTCCTTCAGGCGATGCGGACCACTAAGTAGCCGGCGTTGATGCACGCCAGCGATACGCGAACGGCATAGCCGCACGCCAACCATTCGCGTGACGTGTTAAGAGGAAGCAAATCGCGGCGCCAACACCTCATGTGATGCCGGCGTGTGTTTTCAGTGATTTAAAGGCTGAGGCTGGCCCCGGCATCCAAAACGGCGGATACAGGGTTTCCGGGATATTGGATTTGAACTAGTTGGTGGTTAGTAGTTGGTGGTGGGTGGTTGCTCGCGGTTCGTGGGCGGGTTCATGGTTCAAGTGCGTGGCAGTGGTTGGCGGTTCTTCACCACCAACCACCAACCACTCACCACGAACCAGCTAAGCCCAGCGGAAGCCGTGCTTCGAGAGCGGCAGTGACCGCACCCGCGTACCCGACGCGGCGAAGATCGCGTTCGCGACTGCCGGCAAGATCGGCGGCAGCGACGGCTCACCGAGGCCGGTCGGCGAGTTGTTCGACTTGATCCAGTGCACCTCGATGACGGGTGGTGCCTGAGCCATGCGAAGGATGGGCACCTGGTGGAAGTTGCTCTGCTCCACCTGACCGCCCTTCACCGTGATCTCCTGCATCATGTGGCTGATGCCTTCGATCACACCGCCCTGCACCAGGTTCTCGGCGTGCATCGGGTTGATGATCTGACTCCCGATGTCGCCTCCGACCCACACCTTGTTCACCTTGATGCGCTTGTTCGAATCGACTGAGACCTCGGCGACTTCAGCGAAGTAGCCGCGGTGGCTGTACTGGAAGGCGATGCCCATGCCGGTGCCCTGCGGCAGCTTCTTCGTACCCCATCCCGACTTCTCGGCAATCATCTTCACGACGGCCGTCATGCGCGCCGCATCGAATCCATCGCCGCCACGTTCAGGCGCCTGATAGACCTTGTTGGCGAGCAGGTCGAGACGGAACTGCACCGGGTCCTTCCCCGCCGCGTGCGCCAGTTCGTCGATGAACGACTGGAACACGAACGAGAACGCGTGACTGCCGGGTGCGCGCAGTGCGCCGGTCGGTACCCCCAGCGGGATCTTCGAGTCGCCGAAGTCGAAGTTCTCGACGAACAGCGCCGGGAACTGAATACCGGCGATGTTGGCCGACGGCGCGTAGCGCTCGCCCTCACCGAACGTGACGAAGTGATTGCGCCACGCGGTGAGCTTGCCCGACGAATCAACCGCGCCCTTGAGGTAATGGAAACCGGCCGGGCGGAACATGTCGTGCCCCATGTCGTCTTCGCGGGTCCACAACAGCTTCACCGGCGCGTTGATCTGCTTGGAGATCCACGCAGACTCCACCACGTAGTCGTTGGTGAGCCGGCGTCCGAAGCCGCCGCCGGTCTTCATCAGGTGCATCGTGATGTCGGACTGCTGGATGCCGAGTGTCTGCGCGCAGATCGCGAGACCAGCCGCAGGCGTCTGACTCGGTGCCCACAGTTCGAGCTTGCCGTTCTGCCACGACGCGACGCAGTTCTGCGGCTCGAGCGGCGCGTGCGGAATGAACGGATACATGTACGCGCCTTCGACAACCTTCGCGCCCGGAGCCGCGAACGCCTTCTCGACGTCGCCGTCGGTGCGCAGCTTCGTCGCATACGCGCCCTTGCCGAGTGAGTCGGCCTTGGCCTGATACGACTCGCTGGTCTGCGCCGACGTCGGATGCTCGGCCCACGTCACGTTCAGGGCCTTGCGCGCCTGATTGGCCTGATACCAACTGTCGGCGACGATCGCGACGCCGGGCATCAGTCCCTGCAGGTTGGTCGTGCCCTCGACGACGAACGCGTGCTTCACGCCGGGCATTGTCTTGATCTGATCGAGATTGGACGAAGCGACCTTCGCGCCGAAGACCGGCGACTTCTGATACACCGCCCACAGCATGCCAGGCACGGTGAAGTCGATACTGAACACCGGCTTGCCAGTCGTGATCGCGGTGGTGTCCACTCCGCGCACCGGCTTGCCGATAATCTTGTAGTCCTTTGGATCCTTCAGCGGCACCATGCTCAGCGTCGGCACCGGCTTAGCCGCAGCGGCTGTCGCCAGCTCGCCGTACCCAACCGAGCGCTTCGATGACGCATGCATCACGCGGCCCGACGAGGTCGTCAGTTCGGTGACCGGCACGCTCCACTTGTCCGCGGCAGCGGCGAGCACCATTTGACGGATCGCCGATCCGACCTGACGCATCGGATCCCAGTTGGTCGGCGTCGCCGTGCTGCCACCCGCGACCTGCGCGCCGTACTTCGACTGATCAACGTCGGCCTGCACGACCTTGACGCTGCTCCAGTCGACGTCGAGTTCGTCGGCGATGATCATCGGCAGCATGTTCTTGATGCCCTGACCGATCTCCGGGTTCTTCGACGTGATCGTAACGAGCCCGTCCGGTGCGATCTTCACGAAGGCCACTGCGTCGTAGCGCACGGCCGGCCCGCCCGGAGGTCCCTGCGCGAGGAGCTCGGCGGGATCGAGATGAAGCGCGATCAGCATGCCGCCACCGGCAGCGACACTGACCTGCATGAAGGAGCGACGAGTGATGAGATTTTTCGTCATGTCTCCTCCTCTACTCTGCACCGGCGCCCTGCGCCGTTGATGTCGAACGGTTCGTACCGAGTGACGCCGCGCGGTGTACGGCCTCGCGAATGCGCGTGTAGGTGCCGCACCGGCACAGGTTGCCGGTCATCGCGGTGTTGATGTCCGCGTCGGTGGGACGCGGCTTCGTCGACAACAGTGCCGCGGCCGTCATGATCTGACCCGCCTGGCAGTACCCGCACTGCGGCACGTCGAGCTCCTGCCATGCCTGCTGCAACGGATGCGAACCGTCGGGTGAGAGTCCTTCGATCGTCGTAATGGCCGCACCGGCCGCAGCCGATACTGGTGTCTGACAGGCTCGCTGCGCGCGCCCTCGCACGTGCACAGTGCACGCGCCACACTGACCGATACCGCAGCCGAACTTTGTCCCCTTGAGATTCATGACGTCTCTGAGTACCCAGAGCAGCGGCATGTCTCCCGGGACGTCGACCGTCGTGGTCTTCCCGTTGACGTTCAATGTAAAAGGCATAAGGTGGCTCTCTCGGAAAAGTGATCGTGTGGGTACCGAAAGATCTGCGACGGTAATTAGACGGGACTCCCTGCGGAAAAGCAAGCAACGTCAATGCGCGCAAAGTCCGGCATAATGAATGTGTTCCACGGAAATACGATGCGCTGGCTGACTCTGTTGACGGCGTTCGCCCTCCTCCTGACCGCACCACAGGTATCCACCCAGACCACGACTGCGGACCAGACGACACCAGGAGTGCTGGCCACCGGTATATCAGTGCCCACTGTCACCGTTGATGCTCCGAAGAGCTTCGATGACTGGCTGGCCGACCTGCGGACCGAAGCGCTCAGCAAAGGTTTCAGCGACGGGCTGATCGAAGAAACGCTGACCGGACTCACCCCGCTCGAACGTGTCATCCAGCGCGACCGTAGCCAGGCCGAGCTCAACCCCGGCTTCTCGCGATATGCGAACGCTCGGATCACGAAGGCGATGGTGACCCGCGGTAAGGACATGATGGCCGAGAACAAGGCCCTGCTTCACCGCGCCGAACAGGAATTCGGGGTGCCCGCCCGCGTACTGGTCGCCTTCTGGGGCATCGAGTCCCGGTTCGGTCGCATCCAGGGATCAACGCCGGTTTTCCAGGCGCTCGCCACCCTCGCGTGGGAACCGCGACGCGCCACGTACTTCCGCAATGAGCTCTTCGACGCCCTGACGATGGTGCAGCGCGGACACATTGACGCGGGCACGATGACGGGATCGTGGGCCGGCGCCATGGGTCAGACGCAGTTCATGCCATCGAGCTATCTCAAATTCGCGGTGGATTTCGATGGCGACGATCGTCGCGATATCTGGAAGTCAACACCCGACACGCTCGCGTCGATGGCCAACTACCTCAAAGGATTTGGGTGGAAGAGCGATGAGACGTGGGGGCGCGAGGTGAAGGTCAGCGCCGATGCCGCCCGCGCGATCGCCACCATACCGAAGCGCACCGAAGGCTGCTACGCGCAGCGCAACATGACCGAGCGTCGTCCGCTGACGCAATGGCAGAAGCTCGGCGTACGACGTGTCGATGGTGGACCGCTGCCGAAGGCGAACGTGCAAGCCGGACTCGTGGACGTCGGCGATCGCAAGTTCCTCGTCTACTCAAACTACGACGCGATCATCGCCTACAACTGCGCCCACTACTACGCGCTCACCATAGGTCTTCTTGCCGATCGGTTGAAGTAGGGATCGATTATTGATTCGTGATCTTTGATAGGCGATTCGTTGCTGATTGGTGATGGTTGATTCTAGATTGGCGGTTCACGCGGCGTAGCTCGTTGCTGCGCTCAATCAACCATCACAAATCGCCAATCATCAAGGAATCAACAATCCAAAATCTCAAATCAACAATTGTCAAACGCCCGCACTCGATTTGCCGGTCAGATAGAACGCGCCTGTTGGCGCAGTCACACCACCAGCGGGCTCGATCGTGACTGCCACTGTGACAGGTCCAGTGACATCAACAGGCGTGCGGAAGATGCCTACACTGCGTCCGCTCTCATCAGGCGCGATGAGACCTGCACTGACTGGCGGTCCGCCGGCGACAAGCCAAATCTGATAGATCCGTCCTGCCGGCAGCGCCGGCAGATTGCTCGCGGCGAACACCAGACCACTCTGGCGGCTCCACAGCGCTCGACCAGCCGCTTGCGGCGCGGCCGGCGCGCCCTGCAGATCGACGCGCACCAGATCCGCGGCGGCGAGTACCGCCATCGCCGACTGCATCTCGAACGCGACCTGGCGCGACTCCACCATTGCCCGATCCGCGGCCGCGAGACGCAGCTGCGCCGCGTCGAGCCGCGCCTCGAGGCTATCGACGCGCGCGCGCAGATTCATCGCATAGAGAACAGCGGCCGTCGCCACGGCCACACACGCCGCATAGGCAAGCCAATTGCCCCACGCCCATCGTGCGCGCACCTGTGGTTCTGTCGCGCGCACATCGCGTGCACCGACGGCGTGCAGCACGCGATCGCGTAGCGCCGCTCGCGGCGTCACCTGCGGCACCGACTGCGCCAGCCCTGACGTCACGCGGCCGAACGATCGCACTTCCGCCGCACACCGATCGCATTCGGCGAGATGCGCTTCGAACGCGCGGCGTTCATCAGCCTCGAGCGCGCCGAGGACATACGCGGGAGCAAGGACGACCATCTCGTCGTGCGTGCCGCTCATGCTCCTGCCCCCGTGGCCACTCTGGCGAGCGAATCCCGCAGCCGGATCATCCCGGCGCGAATGCGGGTCTTGACCGTGCCAAGCGGCTCGTCGAGCCGTTCGGCTACTTCACGCTGACTGAGTCCCTCGAAATACGCCAGCTCGATGGCGACGCGTTGCAACAGTGGCAACTCGGCGAGCGCGCGGCGTACAGCGGTCGCCTCTTCACCGGCAATCAACTTGCCGACGACATCCGACGGCTCCGCGACGACGCGCTCGATATCGTCCACGTCCACCGACTGCCCTTCCGGACGCACGCGGCGTGCACGAAGCCGATCGATCGCGCGCGTCCGCGCCATCGTCAAGAGCCAGGCGGCAACTGAGCCACGACTCCGATCGTATCGCGCGGCCTGCTGCCAGGCCTGGACGAACACATCCTGGACGACATCTTCGGCTTCGGACTCGTTCTGCAGGATGCGGAGGACGAGGGAGTAGAGGAGACGTGAGTGTCGGTCGTAGAGCTCGGCGACGGCGGATGTATCTCCCGAACTCAGGCGGTCGAGCACACCTCCATCAGCGGCATCGGCCCCCGTCCGATCGACAGCGGACCCCGACAACGCGGCCAGCAGCCACATCCTAGGGAAGCTTACGTCAGGGATTGGAATTTGGATTGGATCGGAGAATTGGCGGCGGGTCTAAAGAACAAGCCCCGCCCTACGACTGTCCCTTAACGATCTCCTCCAAACGTCACGGTCACTCCGGCGCGAATCGTGAACGGCAGAGATGGGAACCCAAACGCTGCCTCGTACTCCTTGTCGAACAGGTTCTCGATGCTCGTGAAAATCCTCGCCTGCCGGTGCACGCGATACGACGCGCTCAAGTCGATCTTCTGATATGCGGGATCGAGATCCTGATTCGGCAGCAGCAGCGAATTGCCGAAGAACTCGTCGCTCAGGAACGTGCTGTCGTCGCGCTTGCCTGCGAAGTACGCCGACAGCGCCACCGCTGCGGGTCCATCCGCATAGCTGACGAACAACGTGCCGGAGTTCGCCGGACGACGGAACGGCCGATTGCCAACGAGCGGCGAGAACGCACCGATCTGCACACCAGGGAACGCGGGATTGGTTGCAGCGCTCGCGCTGAGCGCCTGCGTGACCTCGGCATCGAGATAGGTGTATGACGCACCGAATCGAACCACGCGATGGACGACCGCGTCAGCTGACAGCTCAACACCGCGCGCGGTGAACGACTGCGAGTTGATGTAACCACCGAACGCCGTCGCATTGGCGACGTCGGGTGGCACGCCGGCGCGAATCAGCGCGGTGCGATTGAGAAACTCGAGCAGGTTGTCGAATTTGTTGTCGTAGTAGCCAATACGCGCGCGATACTGACCGCCGCCAAAGCCCTGCTCGAGCGCGACGTCCCAGCCACGACTCTTCTCAGGACCGACCGGCAAGATATTGGCCGCGACGGGCGTGCCCTGCACCAATTCGAACACCGCGTTCTGCTGTTGGAATACGCTCGGCGCCTTGATGCCTTTGCCGACGTTGACGCTGACCTTGGTCTCGCCTAACGCGGCGGCTGACGGTTGCCGCAAGTACACCGCCGCTGAAAAGCGGGGCACGGCTTCGTTGCCGAACACCTCGTTGTGCTCGACGCCGATACCGCCGCTCAGATACGCGCGATTCGTCACTGACGCACGCGCCTCGACAAACGCGCCGCGGTTGTTGCGGGTCACCGCGGGATCGCCATTAACAACCTCGAAGCCCTGCTCGCGTTCCCATCGCGCGCCGCCCGAGATCGCCAGTTCGGGACGCACCTGGTAGGTGGTCTCACCAGAGAGAGCGCGTCGTGTGGTACGGCTCTCGAACGTTGATGGATATGTGCCGCCGAAGTCGAGAATGGCCCGGCCAGTCACCGTCGCGCCATCCGCGCCCGCGAGGGTGACGGTGTTGCCAAGGTAGTTGGCGCCAAACCCGAACGGATCGAAAGGCGTCCCAGTTGGCGTCGGATTGATGTAGTGCGTCGTCTGACCCGACGAGCCGAATCGAACAGTGCTCTGCCACCGGTCGTTGTGCTGCGAGTCCGCGGTGATCGTCGCGTACAGTTGGTCGCTCTCGCTCGTCGAGTCGTCGGCGATCTGATACAGCGAGAATGCATTGGCGCTGCCGAACTCGCCATCCAGCCACCGCAGCGTGCCGCTGACATTTGTTCCGGCGCCGACCGCGACACCAAATCGTCCCGCATAGGTGCTGCGGGTATAGCCACTGTTGGGCGTATTGTTGTCGGTCGTGAAGTATGAGTACTGCGAGAAGTAGTCGTAGCGCCGTACTGCACCGCCGAGCGAAATCGAATTCCGGAAGGTGCGCAGATTGCCACCATCGATTCCGTACTCGAACTGGGGCACGCGCGCCGTGCCGCGCCGCGTCGCAATGTTGACTACGCCGGTCAGCGCGTCACTGCCGTACCGCACACTGTTCGTCTGACGCAGGACTTCGACGCGATCGACACCGGCTGTGTCGAGTTGCCCGAAATCAAACCCGCCACCAATGTCGTTGGCGGGCATGCCATCCATCAGCACCTTCGTGAAGTTGGAGTTGCCGCCCCGCAAGAACAGCGACGTGCCGCCGCCACGCTCGCCCACCTGCACGATCTGCGCGCCCGGGATGAGGCGAAGCGCCTCAGCGATGTCAGGCTTGTTGAGGGCTTCGAGCGTCTGGTTGTCGATCACGGTCACCGGCGCACCGGTCTGCGATTGCAGCACCTGCCCGGACTCCGCCGTGACAACAACATCCTGCTGCAACGCACCGACTTCGAGCGCGATCTCGACGATGGGCCTGGCCCCTGGACCGGCGTACACCGGGTCGCTCGTGCGCGGCTGGAACCCCTGCGCAGTCGCCGTGACTTGATATCTGCCCGGAGTGAGATTGGAGAATGTGAACGTGCCCTCGGCACTGCTCTTCGATTCCGCCACCTGCGAGCCGTCCCGCGTCAGCGCGACGGAAGCGCCGGCGACGCGCGCGCCCAATGAATCCACGACCTGGACGCTCAACGTGCCGCCACCCTGGGCTGAGATGCCTGCCGCGCCCCACATCGCCCACACGCATAGCCCCAGAGTGATTGCACCCACTGCTCCCATCGCTCGTGTCATCGTCCGGCCATTAAAGCGAATTTCCGCGGAGCACGGCCTGAAGAGTTTCTGAATTCTTTGTCAGGATGCCAGGACGGCGTGGCAGCGTGTTTCGCTGAATGAGACTCTGAAGACGAATTCAGGCTTCTTCCCAGCGGAATTTGAGCAGCGTCAAGCCGGCAAACAGTACCGCAAATCCGAGCAGCACGAGCGTTGGCACGATCGCGGCATCGAGACCGAGTCCTCGCCAGGTCATCGCGTCGAGCCCGTCCACCGCCCAGCGCGCAGGGACCACGACGGTGATCCGCTGGAGCCACGCCGGGAAGATGAACGACGGCACCCACGCGCCGCCGAGCATGACCATGAACAGCACCGCGAAGCCGGCCACACGTCGCGTGGAGGCAGCCGTGTTTCCCAGTGCCGCGACCAACAGTCCAAACGTCGTCGCCATGATCGAGCAGGCGATGGCGATCGCGAGGAACCCAATCACGCTGCCGTGAATCTTCACGTTGAAGACGATCATCGCGAATGCAAACGAAACGAGCAGCGTCAGCAGCGTGATGATCGTACCGCTTGCACCACGAGCGGCGAGCAGCGTGAAGCGCGACAGCGGCGCACTGCGAAAGCGTTTCCAGATTCCGAGCTGACGCTCGAGCAGGATGCCCGTTCCCAGGTCGATCGCCGCAAACAACAGGAACTGGATCCCCATACCGGCAAATGAATGCGCATAGCCGTTGTATTGCGCGTTGATTCCGCCGCCGGTCAGCGCACTCTCTTTCACGCTGTACGGCACAGTGATCCCGCCGCCACCACCTCCGCTCGCGTCGCTCTGTTGATTGAGGCGCTGCACCGATTGGAGCAGGATACGCAGCGTGTCGCGCGTCTCGGCCGGCATCGTGCCCGTATCGAGCTGACGCAGCGTCTCGTCGACAATGGCGCGACCCTGCGCTCCGCTGAACACTTCTTTGCCGACAGCTTCCATCACGTGTCCGGTCAGCATGCCGCGCACCATCGCCAGCTCTGCGCCGCGTGACGGATCGAAGAGCAGATCAACCTGCGGCTTCTCGCCCTGCGACAGAAACGCGCGACCGGCGGCATCGCCAAAGCCCGGTGGCACGACCACCGCGACGGCCACATCACCACGCCGCACCGCCGCACGTGCCTCGTCCAAACCTGGCGTCGACGTATCGAGGCTCCTATCTGCGCGGATGCCTGCAAGGATGGACTTCGAGATCGCGCTGCCATCGCGATCGACGATGGCCACCGCGATCTTCGCCGGCTCGTCGTTGTCGCCGGCGCCTCTGAAGATGGAGCCGAAGAATGAGGCGATCGCGATCGGGACCGCGAACGTGAGGATCACCGCGCGGCGGTCGCTGAAGAACAGCTGCAGGTCCTTGCGCACGAGGGCGACAAAAGCCGCGAGTCCCATCAGTCCCTCAGCGTTCGTCCGGTGAGCGTGAGGAATAGCGTCTCGAGTGACGCTTCGCCATCGGCGCCCGCCGGCACACGTGCACGCAATCCGCTCAACGTGTCGTCCGCAAGCACACGGCCGTGGTCCATGATCACGATGCGGTCGGCGAGCCGCTCGGCCTCCTCCATGTAATGCGTCGTGTAGAGGAGCGCCTTGCCTCGCGACTTGAGCTGCTCGAGATTGTCGAAGATGGCATTGCGGCTTTGCGGATCGACGCCGACGGTTGGTTCATCCAACAGGATGATGTCGGGATCGTGGAGGAGACCCGCCGCGAGGTTGAGTCGGCGTTTCATGCCGCCGCTGAACGTCTTCACGCGATCGTCCGCACGGTCCGAGAGGCCGACGAGTGTCAGCGACGATCCGATCGCGCGATCGAGCGCTTCTCCTGACAGGCCATACAACGATCCGAACAGCCGGAGATTGGCGCGAGCGGTGAGCTCGTCGTACAGCGCGAGGTCCTGCGGCACCAGACCGAGTCGTCTTTTGACCGGATCGCTGTCGCTCGAGACGGAGGCGCCGCCGATCGTGACCGCTCCCTGATCAGGTGTCACCAGACCGGCAATCATCGACACGGTCGTGGTCTTTCCTGCGCCGTTTGGTCCCAGCAGTCCGAGGAGTTGTCCGCGCTCGAGCGTGAATGAGACGTCGTCAACAGCGCGGGTCGTGCCGAACGATTTGTGAAGATTCGTGATCGCCAGCATGTGATCGGGCATACGCACACGGGCCGCTACGGAAGCGCGCTGAAGAATATCTGCGACGTCCCGATGTGAACCTCTACGGAGGCTGGCTGATACTCGTTCCAGAGGAGGGCGAACCCGGTGCGGCGCGGACGGATGGCGGGCACGAGCGACCATTTCGCAGTCTGGGTGATCCGTCGCGCCGGCTCGCGTGAGGCGCCCGTGCTGTCGAAGGATTCGAAGTAGACCTCGGGCTGCCCTGGCGTCTTGTCGGACCATGCCAGCCCAAGTCGATCGCCACTCCACGCGATATAGGCACCATTCGACTCGCCCGGCGTGTTGGTCACTCGCCGCGAGCGCCCATCGATCTCACCGGTGAGATCGCTCAGTTTGCCGGTGATCAAATACACCTCGACGTTGCCGTCGCGCTCTTCCTGCCACGACAACGCCGCGCGGCCATCGGTGCCAAGCGCCACATCGGGATACTTCGACGGTGCCCCATCGTCTTTGGTCAGCCGAATGGCGCGCGTCTCGGAGCCGTCCCCATTCGCAACGCGGGTTGCCAAGCCGTCGGCTCTGGCGACGTAGATCTCACTCGTTCGCGTCGAGAACTCGGCATCAAAGACGACCCAGCCCACTCCCTGCTCGTCGATCGAGGCGTTCAGATTCCATGTCGTCTTGCTCGCCGGGCCGAGACGGATCGGCGCCCTCGTCTGGTGCCCGTCCTTGTCCCACCATGCCGCGAAGACCGCCTCGCCTCTATTCGCTTCGGTCTGCACCCACGCGCAGAAGATGGCGGTCGATGTGGTGCGCACAACCGGGTTGCGTGTATCGCGGGCGAAGGTATGCACCCATCGATTGGTGCCATCGCGCGACCACACACCGAGTTTGGCCGTCTGCTGACCCGTCGCGGTCTGGTCGTACCAGGCGATAGCCATCATGTCGCCAATACGATCGATGCTGGCCTCGAACGAATCCTCCGGACTGTTGGTGAGACGTCGCTCAGGGCTGAGGGGCTTGCCGTTCTCATCGAGCAAGCGAACGTAGATCTCGCCGTTGCCATCGCGCGTGTCGTACCACGCCGCCGCAAAGCCGTTCTCGAACGGCGTCAGCGCAGCTTCGAAGGCACCGGTACGGCTGTTGGTAATCTGCGCAGGCCTGGCGCTACACGCGGCGGCGACGAGCGCGCTCGCAACAACGAGCGCGTGTTTGAAGTCTGAATGCAGCATCGCTGAACTACAGACTTCGTCTCCTCTTGTATCTCCAGAGGATGAGCAGCGCGAGGACCGGCATCGACGCCCACAGCGCGGCGTACTCATTGACCGCCGCGTCGCGTCGTGCCTCATTGCGCTGCGCTTCGGTCCGCTGCTCCATCACGTACCCTTCGAGCTGACGCGCATTGCGGCTCGGAGTGGGAACAGTGGCGAGGTTCGCCGCCATCTGCGCATCATTCTTCTGCGCAAACGACTGCTGGCTTTCCGCCGCCGGATCGATGGCCTGCCCTGTGGCCTTCTCCATCGCCTGCTTGTAGCCTTCGAGCGCAGGCACGGGAATGCCGGCTTTTGCCCCTTGCTCCATCACGAACTGCTGCAGCCGCGGGTTGCCGCATGTGTGCTCGGCGCAGCCGACGCCGTGACGATTGACGCTGGCGACGTATTCCTCGAGCAGCGTCTTCTGCGTCGCCGCATCGGCCTTCCAGTAACCCTTGCGAACGGTCTCGAGCATGCGCGCGGTGATGTCCTGAAAAGCGTATGGCGACTTCTGCTCGAAAAACTCCTTCATCCCCAGGTTGTTCTTGTCGGCGACGTAGACGTCGAATGACTCTTTCCACATCTGGTCGGTGACCGTCTCGGTGACCGTCGCGTCCCATCCCCACAGATACTCGACGAAGGATCGCATCTCGCCGGCGCCGGCGTAGCCCTCCTTCTTCATGCCCTCGATCCACGTCGGGTTCATATAGCGCGAGCGGAACTCGGTGCCGATGAACTTGTCGATCGACGTCATCTGGGGATTGCCAGGATCGCGGGTGTTCGTGATCACGAGTTCGGGACTCTTGTCGGTACCGTCGATATTGCGAATCGCGGTCGCCAGCCCGCCCATGTACATGAACATGTCGTCGTTATCGAGCGCTCCGTAGAGCATCGTCGAACTGCTGTGGACGATCTTCTCGGTGCCCGATAAGGCAAGACGGAACACGTCTTCCATCTTCTCGCCCCAGAAGCCGTTGCCGTAGCCGTGTCCGAGCTTGCGGAGATAGTCGTCGGCCATCCCCTTGTCGGTATCCCATGTGCCGCTGGCCGCGGTGATCGTCGAGGTGTTCAGATTAAACGTGCCGGGTGGTTCGTCGAAGATGCGAACACCGGCACGTCGATCGGCTTCGTCCTCGGTGTATCCACGCTGGACGAGAATCGCTTTCGTCTTCAGATAGTGGTTGCGGACGTAGTTCTCGGCCTCCTCGATCGCCTTCACCTTCTGCACGGCCTTGTCCATCAGCAGAGTGACGTTGTTGAACATCCCTTCCGCTGCCGAGGCGATGACGATGTCCACGCGAGGACGACCGAGCTTCGCGCGCGGGATGACCTCGACATCCACGACTTTGCCGCGCGCATCCCACACCGGCTTGGTGCCAAGGAGATGGAAGATCTGCGACTCGAGAACACCCTCGTGCCGCATGGTCTCGTCACCCCAGATCACGAACGAGACCTTCTCGGGATACTTGCCGTGCTTCTTCACGTGATCGGCAAGCATCTGGTCGGCGAGCTTGATGCCCATTTCGTACGACGCAGGCTTCGGCACCTTGTCGGGATCGATGCCGTAGAAGTTCTTGCCGGTGGGATATGAGTCGGGATTGCGAATCGGCTCGCCGCCACTGCCGCCGGTGATGAAGCCACCGCTCAGCGCGTGCACGAGGTTATCGAGTTCGCGCGCACCTGACGCGACGATGCGCCGCTCCATGTCGTCGGCGAGGATCTTGGCCTTGTTGGGCAGCAGGCTTCTGTCCACGCTGACGATCGCGTCGATGGTCGTCTCACGCAGCGGTTTGTCTGGAACGCGGCCGAACGTATGAAGGCCGTAGGGAATGTTCTGGGCTTTCAGCTTGAGCAAGTGATCCTGCACGTCGTGCACGACATGGTCCGTCAGGCTGTCGGGCTTCGAGAGATCGAGACCGAGATCCTTGGCGATGCCGATGTCGATCACCTTTTGGCGGATCTGCTCGCCGACCGCTTTCGCGAGTTCCGGACTCTTGTGCAGGCTGGTGTCGAAATCGTTGATCCGCTCACCGAGTTCGGCGAGCTCCGGATAGAGGCCGCCCTTCTTGAACGGCGGCACCATGTGGTCGATGAGCGTCGCCATCCCGCGCCGACGCGCGACGAGACCTTCACCGACGACGTCAACGTTGTAGATGTAGAGATGCGGCAGGTCGGCAATCAGCGCGTCAGGCGCATCGTCGGGGGACAGGCCCATGTCCTTGCCGTCGAGCCACTCGAGCGTGCCGTGCGTACCGACGTGGACCACGGCATCCGCCTTGAAGCCTTCACGCAGCCAGGCATAGGCCGCGACGTATTGGTGATGCGGAGCGAGATCCTTCGCGTGGTACATCTTCTCCGCATCCTCGCCCCATCCACGCGCCGGCTGTGGAAGCAATGCGATCTTGCCGAACTGGACGGCAGGAACGATCAAGCTTCCGCCAGTCGTCATCAGGCGGGACTTTCCAGGCTCGCCCCAGTCCTTGATGACTTTGGCCTTCAACGCCGGAGACAGCGCATCGAGCCAGCGACGATACTCGCCCAAGCTGACCCGCACCGCACTCCCTTGTGCGACGAGCGCATCGAGCTCGCCAGGCGCGTAGCCGCCGACGTTCCGCGATTTTTCGACAAGCGTCTTGAGGACTGCGTCACCAGAGAGATCCGCGTTGCCGACGTCGTAGCCTTCCTGTTTGAAACGACGCAGCACGTTGCCGATGGACTCGGCAACGTTCAGATAGCTCGCGCCAATGTTGGCCTTCCCCGCCGGGTAGTTGTAGAAGACGATCGCGACGCGCTTGTCGCGATTGGCTTTGTGGCGCAGCGCCGCATATTCGTTGGCGCGGCGGACCGCCAGCGCGACCTGCGACAGCATTGGCTTCCGCACGACGATCGTCAGGCCGGTTTCGGGATCCTTGATCTTTTCCTGACTCCCGACGACTGTCGGTGCGATCGTACCCGCGAGCTCCGGCGTCGCCACGTTGAAGGTGCCTTCGAACATCGACAGGCCCTGCGGTGACGTGCGCCACTCCTGTTCGGTTCGTCCGTAGAGGCTGATCAGATTGATGATCGGCACATCCACTTTCGCCAGATAGTTCGATGAGTCAGGCGCGGCGAAATTGAAGTTGAACCCGAGCACCACGTCAGCGCGCGGCTTGCCGGAGGCATCGATGAGCAGCCGCTGCGCCGCGACCTCGCCGGGGTACCCGAACATCGGGATCGCCTCGGCACCCTGCCGCTCGATCTCGGCGATGACCGCGTCGAGTAACTCGGTTTCGTCGCTGTAGTAAGTCGCCTTGTAGAAGCTCACCGCGACGCGCGGTGCACCGGGCCGGACCTTGCCATTCTTCTGACGCCAGACATCGAACTCGTCCCACGTCGCAAAGACGCGCGACGGTTCGGCCGGTCCAGAAAGACTGCCGGCCGGTCCGGAAGGACCGGCCCTACCAAGCGCCTGGACGGGTACCGCCCGCGGATCACGTTGTAGCGCCGGTCCTTTCGGACCGGCCAAGGCTGGGTAGTAATAGCCGAAGTCCAAGCTTCGCTGCGGCTCCGGCAGAACGAGACCTTTGATACCCGCCTGCGTAAGCGCGTACTTCATCAGGCCGACCTGATTCGAGTACCCCATGTGCGCCCAATACGCACGCGCGCGGTCGTCCCAGAGAGCGCCCTGCTTGATGTAGGTTTCCTTCGGCAGCAGCCCTTCGCCGATCGCGAACACCTTGCCGCGACGATCGCGCACCGTGCCGATCAGGTCAATCTTGCTGTTGGCATTGACACGCTCGAGCAGCTGCTGATTCATCGTGTCGAGCAGCAGCACGTCGGTGGCTTTCAGATCATCGAGCTGGATATCGGCCAGCACCGATTCAGTCACGAATGTGAGCTGAACGCGCCCCCTGAGATCAGGCCGCTCTTGAAGCAGTGCCTTGAAGGCCTTGAGGGTGCCAGGGAGATTGCCGTCTGAAAAGAGATAGGTGAGGCGAATCGGCTTCTCTGGCTTTGACTGAGCGGCAGTTACTCCCTGAAATAGCAGCAGCAGGAACAGAAATCCAAACGCGAAGCGTCTCACATTGCCACGTACACACAGAGGCACCGAGGCACAGAGAACTAGTAGGCCTTTCCTCTGTGTCTTTGTGCCTCTGCGTGACGTGGACAGCGAACTATCTCCCCGCATCCGTGCCCTCGGGCACGTAAATGATCTGGCCATTGGCCAGGCGATACGCCGTGCCGAGGCGCTCGCCATCTCCTGCCGCGGTCTTGCCACTGACCTTGTACGCCGTGATCTGCGTCCCCTTCTTGACGATGATCTCGCGCTCGCCTTGCGCATTCGTCTTGACCATCGTCACCTCGCTCTTCGCGTCCACGAGGTCGCCGATGCGGTAAACGGAGAACAGCGTCATCATCAGGCCAACGATGAACACCACGGAGACGTCGAAGAGATTCGCGATCCCCGAGAGCGGATCTTCTTCTGCGATGTCTTCCGGTGAGGGCAAATGAAGAAAACGAGCCATGGTCACCCAATCTCCAATGTCTTCAGTTCCTGGGCGATATGTTCGGCGATAAACCGCTGTTCGCGGATGGTTTCATTCACCCACGACTGGCGCGCCGCGGCGACGACGTAGGCC
>JBKPRH010000193.1:0-17778 GCA_046765795.1 Acidobacteriota bacterium | reverse complement strand
TGGTGGATGCGTGCACACTTCCGCACGCGAAGATCATTGCGGTCCACACAAAGGAGAATCTGTTTCCGAACAAGAGGAGGGCGGCGCCTTGCGACGATTGACTTTCGCAATGAATCGTCGATTTCCGCCGCTCTTCCTCCGGTGATCTTCGGAACAGAATGTGCGACCGCGGCGAGCCGTGCACAACCTCGTACAGGCTCCCTCTCTGCGTGGACCGTGGGACGTACCAGCTCCAACTCTTCAGTTTAGCGTGACGGGCTACAGCGGGTTCGAGGATGAAATTCTTCAACTCCTCAATGCGAACCGGCCTGCGACACTGACGCGTCGATGGCTGGACTGGCGATACACCCAATTGCCTGGCGTTCCCCCGCCCAAGGTCTTCTGGATCCGCTTAAACGACCGGCCAGCCGTCGGCATGGCCTCGTTGATCTTCCGTCGATACTGGGTAAACGGCGAGCCTCGCGACGTCGCCGTTCTCGGTGATATCTCCCTGAAGAAAGATCTGCGCGGACTTGGGCTCGGTCGCCAGTTGATGGCGTTCATCGGCCGGCATCTGAACTCGTGGCCGAATCATTCCGCCTTCGTCATACCGACGTCAGCGGCGGAGCGGTGCCTGAGCGCAACCGGATGGACGACCGCCGGTCGCTTCGTGCCACATGTCTTCCTCATGGATCCCACCGACGCATTGAGGCGGACCGTACGGCGTGAATGGTTGGCCCGCGGCATCGCTGCCGTGTACAAGAGGGCGATAGCCACTGGCCTGCGTCTGACTGGGCCACGCCGCGCGTCGATACAGTTGGTCGACGACGTCGATGAAACGTTCGATACGCTGTGGCGTCAGTTTCCCAAGCGGAATCTGATTCTGCGAGACATGAGTCAGGAGACGCTCAGATGGCGTTACATCCGTCATCCGGATCATCGCTTCAGAGCGGCGAAGCTCATGACCGAGGAGGGACTCACCGGGTATCTGATCTTCGAAGTTGGCCAACAGGATCGGACCTGTCGTATTCATGACGTCCTGGTGAAGCGCCCACGAGACCTTCGGCGCATGCTCGTACTCTTCGCGCAACACGTGCAGACGATGGGTCACCCGAGCAGCATCCGCATGGTGCTGGCCGACCGGCATCCGTACGGTCGCAGCCTGTGGAAATCGGGCTTCGTGGCCAGACCCGCGCAATCGGTGTTTCAAGTCCGCTCCGCGGAGAGGGGCTTCAACCAGCAGGCCTGGCACCTCACGGCAGGGGATAAGGACGTCTGACCGTTACGCGTGCGAGGTCACGAACTTCACGACCTCTCGCTCCGCCCAGTAGCCATCGTATTCGTCGTTACACCTCTCGACGAACGCGCAATGCCCTCCATGGCGTGTCACGACAACCCTCACGTGCGGATTGTTCACGACCGTAGGATCGCGAAACGGATCGATAGGCACGAACGGATCGTCTTCCGCCGTCAGAATCAACGTCGGCACGCGGATACGATCGATCACACGCATTGCGCTTGCCCGGTAGTAGTAGTCGCTGGCGTCGCGGAATCCGTGGTGCGGTGCCGTGAACGCTTCGTCGAACTGCCGGACCGTCCACACGCGCCCAAGCTCCTCGAGCGAAAACTCGTTGGGAAAGATGGCGGCCTTGCGCCGCATGCGCGCCTTCAAACGTCGCACGAAGTTGAACTCGTAGGCGATGTTCGAGCGCCGCTCCAGCGCCTTCACACACGCCGCCAGGTCCATCGTCGGCGATACCGCGCACACGGCTGTGAGCGCCGGGAACGAGTCCCCGAGTTCGCCAGCAAGCTTCAGAGTCAGGTTTCCGCCAAGCGAGTAGCCCGCGACGGCCAGGGCCGTGATGCGATCTCGATCGACCAGTTCGCGCAGCACGAACAGCGGATCGTTGGTCAGTCCGGAATGGTAGAGGCCGCGTGAGAGATGCTCGGTCTCGCCACAATTGCGCTGGTTGAGCCGTACGACATTCCAGCCCGCGGCAAAGGCCTTGTCGGCCATGCCGCCCATATAGTGCGCAGAGCTCGAGCCCTCGAGGCCGTGCAACAGGAGCAGCGCGGGATGGTGTGCAGGCTCCGGGTGCCAGTGACAGTGCGCCAGCACACGCGCGTCGGGTGCGACGTCGAAGAAACGTGGCACAGGCGGAGGCAGTCGAGGGAACGTCCGCGGCTTTGCCCACGCGTAGATCGTCTGAACGTGGCCGTTCACATAGAGCGGCCTGTAGTCTGAGGCTTCGAAGGTCACACCGGGAGAGAGGTCTTGAGCCTGACGAGATAGTGTTTGTGCATCGAGTGATCGTCGATTTTTTCGACCCCGCCTTTCAGAATCTCGATCGCCCGGTCACGAAACGCCTTCTCCTGCTCGTCGGTAAAGCTGCCGCTGACAATGTGCGTGAACCCGTCCGTCACCAGGCCTGCGACCTGTCCCAACACGGCGAGATTCATCGCACCTTTCGCGAGCGTGAACGCATCCTTGAACGTCTCCACGGCGGAATCGGCGACGATCCCGTCCCCCGTGTGGTCGAAGAACCGCTGGCTGCCGTAGTGACAGAAGCCCATCGAGAACAGCGGGACCCTGGGCACGATGTCGCGATCGTTCACAAATCGAAAGATACCAGACCCGAGCTTGGCGTTGACCGCATCGGCGAAGTCCTTCGTGCCGACGCGCGGTTGCCCGAACGTGTAGACACCCTGCACGGGAATCGCGCTGACGAACAACGCCTGAGCCGCGCACAACTCCGCGAGCGCGCCGCCGAGGCTGTGACCAGTGATCCAAATCGTTTTACTGCCGCGATGGACCAAGCGCCGTGGCAGGATTTCTCCGTTGGGCAGGGTCACGCCCCATACCTTCCGAAGCGCGCTGTAGAAGCCGCAGTGAACTTTGCCGGCGTCCTTGTGATCCCACGGATCACATGTCGCCCGAAAATCTGCGAACCAGTCCATGGGACGATCCGGCTGCGTGCCGCGAAATGCGACGATCAGCGCGTCGCCGCTTTCGGCAACGAACCCCTGCGTGTCCTGGTTGTCGAAAAAGTCGAAAGCGCCCGTGAAACCGCTCACCTTCGCCCACTTGGCGCAGCGCTCCGGCGTGTCGTACGCCACGGTCGACGCCTGGGCCAATATCTGAGCATTGGCCATCGAAAACGACGTCGCACGCGGGTCGAATGCCATGGTGATCGTCCTTTCGCGGGAGGGGCAGGAGCAGTATAGTCGGCCTGATTCTGAGGGAGGCCACCGATGACGCGAAGAGTGATCCATCTGCAATTGGCTGCGGTCGGCGTTGCCCTGGTGCTCGCCGCAATCGCCGGCGGCGTTGGCAGCGCACAGACTCCACGCCCGGTGTCCATCGACGGCGATGACATCGGTGGTGTCGTGACCGGTCCCAAGGGACCGGAAGCCGGCGTCTGGGTCGTCGCCGAGACGACTGACCTTCCCACGCGTCTCATCAAGAGCGTCGTCACTGACGATCAGGGTCGGTATGTCGTGCCCGATCTGCCGAAGGCGACCTACAACGTGTGGGTTCGTGGCTACGGTCTCACTGACTCGCCGAAGACGAAGGCAACGCCCGGCCAGCAGCTTGCGTTGACGGCCGTGCCTGCGCCGAGTCCCCGCGTCGCAGCCGAGTACTACCCGGCGCAGTACTGGTTATCACTGTTGCAGCTGCCACCCGCGAGCGATTTTCCGGGCACCGGTCCGACGGGCAATGGCATCGCGCCAAGCATGCGCTCGCAGGGTGAGTGGATTCGCAACGTCATCAACACCGATGGCTGCACCGGCTGCCATCAGATGGGTAACAAAGCGACCCGCGAGATTCCTGAAAACCTCGGACGCTTTGAGAACTCTCGCGCCGCATGGGATCGCCGCATCCAGTCCGGTCAGGCCGGTGGCGGTATGAGCAATCGCTTCACGCAGGTCGGTCGTCCGCGCGCGGTCGCGATGTGGGCGGACTGGACCGATCGCATCGCGGGCGGCGAGTTGCCGGCGGTCGCGCCGCCACGGCCGCAGGGCCGCGAGCGCAACGTCGTGGTGACGATGTGGGACTGGGCCGATCCGAAGGCCTATCTGCATGACGAGATCGCGAGCGACAAGCGCAATCCGACGGTCAATCCGAACGGCCCGATCTACGGCGCGCTCGAAGCCAGCGCGGATTACATGCCGGTCGTCGACCCGAGAACGCATACTGCGACCCAGATCAAACTCGTCGTGCGCGACCCGAAGACGCCGAGCGAGGCGAACACGCCGCCGGCGCAGCCGTCGCCGTACTGGGGCGAGGATACGATCTGGACGAGCCAGGCGAACGCCCACAGCTTCGCGATGGACAAGCAGGCGCGCGTCTGGATTGCCGCACGCATTCGTCAGAATCAGACCTCGGACTTCTGCAAACAGGGCTCGTCGCATCCGTCGGCGAAGGCGTTCCCGATCGCGCAGAGCGGGCGCCAGATGCAGATGTACGACCCGAAGACCAAGACGGTCACGACGATCGACACCTGTTTCGGCACGCATCATCTCAACTTCGATGACAACGACGTGCTGTGGTTCACCGGCGGAGGACCCGTCGAGGGCTGGTTCGATACGCGTGTGTACGATAAGACGAAAGACGAGCAGAAGGCGCAGGGCTGGACGGTGTTCGTGCTCGACACCAACGGCAACGGCAAGCGCGACGCGTATGTCGAGCCCGATCAGCCGGTCGATCCGACGAAGGACAAGCGGATCAACGCGCCGTTCTACGGCGTCGCGCCTACGCCGGGCGGCGACAGCATCTGGGGATCGGTGCAGGGGATGCCCGGTTCACTCGTGCGTCTCACGCTCGGATCGAATCCACCCGAGACCGCGTTGTCTGAAATCTACGAAGTGCCGTGGAAGAATCCCAACGCGAAGACACAGGGCTTCGCACCGCGTGGCATGGACGTCGACAGCAATGGCGTCGTGTGGGCGGTGCTGTCGAGCGGCCATCTCGCGAGCTTCGATCGCCGCAAGTGCAAAGCGCCCCTGAATGGTCCGAACGCAACCGGCCAACACTGTCCCGAAGGCTGGACGCTCTATCCGTTCCCCGGTCCGAACTACAAGGGCGCCGTGGATTCCGCGAGTGCCGACACGGCGTACTACAACTTCATCGATCGCTTCGACATGCTCGGCGTTGGCAAGGATGTGCCGCTTGCGACTGGCAACGGATCGGAAGGTCTGCTGGCACTCGTGGATGGCAAGTTCATGACGTTCCGCGTGCCATATCCGATGGGCTTCTACGCGAAGGGCATCGACGGTCGCATCGATGATCCGAAGGGCGGCTGGAAGGGCAAGGGCATCTGGACGACCTACGCCACGCGCGCGCCGTTCCACGCTGAAGGTGGGAAGGGCACGACCAGCAAGCTGGTGAAGTTCCAGGTGCGGAACAGTCCGCTGGACAAATAGCGTTCGGATCGTTCGGATCGTTCGGATCGTTCGTGTCGTTCGACTCGTTCGGTTCGTTCGAACGGCCCGAACGATTCGAACGCGACGAACGATTCGAACGCGACGAACGATTCGAACGATCCGAACGATTCGAACGATTCGAACGACATGTTGCTGCGAGCGCTGCTGGCCTTCCTCGCCCTCCCGGGGCTGGTGGCGTTCGTCGTTCCGCTCCTCATCGCGTGGCCTCGTGTGCGCGAGGGCTCGTTCAACGCCCTCGCGCTCATCCTTCTCGTTCCCGGCATCACGCTTCTGCTGTGGTGTGTCCGCGACTTCCTCGTGACCGGCAAAGGCACGCTCGCGCCGTGGGATCCGCCGCGCAATCTCGTATCGTCTGGGCCGTACCGCTACTCACGTAATCCGATGTACGTCGGCGTCAGCCTGATCTTGTGGGGCTGGGCGATGGCGTTTGGCTCGTCGGCACTCATCGTCTATGCGCTCATCGTGATGGTGGCGTTCCACGTACGCGTGCTCGTGAACGAAGAGCCGTATCTGGCGCGCACGCACGGCCGCCGCTGGGACGACTATCGCGCGCGTGTGCCGCGATGGATGTTTCACAGTCGCCGTGCAGTGGTGTTCGCATGGGCGGCACTCATTGTGTTGATCCCGTTGGCCGGTCTGACCTACGAGGCCTATGCCGATGCTGAAGCTGCGCGCGAATTCCCCCCGCCGGGCACGATGGTCGATGTCGCCGGACGACGCATGCATCTCGTGTGCATCGGCCGTGACGATCCAATGGAGCCGACGGTGATGTTCTTGTCGAGTGGTTGGGGCAACTCGATGAGCTCGTCGAAAGCCCGCGATCGTCTGGCCACGCGCACGCGTGTGTGCAGCTTCGACTATCTGGGACGCGGATGGAGCGATGCGGCAGCAGGCGTGACGACGATTGGTGGGATGGCGAACGATCTCGGAGTTCTGCAGGATCGCGCGAAGCTGACCGCTCCGTTCGTGCTCGTCGCGTCCTCTGTTGGCGGACTCGTCGGCGAGATGTTTGCGCGCACGTATCCTGAGCGCGTTGCCGGAATCGCGTTCGTGGATGCCGCCAACAGTCTGACCATTCCACGCATCGTGGAGCGGCGGTGGACCGTGACCGCATTGGCGTGTACGGCGGGGGTGCTGTCCCGGTTCGGCGTGATGCGTCTGACGGATCCGTTTGGTCTCGGCGCCGATACGGAGGGCGGGCGTCGATCGGCCGCGATCACGTACGGCGCGAAGCCCTGGACCGCAACCTGCGCGATCGCGCGCGGCATGTCAGAGACCGAGCGCGAGTTCAAACAGGCACCGCCACTGTCGACATCGATTCCCGTCGTCGTCCTTTCAGCGTCGAGTGCGCGGCAGCTCCTGCCGCCGTTCGCCGAGCCGTTCATCGATGTGCAGCAGTTGCGAGCCGACGTTGAGGCGAGCCATCGGGAACTCGCTCAACGTCTTCATGGCACATGGAAGAAAATCCCGAGCAGCACGCATCTCATCGCTGAGAGTCAGCCCGATGCAGTTGCCGATTCGGTGTTCGATCTGCTCGACCAGATCCGCAAGTCGCCGTAGAGCGAACACCCACCGCAGGAGTGCCCCTGTGAACTCTGTGTTTAGAAAATTCTGCGATCAGCGATTCACGTGTTTTCCGTGCTATCGAAGCAGTTCGAGAAGAGCGGCGACCTCAGCGCGAATAGCGCCTTTGAGCGTGGGCTCGTGCTCGGGCGCCCACTCGGGCGAATGCGGCGCAGGGACCGGTACGCCGGTCTTGCGCGACTGTTCGAGCTTTGCCGGGCTGACGGCGCCGATATGCAGCAGCGCGGCCGGCACGCCAGCAGCACCGTAGTATGCGAAGTCCTCCGACGTCATCTTCGTCGGCATTTCGACGACGTGCTCATTGCCGAGTGACGTCTTCAGCGCGGCAGCGAGTCGCGAGATCAGAGCAGGGTCATTGACGACCGGCGGAGGAGCGGCGGCAGGCGCAGTTACCAGTGGCTCGCGAGGCGCGGCCGCAGCGTCGGCTTCACCCTTGGCGATGCGGCGGATTGCGGCAAACGTTCGCGTACGCACCTGTGGTGTGAGCGTGCGCACCGAGAGTTCCATCTTCACTTCGTCAGGGATCACATTGCCTTGCGTGCCGCCGTGAATCGATCCCACGGTGATCACCACTGGATCGGCGGGATTGTTTTCACGCGAGACAATCGTCTGTAGCGACAGCACGATGCGCGACGCGAGCACAACGGGGTCGATCGTGTTGTGCGGCATCGCCGCGTGACCGCCGCGTCCGTACACGGTGATCTCGACGCGATCTGACATCGCGCGGAAGAGACCCGCGTGATAGCCGATCGTTCCCGACGGCATCGTGTCATCGTCGTGAATCGAGAGCGCGAAGTCCGGCCTGGGGAATCGTTTGAACAGCCCATCCTCGAGCATGGCGACTGCGCCGCCGAGCGTCTCCTCGGCGGGCTGGCCGACGAGCATCAGCGTGCCGCGCCATCGGTCTTTGTGCTCGGCCATGATCCGCGCGGTGCCCGCCCATGCCGACATGTGAATGTCATGACCGCAGGCGTGCATCACCGGCACCATCTGGCCCGCGGTGTTCTTCGTCGTCACCGTGCTGGCAAACGGCAGTCCAGTTTTCTCGGCGACCGGAAGCGCGTCGAGCTCTGTACGGAGCATGACCGTAGGGCCCGCTCCGTTTTTCATGATTGCGACGATGCCCGTCTTGCCGACGCCGGTGGTCACGTCGTAGCCAAGTGCTTTCAATCGTGCACTCAGCTTCGCGACTGTCTGCGTCTCTTGGAACGCGAGCTCGGGATTGCGATGGAGATCTTTGTAGAGCGTCTCGATGTCCGGATAGATCGCGTCGATGTCGGACGTGGCGTTTCGTTGAGCAGCCACTGGCACTTGGACTGCGACGACTACCGCCACAAGCCCAGAGCCCAAAGCCGAGAGCCAGCGCAATCGCATCGCTTACTTCTTGGCCAGCGATCGAATGTAGTTCACCACGTTCCAGATGTCCGGGTCTTTGATGCGATCGCCCCATGGTTCCATCGCGAGATCCGGAGGCACGCCGTTCTTGATCACCGAGAAGATCTCGCCGTCGGTGCCGCCGCGCTTCCATTCCTTGTCGGTCAGATCGGGCGCCGGCGGACTGATGTCGCTGCCGGATCCGCCCTCGCCGTTGATGCCGTGGCACACGGCGCAATAGCGCGTATACACCTGCTTGCCCGTCGCTATCGACGCGGCGTCTGCAGCAACGGGGTTCGGGATTTTGGCGGCTTCAGGATTGCCCTGCGCGAACAGCACGACCACGGTCAGCGTGGCCGACGCGAACGCGAGCAACAGAGTAGTTCGGGCCGGATGCCTCGGGGGATGCCTTTCGCGAATTACTACCGGCCGCTCCGTTGTCGCGGCCGAAGAGCCGCTGTCGCAGGCTGGTTGTGAATCGTACGCATTCAGCATATACGGACTATTAGATGGCCTCGCCATGAGTCGTATATTACGGGAGAGCGTGCGTATTGGTGCTCATATGTCCGTGGCCGGTGGCGTCTCCACTGCCGTCGAGCGGGCGGTGCTGCATGGCTGTGAAGCGCTGCAAATCTTCACCAAGAACTCGCGGCAGCTGCTCGGCAAGCCGCTCGATCCCGCCGACATCCGTGCGTTTCGCCGCCGCGTGCGCGAGACCGGGCTTACGCCCGTTGTCTCGCACGCCAGTTATCTGATCAACCTTGCCACTGCATCTCCGGGGCTGCGCGGGCCGACGCTTACGGCGTTCGTGGACGAGCTCGATCGTGCTCACGACCTTGGTCTGCTCGGCGTGGTGATTCACCCTGGTGTCTGCACGACCGGCACTGAGCAGGATGGGCTTCGCCTCATCGCTGACGCGATTCGTACCGCGTTCACGTCGCGGCCCCGCCGCAAGACGATGGTGCTGCTCGAGCATACGGCGGGGCAGGGACGTACGCTCGGGCATCGCTTCGAGCATCTCGCCGCGATCATCGAACTGCTCGACGGATCCCCGCTGGTCGGCGTCTGTCTCGACACGTGTCATCTCGTCGCTTCGGGATACGACATCGTCTCGGAGACGGGGTATCGCGACACGTTCTCCACGTTCGATCGGCTGATCGGGTTCGATCGCTTGAAGGTATTTCACGGGAACGATTCGAAGCGGCCCTGCGGAAGTCGCGTCGATCGCCACGAGCACATCGGCCAGGGCTGCCTCGGCCTCGAACCGTTCCGGCGCCTGCTGCACGATCGGCGGTTCCGCCATCTGCCGATCCTGATCGAGACCGAGAAGGCGACGAATGTCACCAAGCCGAACTCGATCGCGATCGACCGTTACGACATGCAGAACCTCGACACGTTGCGCAATCTCAGGCTTTAGGCTTTTGGCTCTAGGCTCTAGGCAAAGCCCAAAGCCCAAAGCCCAAAGCCCAAAGCCTAAAGCCCAAACGACTACGGTATAGTCGCGCGCATGAAGCGAGTCACGCTGTTCGGTCTCCTGGTCGCTGTGTTCGTGCTGCACAGCGCGTGGGCGGTCTATACGCAGACGGCCAAGCCGCCTGGTCCGCTACGCACCGAGCGCGTCAAGGGCGACCTGCACATGATCGCCGGTGAGGGTGGCAACGTCGCGCTCTATGCCACCAACGACGGTGTCATCCTCGTGGACGACATGTTCGACCGCAATCACGCCGACATCCTGGCACAAGTCAAGACGGTCACCGACAAGCCGCTGAAGTACGTCATCAACACGCACCAGCACGACGATCATGCGGGCGGCGATCTGAAAATGCTGCCGATCGCCGAGGTGATCGCACATCGGAACGTCTACGCGAATCTGAAGGACCTGAAGCGGCCGTACTACGAGGACACACCCGGTACGCCGATCGGGCTGCCGCGCGTCACGTTCACTGATCAACTCGACGTGCATCTTGGTGGGAAGGACGTGCAAGCCTATTACTTCGGTCGCGGTCACACCAGCGGCGACGCGGTGATCTATTTCCCCGAGGTGCGTGCCATCCACACCGGCGATTTGTTCCTGGCCTTCAGAGGCGGCGGTCGTGGCGCAGCGCCTGCGCAGCCGCGTCCTCCGGGTGTGCCGATCTATGTGGACTATGTGCAGGGCGGCAGCTTCATGGAGTGGTCGAAGACGCTCGACGGCGTCTTGAAGCTGGACTTCGATACCGTCATCCCGGGGCACGGAGCCGTGTCCACGAAGGCCGACCTCGTGAAGTTCAAATCGGATCTCCAGACCATGCGCACCCGTTTGATCGGTCTGATCAAGAAGGGCAGCACGAAGGCGCAGCTCGCAAAGATCCTCGAGGACGACTACGGCTGGCGATCCACCGGTTGTCCGCAGAGTCCACCGACAGGCGGGTGCCTGCAGTATCAGCAGTTGGACGCGCTCATGGTGGAGCTGGGACGATGAGGCCTCATCGCGGAGCTCGGGCGATGAGGGCCACTGCGACCGGGATCCTCGTGATCGTGGCCGGCGTACAGCTGTTCGCGCAGAAGCCCACGCTGACGTCAGACGACTACATCGCGATTCAACAACTCGTCTCGAAATACGCCTACGCGATCGACGAGTGCACCAACCGCGGCTACGACTATGCCGATCTCTATGTGGCCGACGGCACCTTCGCCACGTCACGGAACGGAAAGATCCTGAACACGTTCGCGGGGCGAGACCGTCTTGCCGAAGCCGCACGCGGCGGCATGCCTGACTGCAAGGACGTTCCCTGGGCCGGCATCGTCCACATGCTGGTGAATCACGTGATCGAGCCGGCCCCCGGCGGCGCCACGGGCAAGGTGTATCTCATCGCCATCGGTCTGGATGCCGAGCCAGGGAAAGTCGAAGCGCAGGGCCGCTACGAGGACGTGTATGTGAAGACCCCGCAAGGCTGGCGTTTCAAGTCGCGCATGCACGTGCTTGCGTCGGGGCAGACCGAGGTCTCGCGTGGCCGCAAGTAGGCCGTGAGCCATCACTCCGTTTCTCCCTTCCTCCGTGTTAATCCGTTTGCTCCGAGATCTCCGTTCACGCTCACTACGGCAGCGCGTACACGGCGATGGCGCCGTTGTTGTCGGGCGGCTCCGGCACTTTGCCGGGGAACAGACGACCGATCGCGCCATTCATGCCGCGCACATCGCCCCCCCAACCTGACAGGACCGCGACGTACTGCTTGCCGTCGACTGTGAACGTCGTCGGTGGCGCAACGATGCCGGTGTTGGTGACGGATTCCCAGAGCAGCTTGCCGCTCGTGGCGTCGAACGCGTGAATCTTGCGATCGTTGGTGCCGCCGGTGAAGACAAGTCCGCCAGCCGTCGTCAGCATCGATCCCCAGTTCGGCGTGAACTCGTAGGTGTGACGCCACACACGTTGGCCGGTGTCGACATTCCAGGCCTGCACTTCACCACCGACGTGATCGGCACCAGGTGCGGAGAGCGGCGGGCCGCCAAACTGCGTGCCCGCGAAGCTCTTGCCAGCCTGATACGTCACCGGGATGCCGGTGAGCGCTCCGCATAATCCGTTGTTGGCCGGGATGTAGATCATGCGCGTCTGCGGATTGAACGCGATCGGCGGCCAGTTCTTCCCGCCGTGCGAGCCCGGACAGAACTCGGTCCGTCGGCCGGTGCCGGGCTTGTGCGCGGGATCAACGTCGGGTTTGCCGGTCTTCGGATCGAGACTCTTGAACACGTTCTGAATGACGTATGGCTTGCCTTCAACAAACTTAATCGGACCGTTGCTGCGCTCGAGGAACCAGAGATAGCCGTCGCGTGCGACGTTGACCAGTCCTTTGATGGTGCGCCCGTTGCGCTGATAGTCGATGAGCAGCGGCGGCGACACTTCATCCCAGTCCCACGACTCGTTCGGGTTGTACTGGAAGTGCCCTTTGATTTGCCCCGTCGCGACGTCGATGGCCACGGTGGAGGCGACGTAGAGATTGTCACCAGGACGTTGATCGCCCATCCACGGTCCGCCGTTGCCAGTGCCCCAGTAGGCGATGTTGGTGTCGGGGTCGTAATTGCCCGTCACCCAGATCGGTGCGCCACCGGTCTTCCACTGATCGCCCTTCGGCCACGTCTCGCTGCCGGGCTGACCGGGCGCTGGCACCATGAATGTTCGCCACAACTCTTTGCCCGAGTCTGGATCGAACGCGGCCACAAAGCCGCGGACACCGAACTCGCCGCCCGATGCTCCGATCATCAGTTTGTTGTCCGCAACAAGCGGCGCCAGCGTGAGGTAGTAGGCCGACTTGTTGTCGGCTACTGACTTCGTCCACACCTCTTTGCCCGTGCGTGCGTCAAGAGCGGTGAGGACCGCCTCGCCGGCGGCGAAGAAGACTTTGTCGCCATACAGCGCGACGCCGCGGTTGGTGTCATGCAGGACGAACGCACCGGCCGGGCGCGGCCGCTTGTAGCGCCACAGCACCTCGCCGGTCTTCGCGTTGAGTGCGATGACCTGGTTGTTCGGCGAGGTGATGAACATCACACCGTTGTTGACGACCGGTGCCGCCTCGTGGACGCGGCCCTCCATGGTCGGGATGTTCCACACTCTGCGCAACTGTCCGACGTTCGACGTCGTGATCTGATTGAGCGGACTATAGCCCCAGCCGTCGTACGTGCGGCGAATCGTCAGCCAGTTTCCCGGCTCGGGGTTCTTGAGACGTTCGGCCGTGACGGTTTGATAGCTGCGAAGAATCGCGGGTACGTTCGGCCGCGGATCAGGTTTCTGTTGGGCGGCCACCGCGACGACGAACAGCAGTCCGCCGGCCAGCGCAGTAAAAGAGCGCTTCGATGTCGACATGAGGGCGATTGTATACTCGACGCCGGAGGGCGGGCCGTGCGTCATCTGATCGTCTCGGTGTTCGCGCTCGCAGCGATCGCTGCGCAAGCCTCGCAGTCCGTTGAACAGGAGCCGGCCTTCGAAGTCGCGTCAGTCAAGGCGAACAAGACAGATGCGCGGGGTGGCTCGTTTGTCATGCCGCCGGGCCGACTCACTGCCACGAATATCCCGCTCAAGGTCGTCATCACCAACGCCTACCAGCTCTCGTTCTATCAAGTCATCGGCGGGCCTGACTGGGTCGGTACGGATCGCTTCGACATCGCCGCCAAGGCGCCTGACGACGCCCTGCCTGAGCAGACGCGCGCGATGGTGCGGACGCTGCTGAAAGATCGATTCAAGCTCGTGATGCACATGGAAACGCGCGACACGCCAATCTACGCACTCGTGAAAGCGCGCGCGGACGATCGCCTCGGTCCCAATCTGAAGCCGTCGACCACTGACTGCGGGCCGCTCCGTGCACAGCGCGCTGCGACGATTGCCGAAGCGGCGCGCGCGCGGGGAGGGCGCGTGGCGATCCCGCCTCCTCCTGCGCCGAACGAACCGGTGGTGTGTCAGATGCGAGTCAGCGGGCGCGGCAGCGCGATGCTGACCTATCGTGCCGGCAATATCATGATGAGCGCTCTTGCCAATGCGCTGCGGCCCTACGTCGGTCGTGAGGTCGTGGACAGGACTGGCCTCACCGGTGAATTCGATTTCGATCTGCAGTTCTCCCCGCCGCCGACAACGGGCGCGGTCGATGCCGGCATCCCCGTCGCACCGCTCGACGATGCCGCGTCGATCTTTACGGCGCTGCAGGAGCAGCTCGGCCTCAAGCTGGAATCCACACGTGGTCCGGTCGAGGTGATGGTCATCGACCGGGCGGAGAAGCCGGACGAGAATTAGCCGTCCAGAATTCTGCGTCGAGCGTCCATAAAGGGCGAGGTCGTCATGCGATTCCTAGCGATCGTCCCATTCGCCTTGGTGGTGACCCTTTCCGCGCAAACCCCGGCGACGGTGTTCATCGGCGGGCAGCCGCCGCCCGCGCCACCGTGGGACGCGCCGCATCTGGAATTCGAGGTGGCGTCGGTCAAGACCAACAAGTCCGGACCGATGATGTCGGCGATGCGCACGGTGCCAAGCGAATTCCGAATGACCAACATCCCGCTGCGCCTGCTGATCTTCCAGGCGTATCGCGTGTCGAGCTATCAAATGGTCGGAGGTCCGAGCTGGATCGACTCCGAGCGCTTCGACATCGTCGCCAAGGCGCCAGCAGGCTCCACTCCAGATCAGACGACGCTGATGATTCGTGGTCTGCTTGCGGATCGCTTCAAGCTCAAGGTCCATAGCGAAACACGCGAGACGCAGATCTACGCGCTCATGCTGGCGCGGAGTGATGGCAAGCTCGGACCGAAGCTGTCGAAGAGCACCGATGATTGCGAGAAGATCCTCGCGGAGCGGCGAGCAGCAGCGGCTGCGGCGCGTGCGGGCGGAGCGGGTCCCGTTCCGTTCAGCATGCCGGGTCCGAACGAAAAGCCAATGTGCACGATGAGCATGCGTCCGGTGCAGGCGGCCAACGGTGCAACGAACAGTGTGCCAGTGTTGTCGTTCAGGGGCGGCGGCCAGCCGATTCAGCTGATCGTGAGTCAGATCTCATCGTTTCTGAACAAACGCGTCGTCGACAAGACGGGGCTCACCGGCTTGTATGATTTCGAGCTGGAGTTTTCGATGCGGAACATCGGCGGACAGGGGCCGCTCACCACGCAGGCCGCGGGAGCCACCACTCCGGCCGCGCCAATTGACGACGGGCCGACGATGTTCGATGCCGTGCGCGAGTTGGGATTGAAGCTGGAGTCAGAGCGCGGGCCGGTCGAGCATCTGGTGATCGACAGCGTCGAGCGGCCCACAGAGGACTGACGTAGGGCGGGTCTTGCTTTGTAGACCCGCCAGAAAAAAGGGCGACGCATGCGTCGCCCCTACGAACGTCACTTACAAACGAAATTGGCCGCGTCGTCCGTGCTGCCCGAGCCCTTGTAGGTGGCAGCCTGCGGATACGGGCACAGCGGCCGCGTGCGTTCGACCTTACCCTCGACCACGCGCGACGCCGGGATCTGATTCGGCGCCTGCTTCTTTTCCACCCATTGCTCGAGCGCGGCGAGCATGTCGAACGTCGTCGTACCAGGACCGCCGCCGCAGTGGTTCATCCCGGGCACCATGAACAGACGGTAGTTGTCCATCACCTTGCTCGCGCCGCCCATCGTGTCGATGACGCTCTGGTAATACTGCGTGCTGCTCGGTGCCGGAATCTGCGGATCGGCCCAGCCGTGATACTGAATCAGCTTGCCGCCGCGTCCGGTGAACTTCTTGAGATCGGGATTACGCGAGTTGATGAGACCGGCCTCGGCCTTCTCGACAGCCGCCATGTCGCTGTCGAAGTTCAGCGTCTTGAAATCCCAGTTCGGGTTGTTGAACACGAGATACTGGAACATCTGCGACCCGATGGGGAACGGCTGCGGCGCGCCGAACGTCGCCCAGCCAAGTTCACTGCCGTAGGTAAGACCCGGGAAGATCTCTTTCTTGGTCTGTGTGTTCACCACCGCCTGATACATCTTCCGCGCGGCGTTGATCTGCGGCTCGGTGAGACATGCATCGGAATCTGCACCAGAGCAGGCGAGCACTTTCGGATCAAACGAGCACTTGGTCGGGTTCTCGATGACGCCGTCCTTGACGCCGTCGTGCGCGTCGCACGCTTGAAGCACCGCGTTGTGAATCGCCGGATACTTCGTCGCGGGAATGTACGCGGCCTCGTCCTTGTGCAGGTTCTGCGCGACATACATCGCGAACACGGCGCGGCCCGTGGCATTCAGCGCCGGCGCGCCAGCGACGATGCCGTCGAAGTCTTCGGGGTAGCGCTGCGCGGCCATCAGACCCTGGCGCCCTCCCGCGGAGCAGCCAACGAAGTAGGAGAGCCGCGCCTGGTTGCCGTAGAACGCCGCGGCAATCGCTTTGCCTTTGACCGTCATCTCATGGACGGCGCGATACCCGTAGTCGACGACCTTCTCGCGATTCTGCATCCACGGACCACCGCCACCCTGATGGCCGGTATCGGTGCTCGCGGTTGCGTAGCCGCGGCGAATACCGGCGGCGAGTGCGTTGGTGTCGATGTTGCCGTTCCAACCGCCGTTGCCGGTTGCCTGGAACTTGCCATTCCATCCAGACGAAGGCAGCCAGACTTCGACTTTGATGTCAGAGTCCGGCGACGGCTTCAGCGTCGCCGCGACGCGGCAGAAAGCGGGGAGATCCGCGAACTGCGCACCTCCGCCGCGACCACCACCTTGTGGTGGCGTGAACGCACCGGCTGCGACCGACTGCGCCATCGTGACGGTCGCGTTCTCCAACTTCAGCGACGAGAGCATCTCACACGACTGCGCGGCCACCGGCCGCGCGCTGCACAGAGCGATGACAAAAAGAATCGCGAGTATGGCTTTCATGTCTACCTCTTATCCGGCAATGCGAAGACGTAGAGAGCCTGACCAGTGCTGGGAGGACGAATCTCAGGCGCGAGTGTCGAAGGCACGAGGCGCGGGCTGCCGCCGCCGAGACCAGTCGTCACCGCGATGTACTGTTTGCCGTCGATGCTGAACGACATCGGGAAGCCCTGGACTGATGTCGCGAGACGCGTCTGCCACAGGATCTTGCCGGTGCGCACATCGACGGCCTTGAACGATCGATCCAGGTCGCCAACGAACGCGACACCGCCTGCCGTTGACAACACCGCGGTGAGGAAGGGCGCCCGCTGCTGCAGCGACCACGTCTCCTTCATCGTGTTGACGTCGAACGCCGCGAGCTTGCCGATGTTGCCGTCGGTGCCCGGCATCTCGTAGAAGCGTCGATCGGCTCCGCCGCCGCTGCCGCCGCCTTCCTTCTGCTCGATCTTCTGCGCGCGGATCGCGATGCAACTCTGACTGAGCGGGATGATCAGCTGATTCGTGGCGCGGTTGTGGCTCATCGCCTGCCAGTTGTGACCGCCCTCGGTGCTCGGGCACCCGTCGATCCACTGCCCGACCTCGTGGTCGATGATGTCGGCGCGATACATCGGCGTCCCGGTCTGCGGATCGAACTTCTCCCACACGTTCTGGAAGACGGTCTCCTTGTGACCGAGATACTTACCCGTTTTGCGATCGAGCTTCCAGAGCACGCCGTCCTTGCCGACGGTGAACACCAGATTCTGTCCGCCCGAATCGACGAGCACGCGCTCGAAGACGATGTCGAGGTCGAGCGCCTCACCGGGCGCATGCGAGTAGTACCACGCCAGTTTGCCGGTATCGAGATCGAGCGCGACGGTGGAGCTCGTGTACAGCGCCTTGTCGAGCGTGTACATCCCGCGGCTCACCGGCATCCATGGCTTCGCCTGCGCCGTACCCCAGTAGGTGAGATTGAGATCCGGATCGTAGCTGCCGGTGATCCACGTCTCGCCGCCGGCGCGGAACAGATTCGTGAGGCTGCCCCATGTTTTGCCGGCCTCGCCTTCGGTGGCGATCGTG
>JBKPRH010000192.1:0-18276 GCA_046765795.1 Acidobacteriota bacterium | reverse complement strand
GTCTTCCGCAACAGCGACGGTCAGCTCACGCCGGGTCTCTTCGTGCGGCTGCGCCTCGCAGGTACCGGTTCGTATCGCGGCCTGCTGATTCAGGACCGCGCGGTTGGTACCGACCTCAGTAAGAAGTTCGTCTACGTCGTCGGGCCGAAGAACGAGGTTCAGTACCGCAGCGTGACGCTCGGCCCGATCGTCGATGGCCTTCGCGTCGTGCGCACGGGCCTCGAGGCCGGCGAGTCGGTCGTCGTGAATGGTCTTCAGCGTGTTCGTCCAGGAGTGCAGGTCACTCCCGTCGTCGAGGCGACGGATCACTCGTCATGAGATTCTCGAAGTTCTTCGTCGATCGGCCGATTTTCGCGGCCGTGCTCTCGCTCGTGATCGTCGTGGCCGGAGCCATCGCGCTCTTCCAGCTGCCGATCAGCGAGTACCCGCAGGTCGTGCCGCCAACGGTGGTCGTGCGAGCGACGTACCCGGGCGCGAATCCAAAGGTGATCGGCGAGACCGTGGCCTCGCCGCTCGAGCAGCAGATCAATGGCGTCGAGGACATGCTCTACATGTTCTCGCAGGCGACATCCGACGGGCGGATGCAGCTCACCGTCACCTTTGCGCTCGGCACCGATCTCGATAACGCGCAGGTCCAGATACAGAACCGCGTGGCGCAGGCACTGCCGCGACTGCCTTCGGAAGTGCAGCGCATCGGCGTGGTGACAGAGAAATCGACGCCGGACTTCATCATGGTCGTGCACCTGGTCTCGCCGAGCGGCCGGTACGACCAGCTGTATCTCTCGAACTACGCCAATCTGCGCGTGAAAGACGAACTCACACGCATCACCGGCGTGGGCAGCGCGCAGGTGTTCGGTGCGGGCGAGTACAGCATGCGGATCTGGCTCGATCCCGATCGCCTCGCATCGCGACGCTTGACGACGTCGGACGTCATCCGCGCGATCCGTGAGCAGAACGTGCAGGTGGCGGCCGGTGTGCTCGGCGCGCAGCCCGCGCCCGTAGACACCACGTTCCAGCTCTCGGTCAATACACGTGGACGCCTGACGACCGAAGACGAGTTCGCCGACATCGTCGTCCGCGCGACGCCGGATGGACAGATCACTCGCGTGCGGGACGTCGGACGCGTCGAGCTCGGCTCGAACTTGTACGCGCTGCGGGCCCTGCTCGACAACCAGCCGGCAGTCGCGATCGGCATCTTCCAGCGGCCAGGCACCAACGCCATCGAGGCGTCGAACCAGGTGCGCCAGACGATGGAGCGGCTGAAGCAGGAGTTTCCGGAGGGCGTGGACTACAAGATCGTCTACGACCCGACGGTCTTCGTCCGCAACTCGATCGAGGCCGTGGTTGAAACGCTGTTCGAGGCGATTCTGCTCGTCGTGATCGTCGTCATGGTCTTCCTGCAGACATGGCGCGCCTCGGTCATCCCGCTTGTCGCGGTGCCGGTATCACTCATCGGCACGTTCGCCGTGATGCTGGCGATGGGCTTTTCCCTCAACACGCTCTCGCTCTTCGGTCTCGTACTGTCGATAGGCATCGTCGTTGACGACGCGATCGTCGTCGTCGAGAACGTCGAGCGTCATATAGAGCTCGGGTTGCCGCCACTCGAAGCCACGCGCAAGGCGATGGAAGAGGTGTCGGGTCCGATCATCGCGATTGCACTCGTCCTCTGCGCCGTCTTCGTGCCGACGGCATTCGTGAGCGGCTTGACCGGGCAGTTCTACCGGCAGTTCGCGCTGACGATTGCGATCTCGACGGTCATCTCGGCCTTCAACTCGCTGACGCTCAGCCCGGCGCTCGCGTCGCGCCTGCTGAAGCCGCGAGAGGCGTCGCGCGACATCGTTCAGCGCACCGCCGATCGTCTGTTCGGGTGGTTCTTCCGCGCCTTTAACCGGTTCTTCGCTCGTGGCTCGAACGCCTACAGCGCCGGCGTGGGACGCGTGCTGCGCGTATCCGCAGTTGCGATCGTGCTCTATGTCGGCCTCATCGGTCTGACGACGGCGGGGTTTTCGCGCGTGCCGCCCGGCTTCGTGCCGACGCAGGACAAAGAGTATCTCGTCGCGTTTGCGCAGTTGCCTGACGGCGCGACGCTCGATCGCACCGACGCCGTCATCCGCAAGATGTCGTCGATCGCGCTCAAGCATCCGGGTGTCCTCAGCTCAGTGGCGTTTCCGGGCCTCTCGATCAACGGCTTCGTGAACGCGCCGAATGCCGGCATCGCCTTCGTCGTGTTGAAGCCGTCGGAAGAGCGCACGAGTCGTGACCTGAGGGCTGACGCCATCGTGCAGCAGCTCAATGGTCAGTTCTTCGGCGAGATCCAGGAAGCCATCGTCGCCATCTTCCCGCCGCCACCCGTGCAGGGTCTTGGTCAGGTCGGCGGTTTCAAGCTCTATGTCGAGGATCGCGCCGGCAGCGGCTTCGAAGATCTCTACGGGCAGTTGCAGAACGGCATTTCCAAGGCGCAAAAGCAGCCGTCGCTGGCGGGACTGTTTTCGAGCTTCCAGGTGAGCGTGCCGCAGATCCAGGCCGACGTCGATCGTGAGCGCGTGAAGAGCTACGGCGTGGAGCTGACCGACGTCTTCGAGACGCTGCAGGTGTACCTCGGCTCGCTCTATGTCAACGACTTCAATCGCTTCGGGCGCACGTATCAAGTCAACGCGCAGGCGGAATCGAAGTTCCGTCTGCAACCAGAGCAGATCCGTCGCCTCGAGACGCGCAATGCGCGAGGCGACATGGTGCCACTGGGATCGCTCGTGACGGTGTCACGCAGTTACGGACCCGATCAGGTGATGCACTACAACGGCTATCCGGCCGCCGAGATCAATGGCGGTCCGGCGCCGGGATTCAGCTCGGGTCAGGCACAGGCGGCGATTGCCGACACGCTGCGCGCCGAACTGCCGCCGGGCATGACCTTCGAGTGGACGGAGCTCGCGTATCAGGAGCTGCTCGCCGGCAACACGATGCTGCTGATATTCCCGCTCTGCGTGTTGCTCGTCTACGTCGTGCTCGCTGCGCAGTACGAGAGCTGGACGCTGCCGTTGTCAGTGATCCTGATCGTTCCGATGACGTTGTTCTCGGCGATTGCCGGTGTGTGGTTGACCGGTGGCGACAACAACGTGTTCACGCAAATCAGCTTCCTCGTGCTCGCCGGGTTGGCGTGCAAGAACGCGATTCTCATCGTCGAGTTCGCGAAGCAGCGCGAGGAAGAAGGGGAGTCCACACTCGACGCCATCCTGGCGGCGTGCCGCATCCGTCTGCGCCCGATTCTGATGACGTCGATGGCGTTCGTGATGGGCGTGCTGCCACTGGTGTTCTCGTCGGGCGCGGGCTTCGAGATTCGTCAGGCGATGGGGATCGCGGTGTTTGCCGGCATGCTGGGCGTGACCCTGTTCGGTCTCTTCCTGACGCCGGTGTTCTACGTCGTCATCACCAAGCTCACGCATCGTCACGCGCACATCAGGAGACCCGTCCTGCCGGTCGCTGCACCGGCGGAGGGGAACTAATCATGCGTCCCATCTTCACGCGCGGTCTGAAGACCGCGCTCTTCGGAGTTCTGATTGTCACTGCCGCGGCGTGCGGCGTGCGACGCCCGTACGTCGCGCCGAACGTTCCGCCGGCGGCATTGAGCCACGTGGACACGGCGTTGACGGTGGAGCAGCCGTTCGATCCGCGTTGGTGGCAGCAGTTCGAGGATCCAGTCCTCGACGATCTGGTCGGGCGAGCACTGGCGGCCAATCACGATGTGCGAATGGCCGTTGCCCGGGTCGATCAAGCGCGCGCCTTCTTCGACGATGTCGCGCTTGATCGCTTTCCAACGGCCGTAGTCGGCGCGAGCGTCGATCGAAGGGATCAGGCGATTCCTGGCTTCTCGGAACGACCCCGTCCCATCACGACGTATCGCGCCGGCTTCGATGCGTTCTGGGAGATCGACGTGTTCGGTCGCGTCCGCTCGCAGGTGCGGGCGGCCGCGGCGAACGCCGAAGGCTTCGAAGCCGAGGTCGACAACGTGCGCGTGAGCGTCGCCGCAGAAGTCGCACGCAACTACTTCGAGCTGCGTGGTCTCCAACAGCAACTCGCAGTGGCCGAGCGGAGTCTGCTCAACCAGCGCGAGACGTTGCGCCTCACACAGGTCCGTCGTGATGCCGGCATCGGTGAGGAACAGGATGTCGCCAGCGCGGCGGCGCGTGTCGCGGCAATCGAAGCGAGCATCCCACCGATCCGAAGCGCGATTGCCGAACGTGAACATCACCTTGCGGTGTTGATCGGCGTGCGGCCGGGCGCACTCGGCGTCGATCTCACACCCCGTGCCTATCCGCCGCTGACAAAGGCGCTGGCCATCGGCGAGCCGGGATCGCTCCTGCGACGACGGCCCGATGTCCGCGCCGCAGAGCGGCGGTTGGCGTCGGCGACCGCGCGTGAAGGCGTGGCGGCCGCCGAGCTCTTTCCGCAGATCAGCATCAGCGGATTTCTCGGTCTGCTTGCCGGCCGCGGCAGCGACTTCTTCAAGGTCTCCGATTCGCGCGCCTGGGCGGTGACGCCGGCGCTGAGCTGGGCGGGGTTCGATATCGGCAGCGCCCGCGCGCGCCTGCGCGGTGCGGAAGGCGCCACGCGTGAATCGATCGCCGAGTACGAACAGGTCGTCCTCCGCGCGATCGAGGAGACCGAGAACGCCCTCGTGAACTATCGCGAGGAGCAGGAGCGGCTCGTGAGACTGGGTGACCAGGCTCGCGAAAGCACGCGCGCCGCGACGATCGCGCGCACGCGGTATCAGGCGGGCGTCGTCGACTTCCTGGCGCTGCTCGACGCAGAGCGCACACAACTGCAGGCAGAAGACGCGGTGGCACAGGCCGAGGCCGGCGTCTTCACGAGCGTCATCGCTCTCTATAAGGCTCTCGGCGGAATCCCCATCTCGTAACGGGCAACACGGGTCCGGCTGGAGCCGGACAATCGGGTCCGGCTAAAGCCGGACACTACACGGAGGTAGTCATGTCACGTTGGTTCGCAGTACTCGCACTCATCTCACTCGTTGGCGTCGATCGTGCGCAGGCTCAGACACGGGAGCCAGTGCCTGGTCCTGGCGCGTTCGAGGTCACCATCTTTCCTGGCGGCGCGACGTTCTTCACCGAAGCGAGCGACAGCAACAGTCCGAGCTTCGGCAACTACGACCTGGGCGGCAGCGCCACAGTGAACTTCAATCGGTTCATCGGGGTCGAAGGTGAGGTCAGTGGACTGCTCGGCGTCTCGCAAAGTCTCGACTTTGTGACCGGTGCAGCAGATGTGAAGACGCCGCACTTCCTGAATTACAGCGGCAACCTGATCGTCAATGCTGGACGTGGCTCGGTCGTGCCGTACGCAACCGCAGGTCTCGGCGGATTGAGTCTGTTCGAACGCGCCGAGGTCGGCGTCAACGACACCACCACGTTTCTCACGACCAACGTCGGCGGAGGTGTGAAGTGGTACGCCGGCCGCTGGGGTCTACGTGGCGACTATCGCTTCATCGCCGTGCAGTCCAAGGATGATGCGCCGGCGTTCTTCGGACAGGAGACGCGATACGGACACCGCATCTACGGCGGCGTCATTCTCAACGTCGTGCGCTGACGCGCACGACAGTCAAGGCTCAATTCCCAATGCTGAATGCTCAATGCACAACGGCGTCGTCCTGCATGTTTATTCCGTCCATTCATAAGATGCAGGGCGGCGTCGCCAGGACGGTGATGGAAATGAAATCGTTTCGGAAACTCGTGCAGTGGATCCGCGAAGAGTTCGAGGCGACGCCGGATCTCCGTCTCACCACGCGTGAGGCGGCGGCATTTCTCGGCCTCGATCTCGCTACTTGCGAGCGCGTCCTCGCGCAGCTTCTGCGCGCGGGGTTTCTCTCGCAGGGGCCTGACGGTCGCTACGGCAAGCCATTGTTGATTTCTTGATCTTTGATTGGCGATTCGTTGTTGATTTGTGATTCTTGAATGCCGATTGCGTCGATGTGTCAATCGACAATCGGGAATCTGTAATCAGCAACGAATCAACGATCACGGATCATCAATCATCAATTGCCTCGATACCCAGGAACGTGCGCAGACGATTGATCTCCTCGTCCAACGCGCGGCGGTATGCACGGTCGCGCGGGGGGCGAGCAGCGACGTAGCCGATGTCGGGGCGCAGCGTGTCGTCTTTCACCGACACGTTGGCCCAGCCGATGACGCGGTCGCGCCACAGCAGCGGCAGCGCGTAGTATCCGAGCTTCCGCTTTGGCACCGGCGTATACGCCTCGAAGCGGTAGGCCCACTCCCATAGCATCTCGAAGCGCCTTCGGTCCCACACGACGGGATCGAAGGGCGCGAGTAGACGGACCTGGTCGTCCACCGCGGCCGCTGCGGGGTCCTCTGCGGAAGGCCAATACCAGTCCACGCCTTCGACGCGCGCGTGCGCGAGACGACGTTTGGCTCGCTGCAGTGTGCGGCCCAACTCTCCTCTCCACTGTGGGACGCCATAGCGAAGGCGTCGAACCAGCATCGAGAGGCTCGACGCCGGCAGCGGTGCGTACTTACCCACAACAACGTCCACCAGTGCATCGAGATGCGCGGTGCGTGTGGTGGCATCGCGCGGGACCGGTGGATGCTCATGCACAGCGTAGATGCGGATTCCGGCTTCACGGCGCACGACTCGCAGCAATCCGCGATAGTGCATCGCATCCATCAAGTGAGTGGTCGCGCTCGAGGAACCGCCCCAGTAGTTGACCACCGTGCCATGCGAGAAGTGCGCGTCCACGTCGCGTGGATGCACAGTCCCGTGTGTGCGGACGAAGTCGAGCAGCGCCCGCACGTGACGCCCGCGGGCTGCACTCCACGGCGCTGGTCCGCCGCGCGGGTGCATCAGCCCCTGCAACGCGCCGGTCACGAATCCATAGTTCACGAAAAAGTCCTCGTGAATATCGAGGCGGCTGTAGTGGCGTTCGAGATCGCCGGCGCGATAGCGGTTCACGCGGTGGCGAAGCGTCAGATCCTGCGCGCGAGCCGGCGCACGGATCGGATCGGCCTGTACAAAGGCCAGCGTATCGAGGGCGCGCTGAAGTGTGGTGGGAGGAAAGAGGCTGCGCGCGACGGCGAATCGGCGCAGCTCGTCGAGAGTCACACGTGGAGCGCTATTTAGCGGCGCTGATCGACTGCACCTGGATCTTCTTCGTCTTCGCGTCCAGCGTGCCGGCAACCCTGACGCGCTGTCCCGCAAATTTCTCAGGCGTCTTCTGGTCGCTCAGCGTGTAGACGTTCGTGCCGTCGGCCAGCACGTACTCGGCCCCGTGCGCGGCGACGCACGCCTTCGTGCACTCGGCATCGGTCGGGCCCATGCGCATCGTCGCGTGGCCGTCCTTGGTTGCGCACATGTCATCGGTGATCGTCCCGACGAACGTCTGCGCGCTTTGCGCAGACGCAAACGTCTGTTGGCTTTGCGCCGCGAGTGGCGCGTGCGTGCCCGGCGCGACCAAAGAGGCCAGGCCGAGCACGCTGACGATCAGGAGCAGCGGCTTCGTCCGCATGGAGATCAGTGGCCCGGAATCATCAAATGCGCCGTCGTCGTGCCGGCGTTCATGATCCAGATGCCGCCCTGCTTCGGGTTGTCGGGCAATCCGGTGGACTGCGTGGTCGCACCGGGCATTGCGACGGTCATGTGGGTTCGCGCCGTGTCCTTGTCCTTGCCCTGCATCCGGATCCACACCGATCCGTACTCGGGCTTGATGCGCGAGCCGTCCTTTTCGGCCGCGTCCAGCGCTGCCTGGCGCTTGGTGCGATCCGGTTCCGCCTCGAACTTCAGGTTCTGCGCGACACGCGGCAGGTTGACGAGGCTGGTGCATTCCACGGAGAACGGCTGCTGGCCGGGCAAGCCCGACCGGTCGAAGCACACCATCGTGTTCGTGCCCTTTTTCACCGTGTCGTAACTGAAATCTGGCTTGAACACGACGACAGTCGCGTCTTTCTTCATGTTTTCCGGGGCGGCGAGCAACGCCTTTTCGACGGCAGCGTCGGCCGGCGCCTGCGCCCACGCGGGAGTTGAGAGAACCAGGGCACCGAAGACGGCAAAGGCGAGACGTGTCATTGCGAAATCCTCCAGCGAAGTAGGCGCGCGGACGCGCGGTCAAATCTTACCTCGGACTGGCACGAGTGGTGGTTAATGGAGCATGATCGGCGCCATGCATGGATCACGCTGGATCGGCTTCTTTGTTTTGGCCTCCGTCGCCATCGTCGCTGCCCAGGTCCCGGTATCGAAGGAACCGCGGCATCACGTCACGTTCGAGAACCGGCAACTGCGCATCCTCGACGTCAACATTCCTCCCGGAGACAAGTCGCTCGAGCACCGTCACGACCTCGACATTGCGACGATCTCCATGAACACCGGCACGACGACGCGCATTCAGTCGGGCACGGAGCCGGCCCCTGAGCGTCCAACACGGCCGCTCGGTGAAGCTGGCGTGACCGAGTACGTCGGCAAAGCGGGAAGCCATTCGATCGAAAACACCGGCAAGAGTCCGTATCAGCTCTTTGCGATCGAGAACCTGAAGACGAGCGGCTGGTCTACGGCCCCCGCGGCAAGCGGTCTCGCGACGAAGATGACGAGCGAGGCACGGTCGTTCAGGCTCTACGACGTGAGCTTGACCAAGGAGACGTCGCAGACGTCACACACGCACGCCGTGCCCACCATCGCGGTGCTCATCACGGGCACGGTGATGTCCGACGGGCCCGACAAGCAGGCCAAGGAGAACCCCGGTGCGCCTATTGGCCTGAAGCAGTTGACACAGCCCGGGCAGTGGATCATGGTGCCTCCCGGCGATACGCATCACATCGTTCGGCTTGGTGTCGGCAACGCCCGCGTCGTCGAGGTCGAAGTTCGCTGATCGCGCAGGAGTCGTCATGACTCAACTGGTCAGGCTCGCATCAGCACTCGCATTTGGCGTGCTGCTGTGGTCCTGCTCCGGCGACTCGAGGTCTTCGGGCCCCGCCTCGCCGACACCAGTGAGTCCGTCACGCCGCATTCTTCTCGTCACACATACCGAAGGCTTCAGACACAGCTCGATCGACATCGCGGAAACCACAATCGCGGCGCTCGGTCAGCGTTCAGGACTCTTCACGACAAGGCTGTGCCGGACGGGGAGTGATGTCGCCCGCATGCTGACGCGCGCCGCGCTCGGCGACGTTGACGCGATCGTGTTCGCCAATACCACGGGCAGTCTTCCGATTCCCGACCTCGGGGCCGTCCTCGAGTGGATTCAGGACGGCCATGGGTTCGTGGGCATGCACAGCGCCTCGGACACCTATCACGACGCCCCGGCCTATCTCGAGATGCTGGGCAATGAGTTCCTCACGCACGGCGATCAGGCGACAGTAGACGCGATCGTCGAGAACCGATCGCATCCGGCATCGAGTCCACTGGGACAGCGATTCCACGTCTTCGATGAGATCTACAAATTCACGAAGTCAAACAGAGGCAGCGTGACGATGCTGCTGTCGTTGGATCGAAATCCTGCCGACGGACTCCCCGAGGCAGGGCAGCCTGGTGACCTGCCACTCGCATGGGCGAAGAGCTTTGGGCGTGGCCGCGTCTTCTACACCGCACTCGGCCATCGAGAGGACGTGTGGCAGAACACGTCGTATCAGGACCACATTCTCGGTGGCATCCGTTGGGTGTTTGCAGATGTAGCCGCAATCGCTTCGCGATAGCGGGCAATCGCTTCGCGATAGCGGGCAATCGCTTCGCGATAGCGGGCAATCGCTTCCGCGTTAGCACCCTGTCGCGTCCGCGATAGCGCGGCAATCGCTTCGCGATAGCGGGCAATCGCGCGCGCGTCTCTGGTCTATTTCTTCTGCGACGTACTGTCCGGGAGTGCAAACGCAACCAGGTAATCACCGAGTGGCGGACCGATTTGGACGCCGTGGCCGCCGGCGGCGATGACGATGTACTGCCGGCCGTCGGGGCCGCGGTACGTCATCGGCGTCGAGCGTGCGCTCGTCGGCAGTTGGCCAGTCCACAGTTGGCGACCGGTCTGCACGTCGAAAGCGTATATCGCGGCTTCCAGCGTGCCAGCGGTGAAGACAAGTCCACCGGCGGTGACGATTGGACCGCCGAGAGCAATCGAGCCCCACTTCGCCGTATCGGGCGCGCTCTCGGTGCCTGGAAATTTGCCCAGCGGCACCTGCCACGCGATTTCTCCCGTCGCGGTTCTGACGGCAGCCAGTGTTCCCCATGGCGGCGGCGTGCAGGGAAGCAGTGTCTTCGGTCCCAGCAGCAAGCGCCGCACAAGGGCGTAGGGCGTGCCTCGCTGGAGATGCAACTCGAAATCACTGGCCAGACGCCCGCCGCTTCGTTGCTCGTCGAGGTCGCCGCGCGGAATCAACCGTACTTCGGAGGCGATGTTGTTGACAGGCATCACGAGAAGCCCGTTCGCGCGGTCGTGCGCCATTCCTCCCCACGCGACGCCGCCCACGTTCCCGGGGACAACGATGGTCCCTTGCAGCGATGGCGGTGTGAAGAAGCCCTCAGCGCGCAGCGGACGGATCGTGTCCCGGCACCACGCGCGATCGTCATCGGTCAGTCCCCACGCGTCGTCCGCTTTCAGCGTCGTGCGTGCGAGTGAGCGCGGGGCGGTCGGGAAAGGCTGTGTCGGTGACGCCTGCTCACCAGGAACATCGCTCTTCGGCACTGCACGCTCTTCGATCGGAATCAGCGGCTGACCCGTTTGCCGATCGAGGATGAAGACATGGCCGGTCTTCGATGCCACCGCAATAGCGGGGACCGTGCGTCCGTCTTTGCGCCAGTCGAACAGGATCGGTGGCGACGCGACGTCGTAATCCCAGAGGTCGTGATGCACCGTCTGAAAGTGCCAGACGCGTGCACCGGTGTCGGCGCGCAGCGCGACGACCGAGTCGGAAAACAGGTTGTCGCCGAGACGTTCGCCACCGTAGTAATCGGGACTGGGACTGCTCGTGGGAAGGAACACGAGATTGCGTGCGGCGTCGGCGACGATGACCGACCACACATTCGCGGCGCCAGTGCGAGTGTTGCTGGCGTTCTTCCAGCTATCCGCCCCCAGCGCTGACGGATCCTGCGGGATGGGATCCCAGCGCCATTTCAGTGCGCCTGTGACGGCATCAAACCCTCGGACTTCGCCGCTGGGCTCGGTGGTCGTCAGTCCATCTTGAATCGCGGAGCCGACCACAATCGTGTTACCAACGATGGCTGGAGGAGAGGTGACTTCATAGTCCGCGACACCCGCTGGCCGAATGCGCAGCCCTTGCCGAAGATCCACCGTGCCAGCTGTACCGAACGTCTGAATGGGTTCGCCTGTGGCGGCGTTCAGCGCGATCAGGCGCGCATCGATCGTTGCGACGAAGATCCGGCGTTCCCCTCCTCGTTGCCACGTCGACACGCCGCGGCTCGCGAAATCGCCGTAGCCGGCATCACGAGGGACCTTGGCATCGAACGCCCATCGCTGGCGACCGCTCACAGGGTCCAGCGCCATTACGCGGCCAAGTGGCGTGCTGAAATACAAGGTGCCATCGACGTAGAGCGGCGTGGCCTCGAATGCGGTCGGACGGTTGCGTGGCGGCTGGTAGGCATCTCCAGTGCGAAGCGTCCATGCGACTTGAAGTGTCGCGACGTCCGTACGGTTGACATCGACCAGCGGTGAGTACCGTTCGCCTCCTGGATCGCGCCCGTAGGCGAGCCACTCGCCATTCTGCTGACCCGTGACTGATATAGCTGTCGTCCAGAGGACAGCAGCGGCCAATGTCAGCCCACGCCTATTCACCGTCACGCTCCGATGCTACGCTACCGGCCATGAAAACCCTGACACGATCCATCGCGGTGCTGCTGCTCTCGGCAAGCCTGCTGGCGCAGGCGCCGAACATGGCCGGCCAGTGGCAAGGCGTGCTGCAAGCTGGAAAGGATCTGCGGGTCGTCGTGGTCATCACCAATGCGGATGGCCTGAAAGCGGTGATGCATCTCATCGATCAAGGGCTGGGGCAGGGCATCCCCGCAACCGCCGCCGCACTGCAGGGCGCGACGTTGAGGCTGGCGTTCGGCGGCATCGGCGTCACCTTTGAGGGCACTGTGGCTGCGGACGGAAACTCGATCAAGGGCACGTTCACGCAGGGTAACAAGCCGCTGCCGATGTCGTTGTCTCGAGCAAACGTCGACACGGCATGGAAGATCCCCGAGCCGCCGAAGCCGATGGCCGCCGATGCCAAAGCGGTATTCGAGGTGGCGACGATCAAGCCGAGCAACCCGGCGGCACAGGGCAAGCTGTTCACCGTCAAGGGACGACAGGTCCTGACGATCAACACCAGCCTCGCTGACATCGTCACGATGGCATACGGGCTTCACGTGCGCCAGATCGTCGGAGCGCCGTCGTGGATGGAATCGGACAAGTACGACATCACTGGTCAACCCGAAGGGCAGGGCCTGCCGAACCAGAACCAGATGCGCGAGATGTTGAAGGCGCTGGTCCAGGACCGCTTCAAGCTGACGACGCATCGCGAGACTCGGGAGTTGCCGGCGTACGCGCTCGTGGTCGGGCCTGGCGGTCCGAAGATGACAAAGAACGAGAGCAACCCGAATGGCCTTCCAGGCTTGCTGTTCAGGGGCCTTGGCGTGCTGCCGGTCACCAACGCGACCATGGCTGATTTCGCCGGAGTGATGCAACTGGCCGTGCTCGATCGGCCGGTGGTGGACAGGACCGGACTGCAGGGCCGTTACGACTTCACGCTGACCTGGACGCCGGACGAAACGCAGTTCGCGAGCTTTGGTGTGCGAATTCCGCCTCCGTCTGGGGCCGCGGATGCGCCGCCGGCGCTCTTCACGGCGGTGCAGGAGCAGATCGGACTCAAATTCGAGTCGGTGCGTGCGCCGGTCGAAGTGATGGTGATCGATCGCGTCGAGAGGCCTTCGGAAAACTAGCCCTCGCGCTCGACCAAGGACCAAATTAACCGAAGCGTTCGATCGTTTGCTTGAGAAACGCGGCGGCCTCTCGCGACGACGGCAGCACGGATCTGGACGTGAGCCATTCCTCGAGTTCTGCCGCCGAGCGCGTGCCGTCGAAGCGATCGAGCAGATCCCGCTCGATCGCGCCGAGCGGGGTCAGGGTTGGCCGATAGGCGTCGGCCTGTTTGCGAAGACTCTCGATCGACAAGCCTTTCGCGTGCAGCGTTGATTGATCGAAGCGCGCGACGGAACGGCCGTCCCGTGTCACCTCGACTTGCCAGCGCACGGCCGTGCCATCGTGGTTGTCCAGTCGAATCGCGATGCGATCGGCTGCGCGAACACTCACCGGCGATTCGATCGGAAAGTATGCGTGGGCGAAATTCGTCGTGCCCGAATCGCCTGGCACGTTGCCCATACGGATCCCGTCGGCCAATGTGGTCACAAAGCACCCGCAGATCCCGTGCATCGTTCCATCGCGCGTGACCGCGCATGACACCGCGCCGCCAACATGAAGATCTGAGACGTGCATCAGATCGATCGTGGCGACCGTCGCAGGCTCAGTCAGCAACTGCGAGCGGTCCACGCGTGCGGGCCCGGGTTGATTGACGGCCAACGCTCGCAGCGGTGACACATCCACGGCTTGGACCAGCGTGTTCCAGACGTCGATCCGCTTTTGATAGATCTCCGGCGCTTCGACTGGCGCGACCATCAACTGGATGCTGCGTGGGATGAGCACCCCTCCCGGCGCGAGGAATCGATCCCGAGCGTCGATCGTCGCTGTCAGACCGAGCGCCTGCAGCCCGAACGTATCGTGAATGTCACCCACGATCGCGTTCACGCGCTCGGGCAGGACCACATGCGTCGAGGGCTTGTTGATGAACGCGACGCGATCGAGAAATCCGTTCTTCGCCGCGAGCAGACGCGCAAACTCCAATGACTCGCCACCTTCGATCGCGTAGACACGCCGCGCGCCGGCACGACAGGCGAGAAACGACAGGACTCCCGTTCCCGCTCCGAGGTCGACCACGGTATCCCCGGGTCTGATGCGTGCCGCGATCGCTGCGGCGAACTGATCGAGCCGTGAGCCTGTATCGGTGAGGCAGAAGGCGTGGAACTCGAGGTCGCTGTTCGTCATGCGCCTTTACAATAGTCCGCGATGACCAACCGCGGCGGGTCCTTCATTGGCCGTGTCTCCGGACTGGTGATTCAGGCGGACGCTCCAGTGAATGGACTCCGTCCGCTGGACGTGCCCGAACCGCCCGATGTGTGCGTTCGGATGCGAGGAACACGCGCTCAGCCGCCGCTGGATGACACCTTCAGCGCCTGGTATGTCAGCCCCTATTGCGACGAACGCGGTGTTCCATCGTTGACGATACTTAAGGTACGTCCAGAAGGACGTGCCCTACGACCAGGCTACCTGCTGTGCTATGCAGAAGGCACTCGCTTTCTCGTCAGCGGGTCGGGATGTGACGTCGATGCCTGGTGGGACGAACCGCTCACCGACGTTGATGCCGCCGACTACTTGCTCGGCGGAGTGGTCGCGTTCATCGCGCGGCTGCGCGGTCGTGTGCCCATTCACGCCAGCGCGGTCGTGATTGACGATCAGGCCGTGCTCTTCGCCGGGGCCGCCGGCGCCGGCAAGTCATCCATCGCCTCGGCGTTTGCCGTTCTAGGGTATCCGGTGCTCTCGGACGATGTGGTGGTGATCGACGCCTCGGGTGGCCGCCTTGTCGCCTATCCCAGTCGCGCGCGATTGAGCCTGTGGTCGGATTCCGCGGCGAGCCTGTTTTCGACGAAGTCGCTACCAGCGCATAGCGAGGTTTATGCGAAGCAACGCCTCGATCTGTTCGAGCATGGTTATCGCTTTCATGAACGCCCCGTGTCAGTTGGTGCCGTCTGCATCCTCACCGATCGCTCCGCGTCTACTCATGGCCCGACGATTCGCACCCTGCGGGCGCAGGCGGCGCTGATGAATCTCGTCAGTCACACCTACGGCAACTATCTGCTCGATGCATCGATGCGTTCCCGCGAGTTCGACGTCCTCGGTCGACTTGCTGAAGCGGTCTGCGTCAATGAGCTTTCGCTTAGCGCGGATCTCGACGGGTTGGTGTCGGACTGCCGATCGCTGGCGGATCATTTGGCGATACAATCGGCGGCGCAGACGACATGAGCGACCAGACCCCGACTTCGCCCAAGCGCCCCTACGAAAGCCCGCGACTGGTGACGTACGGCGACATCAAGACGCTCACCCAGTACAGTGTCACTGGGCAGAAGGCGGACAAGGGCGGCGCGCAGAAGAATCGAACTTCGTGATCCCCATCCCGCGATGAGCGGATTCATAGCAATTCTCCAGACGAATGGTGCGGCGATCGACCCGCACCTGCTTCGAGACTCAATCAACGTCGCTCCGTTTGATAGCAGCCGCACACACCTATGGACCGCTGAAGGCGTGGCGCTGTGTGCGGCGCCGCTTGATTCACCCCACGATCGGGAACCGTGCTCGTTCAGCCGCGACGACGGTCTGAGCATCGTGATGGATGGGCGTATGGATGACCGCACTGCGCTCATCCGGAGGCTGGAGACGGAGCTCGGGCGCCCGTTGACCCACGCCCGAGATGTGGAGCTCATACTCGCCGCGTACGAGCGATGGGGCACCGAGTGCGTCGCACACCTGCTCGGCGACTTTTCGTTCTGCCTGTGGGACGACGACCGCAGGCAGTTGTTCTGTGCGCGGGATCATCTGGGCGTCAAGCCGCTTTACTACGCGCGAATCGGCGCCACGCTCATCGTCAGCAATGTCCTGCAAAGCGTCCGTCGCCAACCGCACGTCTCGGCCCGCCTCGACGACTACGCGGTTGGCGATCTCCTGCTCGCTGGCGCCTGTCTGTATCCGTCGCGGACGCCGTTTGCCGACATTGCGCGTGTGCCGCCCGCGCATACCCTGCGCTGTTCGCTGTCGTCGCCTGGCGAGCGCGTCGAACGGTATTGGTCGTTGACGCCCCGCGACGAGTTGCGCCTGCGTGACCCTCGCGAGTATGTCGACGCCTACGCCGCTGTGCTGGAGACGGTGGTTCGCGACCGGCTTCGCGACGCGCCGGTCAGCATCCTCCTCAGCGGAGGCCTCGATTCGTCGAGTGTCGCCGCCGCGGCTGCGAATGTCCTGGGGCATGCCACACCCCGTCGACTCCGTGCGTACACGTTCGTGTACGACACCGTCGCCGAGGACCAGGAGCGGCGTTACTCCTCGGTCGTCGCGCGCCATCTGGGGATTGAGATCGAGCATCACGCGCTCGACCGTTACCGCTGGTTCGAGCGGTGGAACTCGGACGTGTTGCCACCCGAGCCGTCCGCCGAACCGATGACGGCAATGATGGTGGATGTGCTGCAGCGTATGGCCAGCCACAGTTCGGTGGCGTTGACGGGAGATGGCGGCGATCCGGCATTCCTTCCGTCAACACTCGTCCGGTTGCTGAGACATCGTGCACCGCATCTCGTCATCGCCGAGTTCGCGCGTTCGCTCTGGCGGACCCGCTCGCTTCCGCCGCTGGGCCTTCGCGCAATGGTCGGTCGGTGGTTCGCCACTCGTGCCGATGCCACTGTTCCCGCGTGGCTGTCCGAGGCCTTCGTTCAGCGATGCGATCTTCGGGTGCGCCGTAAGATGCTCGACGAGCGTGGGGCAGAGGATGGACAGCGTGGGCGCGCCGTTCGCGCGAGTGTGGATCTGTGGTGGGCGTCAGCGTTCGAGACCTACGATCCGGGCGCGACCCGTCGCCCGGTCGCCTTGCGCTACCCACTCTTTGACGTGCGGTTTCTGACCTTCGCGCTCTCGCTGCCGACGCATCCGTGGTGTGTCAACAAAACGATCGTCCGCACCGCCATGCGAGGGCGGCTGCCTGACGAAATCTGCGATCGACCGAAGTCACCGCTGGCCGTCGATCTCTTGCGGACGCACGGACGCCTGACGAAGTCTGACATCGCTGCCAACATCGAAGGCGCGCCGGACTTGCAGGCGTATATCGATCTTCAGCGCTTCAGAGCGACGGTCAGCGATGATCGTGTGCTGACAGACGACGAACCAGGTACGTGGGCCGCCGCAGCGCTGGCGACGTGGGTTCGCTGTAGTGAACGGCGGGTCTAGGGCGAGTCTAAGACCCGCCTCTACGAGTACGTAGTGTCCGCCTTGAGGCGGACCGTCAGAATTTTGCCTTGGGACGCCCGCGCGGCTTCTTCGGCGGCTTGTCCAACGCCTTCAGCAGAATATCCGCTGCGACTTCGGCGCCGTTGGTCTCCGGCTTCTTCTTCGGCTTGCTCTGCGCGAGCAGCTTGTCGAGATGTGATTCCCACTTGCCTGCGAACAGATCGTCGTGGTTGATGAACGCCGAGCGCAGATACTTCGGCATCTCGTCCACGATCACGTCGTACTCGGGGAAGTGGCCGCGCGAGGTGTAGAGGATCGCGGTGTCGTTCGCGATGCACTCCGACACGATGCCGTAGCCCGGCTTGGTGACGACGGCGTCGGCCGCGCCGACGAGATCCTCGTACCGCACGCCGGCCGCATACATCGATTCTTCATTGATGGTGACGACGGATCCCTTCTTCTCGGTCGCCGGCGCATCCCGTCGTCCGCGCGTCAGTGATGCGGTCACTGTGGTGATCACCGTGTACTTCTTGAACTTCGACAGAACGTCGGTGTCGAGCGCCGTGAGACCATAGCCGCCGAACGAGGCAAGCACGATCGCCTTGTCACCGGGAATCTTCAGCGCCTTGCAGACCTCTTCGCGAGTGCGTGACGCATGACGCGCGATGAACGGGATATCGCGGACGTTCGAGAAGCTCTCGAAGCCACCTGACATCGGCAGCCGTAAGGCCATCGACGCCTTTGCGTACGCGCCGCGGATCGTCGGCAGCAGCGACGGCGCCAGCCGTACGCGCGGATAGTCGGCGTAGACCCAGTCCCACGTGAAATTGCCAAGGCCGATCGACGGGATGCCGGCGGATGCGCCAACGGCGAAGGCCAGCGGCGGGATGTCGCCGACGATCAGGCCCGCGCCGAGCTCGCGCAACGCGCGCGTCTCGCTCGCGGCGCGCGTCACCATGTCGCTGTGGAACGACTGCGCACGGCGAATGCTGTCGGCTTCGTCGAGTGTGAGTGCATCGACCTGCACGACGCCGGTGTCGCATTCGAGCGTGCTGTAGGTGACCTTGCCCTTGACGGTGAGATCGAACAACCACCGCGGTGCCGACGTGCGGACACCGACTCGTGTTTCAGGGCGCTGCGCCAGGATTGCGTTGATGACCTCGATGGTGCGTGAG
>JBKPRH010000191.1:0-9550 GCA_046765795.1 Acidobacteriota bacterium | reverse complement strand
GTGCTCCTGCTTATAGGCGTCGCCGGTCTCGATCACGCAGATGCCGCGGACGTCTGCGGCGTCACGCCAGAAGCGTTGCGCCAACGTCTCCGTCGTGCGCGGACGATGCTCGCGAAGGCACTCGAGGCCGAGAGTCGCACCGTGAAATCAGTGCTCGGAGAAGTCACGCCATGAACGATCCACTGCTGAAACTGCTTGATGGTCTTCCATCCGCGATGCTCGACCCCGCGCGCGCCGATCGGATTCGCATCAGATGTCACGCCGCCCTCGACCGAGAGCGGCGCCGCGTCCCTCGCGAAGCGCCGAGGGATCGCCGCTGGCCGCCGATTGTCATGGGCCTCGGCGGTCTTTACCTCGCCGTGGTTGTCCAACGGGTCCTCGCGCTGTACGGACTCGTCTGAACTTTCTGGTCGCAGTGGTGTCTAACTAGCGACTCGCTATCGCCAGGAGCTGAGGCATGCTCGAGATGGTCGATGTGTCCAAGAGCTATCGTGGAGTCGCCGCGGTGCGCACGCTCAGCCTGTCGGCGCAACCCGGCCAGGTCGTGGGTCTACTCGGACCCAACGGATCCGGCAAGAGCACCACGGTCAAAATGCTCATCGGGTTGCTGCGGCCGTCACGTGGCCAGATCAGATGGCACGGCGAAGACATCCAGCCGCAACTGCTCGATTACCAGCGGCTCGTCGGGTACGTGCCAGAAGAGCCTCGCCTCTACGCATATCTCAAAGCGCCCGAATATCTCGAACTCGTCGGCGGCCTGCACGGCATCGAGCACCGCACGCTCACCCAGCGCATCACGCGCTATCTGGAGCTGTTCGGACTCGAGCATGACACCGAGGCGCCGATGTCGGCGTTCTCGAAGGGGATGCGACAGAAGATCCTCCTCTCTGCCGCGCTGCTCCACGATCCCGAGATCGTCATTCTCGATGAACCATCTTCAGGCCTCGACGTCGCCTTCACGCTGATCCTTCGTCGCCTCGTCATGACACTGGCCGCGCGCGGCAAGACCATCATCTACAGCTCGCACGAGATGGACATGGTCGAGAAGATCTGCAACGACGTCGTGATTCTTCACAAAGGTGACGTCGTGGCGCACGACTCGGTGACCCGCCTGCGCGAGATGGTGCACGCCGCGTCGCTTGAAGACGTGTTCGCCGCGCTCGCTGTTGACCAGGATGTGGATCGCATCGGCACCGAACTCGCCACGGTCGCGGCGCAATGACGTTCATCACACCGGCGCTGCGCCACGAGTGGCATCAGTTCCGGCTGCTTTCACGCGACTCGGTCCGTCGTCTGCTTGATAGCGTGCTCGTCGCGCGCGACGCCGACCCGATGCTCTTCGCGTTGTGGTTCATGGCGCTGGCCATGACGCCACCATTCCTCGTGGCCGCACCCAAGTTTGTGCAGTATGCGTTTCTCAAGAAGGCGCCCGCCGCGCTGGTCTTGCAGATTGCCACAGCGGAGCGATCGTTTTTCGTGCTCTACGGCATGCTGGCGACCGCGCTGCTCGCCGCACTGACCTGGGACGCGCTCTTTCCGGATCGCAACGACCAGGAGATCGTCGGCGCATTGCCGGTCAGGCCGAGGACGCTGGCCGCTGCGCGGCTGGCCGCAGCACTCGGCATCGGTACGGTGTTCGCCGCGGCAATCAGCCTGCCCGCAGCGTTGATCTACAGCGCCGCGTCATCGACGCATCCACTCATCGGAGCGTTTCCGCGTGTGCTGGCTGGCCACGTCACCGCGACGATGATGGGCTGCGCATGCACGTTTCTCGGCTTGATGTCCCTGCGGGCGATCGTCGTCATCTGCGCCGGCGAGCGTGTCGCCGACCGGCTCGCCCTCGTGCTGCAGTTTGTGACGATCGTGATGCTGGTCGAAACGTTCCTCTTTCTTCCCTCGGTGCTGCCCAACATCATCAAGGCGTTGCTGCAGGATCACGCCTCGTACGCGTGGGCGCCGCCCGTCTGGTTCACGGCGCTCTTCCTGTGGATCGCGGAAGGCAACAGTGTCCTCGGACGTCATGCCATCACCGCCGTGTCGGCCACTGGCACCGTCACCGTGCTGGTCTTTCTTGTGAGCTTGCTGCCGTCCGCCTGGATGGGTCGAAGGGTTCTGGAAGTGCGTTCACGCGAACGCGCGACCGGCTTGGCCACGGTGGCGCGCTCCATGGCACTGGTCTGGGTGCGTGGGCCGGTCGTCCGAAGCCTGTTCCTGTTTGGCCTCTCGAGCCTCGTGCGTAGTCGGCGCCACACGATCCAACTCGCGACCTATTTCGGGATGGCGATCGCGATTGGCGTGCTGAAACTGCTCCCACCGCTCCTGTCGTTGAGAGGCAGCCTCGTGCTCGATGCGCCACGCGCATACACGATCTCGGTGCCGCTCGTTTTGATGTTCTTCGCGGTGTTTGGACTGCGCGCCGCGTTCACGATTCCCACCGAGCTTGATGCCAACTGGGTCGTCCGACTCGTGCAGCCGACCGTGCGCGAGTCTGTGCGTGCCAGCCGGTGGCTCATCGTGACGCTCGGCATCGCGCCCATCTCGCTGGCATGGCTGCTCTTCACGCTCGCGATGTGGCCGACGCCAACGGCTCTTGGCGCCTCGGCGCTTGTTCTGATCACTGGGCTGCTGCTCACAGAGATCGCACTGAGCAACTGGACAAAGGTGCCGTTTGCCAGCGCCCACGAGCCCGCGACCGAGACGCTCAAGTCGAGAGCCGCCTGGTACACCACAGCGCTGCTGATGTACCAATTCATACTCTCGGAGCTTCAATTCCGCGCGCTGCGGTCGTGGCGGGTCACGATGACGCATCTTGCTATCGGACTGGTCCTCGTCATCGCGATTCGCATGTGGCGAGCGCATATCTTGCACTCTCGCACACCCACCTTCGACGTGATCACGTCGGAGACGACAACGCTGAATCTGTCTGAGGCGCTGTCTTAGCTGGTTCGTGGTTCGTGGTTCGTGGTTTAGAACTCGCCCCATCGCGCGAACATCGCCGACAGGGCCACGAGCGCCATCGCGTCCGCGCGCACCGTACGTTGTCCCAACGTGACAAGCGTGCCGACAGCCGCCGCTGCCCGTACCTCTTCAGTCGTCCATCCGCCTTCGGGACCGACCACGAGCGTCGCCTGCGACGGCACCGTCGAGTCGAGTTGGGCGAGACCAACGCCTGCCGACGTATTCGGTTCGACCAGAATGAATACAGGGTGGGGAAAATCTACGGCGAACGACCCATCGCGCGCATACAGGTGACGCGGCTCGGCGATCGACGGGACTACCGCACGGCCGCACTGCTTCGCCGATGACACGGCGATACGCTCCCACCGTTCGCGTCGCCGGCCACGCGCGAGCGCGGCGAGAGAGAGTTCGCTTCGAGTGGTGACGATTGGATGAATGGCCGCGACGCCGATCATCACGGCATCTCGTACCACGTCGTCCATCTTGTCGCCCTTGAGAACGGCTTGCGCCAGGGCGACGGCGACACGCGGTTCTGGCGCCGGCGTACAGGGTGAACCGATGGTCAGGCGCACACTTTCCCTGTCCGCTGTGTCCACGACCGCCTCGAACTCGGCGCCGCGTCCGTTGAAGACACGGACACGGGCGCCGCTCGAGAGTCGGAGCACGCGCGTCAGGTGCTCGGCTTCATCGACTGGGAGGAGAATTCGATCGCCGGGGACACCTGCCGCCGGCGCAAAGAACCGCGCGAAAGACACGCCCCGCGATTATAGAGGCGCGCACTCGCCGCGACACCGCCGGAAAATCGCCCTCATGTGACGCCGTCCGTCTCACGACGGAGCCCGTCTTACGAGGACGTATAGTTCGGGCGCGCCGGAGTCGGACGCGGGCTGCTTGCGGTCGACGTACTCGTGCTCGTATTCGCCTGCGTCGATTCGCCGGTGCGATATGACTTCGCCGCGTTGAACGCCGCTTTCGCCGAATCCATCGTGCCCTTCACCGCAGACGATGCGTGTTCCTGACCCCACTTCATGGCCGAGGCCAGCTTGTCTTTCTGCACGTTTAAGTCGCCGGCTACCTTCTTACTCTGCCTCCGGATGTAGTCGCGCGAATCGCGCCCAGTTGCCGGCGCCATCATGAGCGCCGCCGCGGCGCCGATGGCCGTACCGGCAACGAACATCCAGATCGATCCTCTCCAGGATGCCTGCGGTTCATACTGCTCGAGATGCATGGGTCTCCTCCTCTTGCCCGATCACCACCGTCTGGACCTCAAACGACGCGCCTGCCCTGAATCAGTTGCAGGACGACCGCGATCAGCGCGAGGACCAGCAACACATGGATGAAACCACCAAGGGTGTACGAGCTCACGACACCCAGGAACCACAGGACTAACAGAACGACAAAGAGCGTCCACAGCATGGCTCTTCTCGCAAATGGTCGAGAGACATCGGGCGCCGGCCAACACACCATGTGCGGCGCGACGTGAACCGCCGACCACGCGCGGTCACGATTGACATAGCACCTTGTGTGCCAGCGTTCCGCCGGGCTGACGCGCACAACACCGACGAGCTTTACGGTAAGAACTGGGCCGCTGTTGTGTAGGCCCTTACCGTAGCGATCCCCGCTGCGTTCCTCGAATCCCGCGGATGAGCCGCGACATGACGCGGTACGAAACATGCTCGACCGAGGAGTCGAGGTACGTGATGAAAGGACTCGCGATACTCGGCATTTTGCTGCTACTTGGCGGGCTTGCCGCACTGATCTGGCCAGCGGTCACCGTCACACACAGGGAGAAGGCGGTGGACATCGGACCGATCGAGGTGACGCGCGAAGACAAGGACACGATCCCCTTGCCGCCCGTCTTCGGCATCGTCGCTGCGGCGACCGGTGTCACACTCATCGCGATCTCCCGCCGGCGCGCTTAGCGGGAACCCGGACCAAATAGCTGGTTGGGACAAGAACTTCGTCAACACGATTCGATCACGACCTGCGCCCTGCGGCGCACGCGTTGACGAGTAGGCCCGGCTACAATGCCCGGATGAGTAACGTCCGCGGCAGGCGATGCGCTCTCTTCCTGGCAGCCCTGACGTGCGCGCTGCTGTCCGGTGCGGTTCCCTCGACCCAGCCGGCCGCGGCCTTCGATGCCTCATTCACCGGCAGCACCATGCGGGTGGACTATTTCCACTCGGGCGGCTTGGGACAGGAGATCGTCGCGCTCGACCGTGTGGTGTCGGACGGTCCGTGGGCCGGAAGCCGGACGCGTCTCGTTGACGATCTCAATCTCGGCAAATATCTGTTCGAGGTGATCGATCGCGATACCAACCGCGCGATCTACTCACGGGGTTTCGCATCCATCTACGGCGAGTGGGAAACGACTCCCGAGTACAAGGCGCTGCACCGGACGTTCGGCGAGTCGCTGCGATTCCCGTGGCCGAAGTCGCCGGTCCAGGTCGTCCTGAAGAAGCGCGATCGTGACAACAGCTTTCACGAGCTGTGGTCCACGGTGATCGATCCCAATTCGCGATTCGTCAACCGCGCCGATCCACCCAAAGCCGGTACCGTCTGGACGCTGTTCGAGAGCGGTCCGCCTGCGGAGAAGGTGGACATCCTCCTCATCAGCGAAGGCTACACGGCCGCGCAGATGCCAAAGTTCCGCGCCGATGCGAAGCGGCTCGTGGATGCGCTCTTTGCCGTTGAGCCCTTCAAGAGCCGCAAGAACGACTTCAACGTGCGCGGGCTCGAGTTGCCATCGGCGCAGCCCGGCGTCAATCGCCCTCACGTCGGTTCGTTTCGTCGCACGCCGATCTCGGCCGAGTACAACATCTTCGATTCCGAACGATACCTGCTGACGCTGGACAATCGCGCATTTCGCGACGCGGCGGCGTCGGCACCGTACGAGTTCATCGAGATTCTCGCTAACGAGCAGCAGTACGGAGGGGGCGGCATCTTCAACGACCAGGCCACGACCTCCGTGGATACCGGCTTTGCGGAGTATGTGTTTGTCCACGAGTTCGGGCATCACTTCGCGGCCCTGGCCGACGAGTACTACACATCGGATGTCGCGTATGAGACCGGCGCGACCGATCTCCCCGAGCCGTGGGAGCCCAACATCACGGCGTTGAAGGACCCGAGCCGGCTCAAGTGGCGCGACCTGGTCGAGCCTGGTACGCCGATTCCAACGCCCTGGGACAAGGCGGAGTACGAAACCCATAGCCGCGACACGCAGGCGCGGCGTCGTGCGCTGCTCGCCAAGAAGGTTCCCGAGGCCGAGGTTGATGCGCTGTTCCGCGAGCAGCTCGCGTGGGATTCGAAGTACTTGTCGTCGATGAAGTATTCCGGCAAGGTCGGCGCCTTCGAAGGCGCCGGCTACGAAGCGAAGGGACTCTACCGTCCCGAAGCGGATTGCATCATGTTCACGCGTGATCCCGTGGGCTTCTGTCGCGTATGCCGGCGTGCGATTGGGCGCATCATCGACCAGTACGCGCGGCCGTAGGCCGCGCCTGAATTGACGATCGACGAATTACGATCGGCGAATTCGTGAAGTCAATCCGCCAATCGTCCATCGCCAATCGGCAATCTCATCGGCCAGCTTTCCTCCTCTTGACAATCTAGAGAAGATGCTGCTCTTATCTAGATTGACTAGATGAGAGGTCGACATGGCCCCTGCTGACAAGACCAGCGCGCTCGTGCAAGGCACGCTGGACATGCTCATCCTCAAAACCCTCGCGCTCGAGCCCATGCACGGCTACGGCATCGGCATGCGCCTCGAGCAGATCAGCCACGGCGCCTTTCAGGTCAACGCCGGCTCGCTCTTCCCCGCCTTCCGTCGGCTCGAGCGTGACGGCCTGATCAAGGCTGAGTGGCGCGCCACCGAGAACAACCGGCGAGCAAAGTATTACGCGCTCACCGCCGCCGGGCGCCGTCGACTCGCGGAGGCCACACGCGAATGGGAGGCCCAGACCGCCGCGATCACCAAGATCATGCGCGCGACGCTGGGTGAAGCGTGATCTTCCGCGTTGCGCGCGATGTCCTCGCCGGCCTGCGCGCGCTGTTCCGCCGCGACCAGGTCGAACAGGATCTCGACGAGGAGCTCAGGGAATATTTCGAAGCGGCGATCGATCGCCATGTCGCAGCCGGCATGAGTCGCGAGGCGGCGACGCGAGCCGCGCGGATTGAGCGAGGGAGCGTCACTGCCGTCAAGCAACACGTTCGTGAGACGGGATGGGAATCGCGTCTCGAAGATCTGTGGCAGGACGCTCGCTATGGCGTGCGCACCTTACGCAAGTCACCAGGCTTTACCCTGGTCGCTGTCCTCACACTGGCCTTGGCTATCGGCGCCAACACGGCGATCTTCAGCATCGTCAACGGCCTGATGCTTCGCGCCCTACCGGTGGCTGCACCCGAGCAGCTCGCGATGGTCTCGACTGTACACACGGTCGAGGATGGCTTCACCGCGGGATTCAACTACAAGGTTTCTGAGCAAATCCGCGAGCACGCGAAGCACCTCGGCCGGTCCGTGTCCTGGTCCGTCTTTCACTCCCGCCTCGATTTGGCACAAGGCGGCGAAGCCGATCGCGTCGACGGGCTGTTCGTCAGCGCCAATTTCTTCAACGAACTCGGCGTGGTGCCGCTCGTCGGACGTACCTTCACCCCCGACGAAGACAGGCTGGCCGACCCGAAGAGCCGCGTGGCCATCATCAGCCATGGCCTCTGGCAGCGTCGGTTCGGCGGCGATGCTGGTGCCGTCGGCCGAACGATCGTCGTCGAACGAGTGCCGGTGACGATCGTGGGCGTCGCACCTCCGCAATTTCTCGGGCCGGAAGTCGGCCGCGCCTTCGAGATTGCACTGCCGATCGGCTCCGCACCGTTGGTGCTGCACAACGAAGGATGGGGCGCAGGGGGTTTTGACCCTTCGTATCTGGCGGTGATGCTGCGTCTGGCCCCCGGTCAGTCGCTCGAGTCGGCGACCACCGCGCTGCGAGGCATGCATCGTCAGATCATTGCTGCTGCGATGCAGCCCAACGAGATCTGGGGCGAGAACCAAGTCGAGCAGCTGAAGGACCCCTTCGTCATGGTGCCTGCATCAGCCGGGACTTCGGACTTGCGCCGTCAGTATTCGCGAGCCGTTGTCACCATCCTCGTCATCGCCGCTCTCGTCCTGCTGATCGCGTGCGCCAACATCGCCAGCCTCATGGTCGCGCGCGGTGCCGCCCGAAGTCGTGAGTTGAGTCTTCGCCTCGCGCTGGGTGCTCCGCGCCGGCGGCTCATACAGCAACTGCTCGTTGAGAGCCTCATCCTCGCCGCGATGGGCGCAGTCGTCGGGCTGCTGGTAGCCACGTGGGCAAGCGGTGCTCTGGTCACGCAGATGTCCACGTGGTTCGACCGCGTGACGCTCGACGTCACACTCGATTGGCGGGTTGTCTCCTTCACGGTGCTGGTCACACTCGCAACCGCACTCCTGTTCGGGCTCGCTCCCGCGTTTCGAGCATCGTCGCTGACGCCGGTCGTCGCGCTCAAAGATCCCGTGTCGTCCGGCGATAGCGGCATGCCGCGCTTCTGGTCGCGTGGCGGTCTCGTCGCCGCACAAGTCGCGCTCTCCCTGCTCCTCGTGATCACGGCAGGGTTGTTCATCAGAACGTTTGACCGGTTGCTCGCCGTGCCCCTCGGCTTCGATAGCAACCGCGTGTTAGTGGTCGAGGTCGATGGCAGCCGAACTGCCCCTGCTCCAGGCGCTCGCACCGCGCTGTACGAGCGGCTCGCCTCAGTCGTCGCCGAACTGCCCGCTGTCGCAGAGGCGGGCGCATCGCTCAACACACCAGCGAATCACGGCCTCACGCTCGTGTCCGATTACACCGCGCCAGGCATGCCCGAATTACCACCGATGGAACGCCGCGCCATCGTGAACTTCGTCACACCTGGCTGGTTTCACACCTACGGGTTGCCCGTTCGAGCCGGCCGAGTCATCAGCGCCTCCGACACGCGCCAGGGTCCGCTCATCGCGGTCGCCAATGAAGCCTTCGCCCGCAAGTTCTTTCCTGGTCATGAGGCGGTCGGCGGCACGATACAAGAAGCGATTGGTCCACCGGAACGCCCAAAGGAATCGAGGACCGTCGTCGGCATCGTCGGTAACGCCCTGGATCAGTCGCTTCGTCGCGAGGCCTACCCCACCCTGTATCTTCCGATCGCGCAGTGGCCGACATTCTTTCCCGAGCCGGCGCAGATCAGTGTGAGCGTTCGCCCGCGGTCCGGCTCGCCGGTAGCGCTCGCACGTGGCGTCGCCGAGCGGCTGATGACCGTCGATCGCAATCTCTCGTTCACGTTTCGTCCGCTTGAAGATCAGATCGACGCCGCCAGCCATCAAGAGCGGCTAATTGCGTGGCTCTCCGCCTTCTTCGGCGGACTTGCGCTCGTGCTGGCCGCCGTTGGCCTCTTTGGCATCGCCTCGTCCACCGTCGTCAGACGTCGAACGGAGATCGGCATTCGCATGGCGCTCGGGGCACAGCGCCGCGATGTCGTGAGGCTCGCGCTGCGGCAGACGATTCTCGCGACCGCCGTCGGCCTCGCCATCGGGCTCGCCGCGGCGGCGATGCTCACC
>JBKPRH010000190.1:0-4922 GCA_046765795.1 Acidobacteriota bacterium | reverse complement strand
GGGTGAGCGCCTGCTCACGATAGGGCGCGACGAGCGAGTCGATGAACAGCTCTTCTCCCTGCAGCGTGATGCACACCGGACGGCGTAGCGCTCGCTTGAGCGGTACCGCCATCGAGATCAGCAGCGAGTTCGGCAGATTGACGACATCGGGGACGGGCTCATCCTTCGTCCACTCCACCAACTTGTCGAACTCCTTGCGCAGCACACCGCTCTCGCCCTGCAACGTCGAGATGGTCATCTCGCCAAGAAACTTGGCGTCCGGCGAAATGCCGCGGCCGGCGAACAGGCCTATCACCCGCGGCGAATCCCACAGGCGATCGAGAAAGCGCGGGAGCTGACGAAACAGCGACGAATGCTGCTGCAGGTAAACGCTGATGCCGCCGAAGAGCACATCGCGGCGGCTGACGTTGGGATCGTCCGTGAGTGTTGGAGTGTAGACAGGCACGAGTGTCACGTCGTGCCCGCGCGCCATCAGCTCGATCGCCAGCGCGTTGTCGCGCAGACAGCTGCCGCAATACATCCCGGCGGCACCTGCGGTGATCGACAGAATCTTCAAGAGAATGCCTTGCTTAACTCCCGAGCGGTGCTGACTGGAAGGCTCGAGCCCTGAACAGGAACTCCACGATGTTGCCTTCATGCGGCTGACGCCAATTCAGCTGCGTCGTCGGCACAGGACCAAGGTTCAGACGATCGATGTGTACCGCGTCGAGCAAGCGACTGCGGAACGCCTCGTTACAGGTCACGGCGCTACAGACAAGCGTCGGCCCGATCGACTCGAGCATCTTCGACTCGGGACACTCCACGACGGTCACGAACGGGAACATGAACTCCTTCGATGCGATCGCCGCGTCGGGTGCGCTGACATGGACGACCGTCGGTAGCAGGTAGTCCGACTTGCCGTTTCTCACCAGCCGATCGACGTCTCGGTACTTGGCTGTGACGTCGGTCACACCAGAGGCCTTGAGATCGACATCGATCGAGTTCGAGATGGCTTCGGCGACCCCTGGAACGGTGAACGCCGCGAGCGCCGCGTCCGGGTGCTCGGGCGACAACGGTCGGACGGCGGCGAGCCGCTGCGCGATAGCGTCAGCGATCTCGCGCGTGTGGCGACTTGCCCAGATGCCGGAAGTGTTGATGCAACTGCGCCCGCTGTTGATGAACACGCTCTCGACCATCATGTCGAGATACTGTTCCCAGCGATCCACCTGATCGTCGCCGAGGATGATCTTCGAGAATCCCGGACCGTGCGCCTGCACACGCGGATTCCCGCGATACCGATCGACGGTCGGCTGTCCGCCAAACACGACGCTGCGCGCACACGCATCGAGGACAGCAGCGCCCACATCGGCGCCACCCGGATAGATCGAGATCGCAGCTTTCGGAATGCCGGCTTCGGCAAACGCCGACGCCATGCGATACGGCGTCCAAGGCTCCTGCGGACCCGGCTTCAGCACGAGGCCGATCTGCATCGGGATGATCGGCATCCACAGCGCGTGAACGCCCGGCGAATTCGACGGCAGCACGAGACCGAGCACCGGACTCTGCGCCTGATAGCTGATCGGAACGCCGCGCTCTTCGCCTTTGCCGGTCGAGAGCACATCGAGTGACAGACCACGCGTCAGCGACTCGAGGATGTTGCGCATCTCGCTCAGCACGAACGCGTTCTTCTTCATGTTCGCGCGGCACATGCGCTCGGGCAACCCGGTAGACGCCGACTGCGCGTGTACGAACTCGTCGGCGGTCTGGGTGCCGGTCCCCATCGGCAGCGTGGCGTTCATATACAGCTCGCCCGCCTTGCCGACCCTGGTAATGAGCTCCTCGATCGGGATCTCGCGCAGGACGTCGCGCGCCCGCTGAGCCTTACGCGCGTCGCGCTGAATGAGACCACCGTTGGCGCGACTCACTCTCGCAATCGGCTCACCAGTCGAGAAGTGGACGACTTCGTCCACTTCCATGCTGTCGTACGCCTCACCCCACCTGACTACTGGTAGATGCAACATGGCCCGTCGATTTGTGATTGTGCGATCTTTGATTGTTGAATCGTTCTTGATTGCGGTTTTCTGATCTTTGATTGGGCTTCGCACGCGAACGCAGGCCTCCAATCAGCCATCAACAATCGCCAATCAACAACGAATCAATAATCACCAATCAAAGATCAGCAATTCCTTGCTCAGTAAACCCCAACGGTCGTCGTTGAAGCAAAGCCTCTGTACGGCCTGACGCCACTCACCCCATCCCATGGATACTTCTCGTCCGGCGCTTCCCTTTCACCTTCGTCGCGCTCCAGGAACCCCGGCATGAAGAATTCCTTGGTCAGGGTCGTCAGCTTCACCCGCCCGGTCTGCCCGTATTCGACGAGCTTGTTCTGATCGTCGAAGTCCACGACTTCCACGACGGCGCGCGGCTGCGGCGCGTAGTAACTGATCTTGTAGTTGTTGTGCGGTCCCGAGGGTGCGCTCGGGGCAAGTCCCATCAGCGTGTTGCCGTAGGTCGGCGTCATGTATGCGCCGTCGAGCAGCTCTTCGTGCGCGAAGCGGTTCCACTGCGGCGTGAACTCGGTGCCACCGGAGAAGATGCCCTTGATGCCGACCTTGCCGATCGATGTGCCCATCGACTCGAGCCGTAGCGCAAGTGCCTCGAGCAGCTTCGGCGTGGTGAACATGCACTGGATGTCGTGGCCCGCGTGAAGGATCGTCACGGCCTGATCGATGACGTGTTCCTTGTAGGCATTCAGATGATCCATCCACCCCTTCTTGATCAACTTGATCACCCAGCGGGGATCGAGGTCCACACAGAAGCAGATGCCGCCGCGATGTTGACAGAGGTGCTCGACCGCGAGGCGCAGACGACGTGGACCGGATGGGCCGAGCATCAGCCAGTTCGCGCCCTTGGGAAAGTGCTCGTCCGGAAAGGTCGTGCTGAAGACTTCGTAGTCGATCAGAAAGTCCTCACAGTTGATGCGCGTCTTGGGGATGCCGGTCGTGCCGCCAGTCTCGAACACGTAGACCGGTTTCCCTGCGCATCCCTTGGGAATCCACCGTTGCACCGGACCGCCGCGCAACCACTCATCTTCGAATCCGCCGAACAGCTTGAGATCGTCGAAGTTCTGAATCCGTTCGCGGGGATCGAAGCCGAGCGTCTTCGCACGCTCGAGCCAGAACGGACATCCCGTGGCTGGATCAAAGTGCCATGCCACCACCTCGCGCACCCACCGATCGAGCGCCGTGCGCGCCTCATGCACGCGCTCCGCCGTCGCGGCCGCCACACCAGACTGAGCTCCCTGCATAAGCTTCGAAGTATAGTGGCGAACGACTGTCGAAGGTAAGGTTCGTGGTTCGTGGTTCGTGGTTCGTGGTTCGTGGTTGGTGGTGAGTGAAAGCGGTTGGTGGCACTAACCGTAATGAGACAGTGATGACCTCAATCGATTCGGGCATGACCAAAGTGCGGCTCACGCCACTGCAGTGGCTGATCTGTGCGATCGCGGCCCTCGGGTTCGCCTTCGATAGCTACGAGCTGCTGATGCTCCCGCTGATCGTCAGGCCGGCGCTGTCCGAGTTGCTCGGCGTGGCGCCCAACAGCCTCATGGTCAACGACTGGGTGGGCTACATGCAGTACGTGCCCGCAGTCGCCGGTGGCATCTTCGGTCTGCTCGGTGGATACCTCACCGACTTGTTCGGCCGGCGCCGTGTGCTCGTGTGGAGCATCCTGCTGTATGGCCTCTCTGCCCTGGCCGCCGGCTTCTCGACCTCTGTTGGCTGGCTACTGTTCTGGCGATGCTGCACCTTCGTCGGCGTCTGCGTCGAGTTCGTCGCCGCCGTCGCGTGGCTCGCGGAGCTGTTCCCCAACAGCGCGCAGCGCGAACGCGTGATCGGCTTCACGCAAGCGTTCGGATCGCTCGGGGGCATCATGGCCTCCGCCGCCTACTATTGGATCGTCACACACGCACAGTCGTTGCCGCCCGTCCTCGGCGGTCACGAGGCGTGGCGCTACACGCTGATGTCGGGCCTCTTCCCCGCAATCCCGCTGATGGTGATTCGCCCGTTCCTTCCCGAATCGCCGCTGTGGGAGGAGAAGAAGCGCGCGGGCACGCTCAAGCGACCGAGCTTCGGCGAGCTGTTCACACCGCGATTCAGGCGAACCACGATCGTCACCACCATCATGATGGCGGCGGTCTACGGCGTCGCGTTCGGCGCTATCCAGCAGATGCCGCGGATTGTCCCCGGCCTCGAGGAAGTGCGATCGCTTCCCCGCACTGAGCAGGAGCAGAAGATCAGTGTGACGCAGGTTTATCAGGAGATGGGCGGGCTAGGCGGACGCGTCGCGCTCGCGGCACTCGCGGCCGTGATCATCGGACGCCGCCGCCTGCTCTGGCTGTTTCAGCTCCCCGGCATGTTTCTGCTGCCGGCCGTGTTCTTCCTAACGCCAACGCAAGGTCTGGACTGGGCGCGCTGGGGCATTCTGCTCGTGGGATTCTTCACCGTTGGGCAAATGAGCTTCTGGGGGAACTATCTACCTCGCGTCTACCCCGTGTATCTTCGCGGCACCGGCGAGAGCTTTGCTGCCAACGTGGGCGGACGCATGATCGGCACGTTCGGCGCGTTGCTGACGACGTCACTGGTCAGCGAGATGCCCGGCGCGACGGTACCAATCAAGCTCGCTTACGCGTGCACGATCGTCGGCACCGTCGCGTATCTGATTGGCTATATTGCCAGCCACTGGTTGCCCGAACCGCAGCAATCAGACCTCGCCGATTAGCCGCCGCGCGACCACAGAAACGTCGGTCCGAAGCCGGCCGACGCGCTGGTGATGTAGCTGACCACGGCCCAGATCACAATCGCGATGATGACCGTGACGATGGTGTAGCCGACCGCCTTGTCCTGAGGGCTCTTCATCACTCGCATCAGGCCCAGATACAGCAGATA
>JBKPRH010000189.1:0-7089 GCA_046765795.1 Acidobacteriota bacterium | reverse complement strand
CTTCGACCGGAAGCCAGGCCCGCAATTTTGGCGGCAGCGCGAGCACTTCGTCTTTCGTACGCCGCAGCATGACGCCGTGCAGCTGCACGGTCAGCTCTTCGATGTTCGAGGCACCGCCCGTCTTCCAGCCGTACTCCCCCTTCTCGGCGGCGCAATAACGTTTCGCGAATGAGAGAAAACTGCGGCCGAGCGGATGCGCCGCGAGCTGTAACTACACGAAGAGATCGCGAGGCCGGCTGGTCAACGGTGTTCCGGTCAACAGTTGCACAGCGAGCGCGGGGGTCGCCGCGGCAGCGCTCGTCGTCAGTTGGCGTGACAGCTTGCTGCGCGCGCTCGTGTGATTCTTCAAGTAGTGGGCTTCGTCGAATACAATCGCCGCCCACCGGACGTTCAGGAGATCGTCGATGTGCCGTCCGAGGATGTCGTAGTTGATGATGATCCACTCGGCCGTCAGCGGTATCCGTGACGTTCCATCGATCACCAGCGTTGAGGCGTCCGGCGCGACGACGGCGATCTCACGTGCCCAGTTTCGTTTGACCGATGCCGGACAGACGACGAGGCGGCGGCCGCCCGGAGTGAGGTGTCGTAGCGAGACGATCGCCTGGCGCGTCTTGCCCAGGCCCATGTCATCGGCGAGGATGGCGCGCCGCCTGCCGAGCAGGAATGCGACGCCTTCGATTTGGTGCGGGAAGAGTCCCTCGGCGAGTGCGACCGCGCTCTTGAATGCCGCATCGGGATCGCCAGAGAGTTTGAGCAGCTGAGCGAACGCCGCGGCCTGCGAGTCGAGCGAGTCGGCCATGACCGCTTATATCCTTCCTCCATCACCGGCACGGCAATGTCAACAAACTACTTTGCCATACAAAGAGATCGTGATTGAATCGTAGATATGTTCACGGGTATCCGGCGTGATCTGTTTCATGCGGGCCGGTCACTGGCGAAGGCACGCGCGTTCACGTTTGTGTGTGTCGTGTCGCTGGGCATCGGTATGGTGCCCGTCATCGCGATTCCGTATTGGGCGCGCGTCCTGCGGATGCCGCCTGCCGATGTGAAGACGGACGGCCTCGTCCAACTCGTCACGACGCCGCATGGCTCGGACGAAGCCGGCGAGTGGTGGTCCTATCCGGATTTCGAGACGCTGCGCGAATCCAATATCGGAGTGGCGCTGATCGGCTGGACCAACGGACAGAGCCAGATCGCGAGCGAGACGCCAACAGGTGGACGCACGGAGTCCGTGGCGACGATGTTCGTCTCGACGAACTATTTCAAGACGATCGGCCTGCCGCTGGCTCGCGGCGCCGGATTCGACGCGACAGGTGATAACCCGCTGACCGCTGAACCCGTCGTGATTGTGGGATACGGCTACTGGCAGAACCAGATGGGTGCCGATCCGGACGTCATCGGCAAGACGCTCACGCTGGACGGCACCCCTCACGTCGTGGTCGGTGTGGCGCCGGAGCATTTCTCCGGTCACATGGGCTATCAGGAGAGACAGCTCTTCCTTCCGCTCGGACGGTATGCGCCGCTGCGGGCCGACACACCCGTTCGTCTCAATCGCGGCAACGAGTGGCTGAACATCCACGGCCGTCTGTCGCCCGGCGTCAGCATGGCTCAGGCGAGCGCGACGGTTGCCGCCGTCACATCGCGATTAGCCACCGAGTACCCGGCGACGAATCAGCTGAAGGCCGGCATCGTCGTGCCGTACGACCCGCTCGGCTATCGCAACGAATTCAGGATCGTCGAGACCCTCTTTTTCACACTGACCGGAGCGGTGCTGGTCGTGGTGTGTCTCAATATCTCGGGCATGATGCTGGTTCGCAGCACGATGCGCGAGCGGGAACTCTCCATCCGTCACGCCATCGGCGCAAGCCGGGGACGCCTGGCGCGCTATCTGTTGTCAGAAGCGATCGTGCTGGCGGGTCTGGGGGCCGTTCTCGCCTCGGTCGTCCTCTTCAACGCTCCACGGCTGTTTGCCTGGTGGACCGGGCGCCCCCTTCCGTTCGAAGTCCAGGAGGCGTTGCGATTCGATCCATTCATCGTCGCGATCTGTGTCGGACTGTGTCTGGCAACCAGTGTGGTCTTCGGATTCCTGCCGGCAACCCGTTTCAGTCGTCCGGTGATCATCTCGTCTCTGAAGGATGATGCGGGCGTCGGTGGATTCCAGGCGGGACGCGTTCATCGCTTCACCGCTGCGCTGCAGGTGGCCATCGCGGTGCCGTTGATCGTCCTGAGCACGATCACGCTCGATCTTGTCCGTGTCACAGCAACAGGCAATCTCGGATTCGCATCCGATTCGTTGTACGCCGCACCATTGACGTTCGACGGTGTCGCAGACGAGAGGGTCGCGTTGCGTATCCGAAGTGTCCGCGACAATCTCGAAGGGGCGAGCGGTGTCGCGTCGGTCACGGTCGCCGATGGCCTGCCGCTGGACTTCCGGCCCCGCGTGGCGAGAGTCTCGCTGCAGGTCGACGAGAACAGTGCCCCGAGAGTCGTCTTCGTTTACACGACACGTGTCGGTGATGGTTATCTCGACACAATGGGCATCCCGCTCCTGGTCGGGCGTGGCTTCTCCAACGACGACAGCGCCGGCGCCGAGATGGTGACCGTCATCTCGAAAACACTTGCGGACCAACTCGAGCCTGACGCGCCAGCCGCAGTCATTGGCAGGCGGTTGACCGTCTGGGCTCAAGGGACACCGCAACAGACCCTCACCATCGTCGGCATCACGCGAGACTTTCCCACTGCGCAGATGAGTTCGCAACGAGCCCAGTTGCTGTTACCGCTGGCCCAACACCCCTCGTCCGGGGTCTTCCTGATCGCGCGCAGCGAGGTTGGCAAAACCCTCGACTCCGCTCGGGGCAGGCAAATGAAGGTGACGGCGGCCATCGAGAACGCGGTTCGCGATCTCGGCCCGGAGGTCGATCGCACTCTTGCCGATGGTGGCGGCGCCGCCTATTCCAGGCTCGTCACCGGAGAGTGGCTCCGGCAAAACAGCGTGCAAGACTTTTTGCTGCGGTCTGCCCTCGCGGGCGGCGCTGGCAGCGTGGTCTTGACGCTGGCTGCACTCGGAATTTACGGAGTCGTCGGGTTGATGGTCGCGACGCGAACCCGTGAGATCGCCGTGCGGGGCGCGCTGGGCGCATCGCGTCGAGGCGTGATGGGTATGATTCTCGTCGACGTCGTGAAGCTCGTGATGCCTGGCGTGATCGTCGGACTCCTCATCGCGGCCGCCATCGTTCGCCTCAACGGCGACAACCTGGGCATAAAGCTGATCGGCGCGGAGCCACTGGCCTACGTGGTCGGTGCCGCGATCGTCGTACTCGTGGCACTCCTGGCCAGCCTCGCCCACGCACGCCGCGCCGCGTCAGTCCAACCGATGGTCGCCATGCGATCGACGTAGGCCCTCGTGATTGCGAGGCCGCGTCAGGCGGCGGGGCGCGTCGCGTGCACAGCATCGCGCTCAGTTGCCAGTGGCGCGCCGTCGACGGCGCAGTAGTAGCGGCGATCGAGTGTGGCGGCCGGGCATGACTCGGCGCGGCCAGGGATCTCATTGCGGATCAGCAACCACGCAAGCGCCCCGCCGGCAGCAGTGAGCGCGGCGCTGATCAGCATGGCGATGCGAACGCCCTTCGCGAGGACGGCCGGATCTTTATAGGCGTCGCCGGTCAGACCTGCGAGCCCAGGAATTACTGCGATCGCGATGAGACCCGCTGCGCGCGCGATCGCGTTGTTGATGCCTGATGCAATGCCAGCATGCTGTGCGGGCGCAGAGGCGAGCACGGTTGCGGTGAGAGGAGCAACGGTCAGCGCCAGTCCACATCCGAACACGACCACACCTGGCAACACGGTGCCGAGGTACGTCGCACCTTCGTGCACGCGACTCAGTAGCACGAGGCCGCTGGCGATGCCCAATGGCCCGACGGTCATGGGCAGCCGCGGACCGATGCGATCGGCCAGTAAGCCGGCACGAGCCGACAGGGCGAGCATCAGCGCGGTAATCGGCAACGTCGCGAGTCCCGCGTCTAGAGGCGAGTAGCCGAGGAGCTGCTGGAGACTGATGATGAGTAGAAAGAACGTGATGCCGAAGCCGGCGTATACGACGAACGTGACGAGGTTCGCGGCGGTGAACTGCTGCGACTTGAAGATATCGAGCGGCAACATCGGGTGACGGCTGCGCCGCTCCACGGCCACGAATCCGGCTAGCGATGTTAGGCCCGCGGCACCGATTGACAGCGCCGCCCCGTTCACGCCGCGCTCGCCAGCCTCGATGAGGGCCCAGGTCACGCCGGCCAGTCCCGCAGCGGTCAGCGCCGCACCGGCAGCGTCGATACCGCGGACAGATGTCGGGTCGCGCGTCTCGGGGATGTAGCGAATCGCCACGGCCACGACCGCCGCGGCAAGCGGCACATTGATCAGAAAAATCAGGCGCCACGACCCTCTGCCGACAAGCCACCCGCCGACCAAAGGCCCGATCGCTGCAGCGATACCGGTCAGCCCTGACCAGGCGCCAACCGCTCGCCCTCGATCACCCGGTGCGAACGTTGCCTGCAAAATCGCCAGGCTGCCCGGCGTGAGCAGTGCACCGCCGATCCCCTGAAGCGCGCGGGCGGCTACGAGGGCTTCGGTCGTCGGCGCGAGCGCACAGAGCAGCGACGCGACGGCGAACCAGATAACCCCGACAACGAAGATGCGACGGCGGCCGAACCGGTCGCCGAGGGAACCCCCAATCAGAATCAGCGACGCGAGCGTGAGTGTGTAGCCGTTCAGAATCCACTGTAAGTCGGCGACGCTCGCGTTGAGCTCGGCGCCTATGGTGGGGAGTGCGACGTTCACCACCGTCATATCGAGAAAGGCAATGCCCGACCCGAGCACAGTGGCAACGAGAATCCAACGCGCGGCCGGCGACCCCCAAGTCACCGGCTCGACGCCAGCGATCGATGCGCGCACAGCCACATCTCAATCTGACATAAGCCGAGGGTTGGCCGACAGCTCATCGGCGAGAGACGCGTCACAATGAGTGTGGCATCGGCATGTGTCCGAGGATTTGAACGTGAACCACATCCAGTGTCTCTCGCCAGCGCGCGCACGACGGCCGATCGATGCGCCGATCGGTCCGTCGATGTACGGGCGCCTCTTCCCGGATCTCCCCTCGTTCAGCGCCGAACAGGAGTTGCTGTTTGCGCTCGGTCGCGCCGGTGGCCTGTGCGACTGCGGAGACGCAGCCGACGAACCGGCGTCGCTCGGGTCCGAGGCGGCCGGCTGGCCTTTTTTCGGCCAGTTCATCGCCCACGACATCACCGCCGATCGATCGGCGCCCCAGGCGCACTCAGATGTCTCGAGATTGAGGAACGCGCGGTCGCCGCGGTTGAATCTCGAGGGACTCTACGGCGATGGTCCGATCGGGCATCCGTTCCTGTTCCAGCGCGATGATCCGGTAAAACTGCTCACCGCACCCGGCGGTCATGACTTGCTGAGAAACCCGGAAGGCACGGCCATCATCGGTGACCCGCGCAACGACTCGCACGTCGTGATGTCCCAGATGCACCTCGCCTTTGTGCACGCCCACAATATGTTCGTCGATCGTGCGCGTGCCTCAGGCCAACCTGAGGCGCAGGTCTTCGACGTCGCCGCTCGCGAACTGCTCTGGCACTATCAGACGGTGGTGCTCCGGGAATTCCTGCCATCGTTGATCGGTACCGAGCTTACCGACCTGATCGCGCAAGGCGATCGCCGTTACTATCGGCCCGCCGATCCGTTCATCCCGCTTGAATTCGCCGACGCCGCCTACCGGTACGGTCACTCTCAAATCAGGCATAGGTATCAGCTGAACACTGGTGATGCCGTACCGATTTTTCCAAATCTACTGGGCTTCAGGCCGATCGCCGCTGAGCACCGAATCGAGTGGACCAGACTCTTTGACGCACCGGGTGCTCCGTCGGCGGAACGCGCCAAGAAAATCGACGGCCGATTGATCGGAGCGCTGATTGGACTACCGGTGGCGCTCACCGGTGCGTCCGACGTGGAAGAGTTTCATTCTCTCGCGGTGCGTGACCTGATGCGTGGCCAGGGCGTTGGTCTGCCCTCGGGCGAAGCGGTCGCGCGGCGGATGGGCGAGCGGCCGTTGAGCACCGAGGAAGTCGGCACCACGAACGCAGGCTGGTCTAGTGAGACGCCGCTCTGGTACTACATTCTTCGGGAAGCCGATGTGCACCAAGCGGGCAATCGTCTAGGCGCTGTCGGTTCGCGTATTGTCGGCGAGGTGCTGATAGGACTGCTCGACCTCGACCCCAGTTCGGTGCGTCATGCACCGCGCTCGTGGACTCCGTCGGCGACGCTCATCGATCTCCTGATGGGAGCTGATCGCTAAACCGTTTTTGCTCGTCGCCCGGCGTGCCACGGATGCATCACCGTTGGCGCGTTCGCGTAGCGTCTCATGGTCAGCACGAGCCGCTGACCGCAGCCTGGCTCGAGACGCATGGTCAACACAGGCGAGCCGATCGGCCTCGTCTGTCCGTCGCTCGTGACGCTGACCAGCTGATGCTCCCCGTACACGCCTCCCTGTCCGCCACGCCCGTCAGAAATCTCTGTGTATCCGAGCTTCGTGGTTGCTGCGGTCAGCGCTACGGCGCCGGCCAACAGACTCGCCGGACATTTTCGCGGGATAGTACGGGGCGTTGGAGCCCAAACGCAATGTGGCGCCACACGGAGCAACGATTCTCGCGAAGGCGCTGTGATGCAACCGATCCGCGAGAGCAGATCGCGATGAAGGGAGGTCGCGAAGGATCGCGATTCGAAGTTTGGCGCACGGAGTGGGATTCGGTGCCGGTCGCGATGCGCTAGCGCATCGCGCCAAACGGGAAGAGTGGGATTTGCTCTGACTCGCATTGAGCCGAAGGCGAGATGCAGTCTCGACCGAACTCGCTCGCGACGCCAATCCCGCGAAGCGGGATTGGCGGAGAGAGTGGGATTCGAACCCACGGTAGAGTTTCCCCTACACACGCTTTCCAAGCGTGCTCCTTAAACCACTCGGACATCTCTCCTTAGTGGAATCAACAGCGTGCGAACCCACGCACGCGGGCTCGAGGTCCATTG
>JBKPRH010000188.1:0-14815 GCA_046765795.1 Acidobacteriota bacterium | reverse complement strand
TCACATGGGCGCGATGGTGCCGTACTTCGCCGGTCGCGTCGGACCCGGTTGGGACCAGCTCGGCGCGCGCACGTCGGATCGTGATCTGTCGCAGGTGTTGAAAGGGCTCAAGAAGCGGCCGATTGATTACTTCAAGATGTTCTACGCCGACACGGCGCTGTTCGGCGCGTTCGATGCGACCGTATGCGGGCTCAATTTCTACGGTGTGCCGAAGGTGCTGTTTGCCTCCGACGCGCCGTTCGATCCGGAGAAGGGCCCGATGTACATCCGCGAGACGATCGCGATCGTGGACAAGCTGCCGGTCTCTGACGAAGAGCGTGAGCGAATCTTCTGGAAGAACGCGGCGGAGTTGCTCAAGGTGAACTAGACGTGTAGTCCAAAGTCCTGGGTAGGAGGACACGGTGATTATCGACTCTCACGGGCACGTCACGGCGCCCGACAGCTTGTACGTCTACAAGGCGCAGATCCTCGCGCACCGCGGCGCGCACGGGCGCGGCGGCAACCTCGCCAATGACGATGACGTCCGCGAAGCGCTCAACTCGCCAGTCTTTGGTGGCAGCTCACATCTCGACCAGCTGAAAGAGGTCGGCACCGACATGCAGCTGGTGTCGCCGCGGCCGTATCAGATGATGACCAGCGAGTCGCCCAAGCTGGTGCAGTGGTTCGTCGAGGAGACGAACAACATCATCGCGAAGCAGGTCCAGCTGTACCCGGATACATTCCGCGGTGTGTGCGGTCTGCCGCTGACGCCGGGCGTGAGCTCGAAGGCGGTCGTCCCATATCTCGAGAAATGCGTGAAGGAGCAGGGCTTCGTCGGCTGCCTCCTCAATCCTGATCCGGGTGAATGCGGCGGCATTGAGACACCACCGCTCGGCGACCGCTTCTGGTATCCGCTCTACGAGAAGATGGTCGAGCTCGACATCCCGGGTCACATTCATTCGACCGGCTGCCGGTCTGAACGACTGCCGTATTCGCTGCACTTCATCAACGAAGAGAGCATTGCCGTCGTATCTCTGTTGTCGTCGAATGTGTTCAAGGATTTCCCGACGCTGAAGATTCTCGTCTCGCACGGCGGCGGCGCGATTCCGTATCAGTTCGCACGGTTCGAGGCGGGCTCGTTGCGGCGTCCGGGCGCAATGCGCTTCTCGGAAGCGATGCGATATCTCTACTACGACACCGTGCTGTACTCGAAGGACGCGCTCGAATTGCTGTTCAAGACCGTCGGCGTCGATCGTTGTCTCTTCGGGACCGAGCGGCCGGGTGTCGGCACGGTGAAAGATCCTCGGACCGGCCGCTGGCTCGACGAGACACGATTCACCATCGAGGCCATCGACTGGCTGACCGCCGAAGACAAGAAGAAGATCTTCGAGGACAACGCCAAGAAGCTGTTCAACCTCAAAGTGCCTGTGGAGGCTTCAGTATGAGCCGACGCCATATGCTGGTGACAGTCGTTGCTCTGCTTGGTGCGCTGGCGGTGTGGCCGGCCCTCGACGATGCTCGGGGCGCCCTGAGCGTAGTCGAACGGGTGCAGGCGCAGAACCTGCAGAAAGTCACCATCAATTACCCGACGCGGAGCGGCGCTTCCTGGCCGCTCTACATCGCCAAAGAAGGCGGCTACTACGCGAAGCAGGGTCTCGATGTGGACCTGCAGTTCGGCGTACACCCGGCCGGTGTGGCGATGCTGACCAGCGGCCAGGCCGTCATGGTCAATCACTCGCTCGAGCAGGGGATGGTTGCCAGCACACGCGATGGCTCGTTTGCGCTGATGGGGAGCTCGTCGAATCGAGGCCTGTTCGCGCTCATCGCGCAGAAAGAGTTCTCGAATCCGAAACAGTTGAAGGGCAAGCGCATCGCCGTCGGCCAGATCGGCGACGCGCCGTATAACTACACGGTCGCACTGCTTGGCACCTACGGCCTCGGCGTCCGCGACGTGCAGTGGGTGCCCGTCGGCACCGACGTCACCGGCCGTGCCGCAGCGCTGCAGACCAACCGCGCCGACGCCACGTTGCTCACCGCGCCGAACTATTTCCGTCTTGAAGAATCCGGCTACAAGAACCTCGCGAATCTCGCCGAGCACGAGGTCTACGCCGCGACGACGTACATGTTTGCGAAGAGCGCGATCACGGCGAATCCGAAATTGCCGGAGCAGATCATCAAGGCGCACGCCGAGGCGATCAAACGCTTCTACGACGACAAGGCGTTCGCGGTGAAGACCTACATCGCGTTCGACAAGCAGCCGGACGCCGACGTCGCGCGTATCTACGACCTCTACGCCAAGGGCAACATCTTCGACCGCGTGCCGTACGTAATGGACGCTGCCGTGAAGGCGATCGTTGCGCAGCAGGTCGATCCTCGGCTGTCGGCGGATCTGAAGGCCTACGACTTTCACAAGGTGATCGACAACGGCACCGTCTCCCGCCTGGTGAAGGAAGGGTATTTCCAGACGCTCTTTGGCCCGAGTATCAAGGCTGAGGAATCACGCAAGGCCGGGCAGGCCTATAAGTAGGTCCGGCTAACGCCGGACGCTACGCCGACTACATGCACAAGCTGGAGATCGACCGTCTCACGAAGCGTTACTACGTCGAGCGGGACGGCCGTCAGGTGCTGGCGCTCTCCGCCGTGTCGCTCTCTGTCGCCGACGGCGAGTTCATGGCCATCGTCGGACCGAGCGGCTGCGGCAAGACGACGCTGCTGAATATCGTCGCCGGTTTGCTGCGCTACGACGCGGGACGCGTGATCATCGACGGCGCACAAGTCGATGGACCTGGCGTCGATCGCGCGGTGGTCTTTCAGCAGGCGAGTCTATTGCCGTGGCGGACAGTGGCTGGCAACGTGCGATACGGCATGGAGCTGCAAGGGCGTTTCGATCGGGTGACGCTGGAGGCGCGGACCGAGCAGTTCACGAAGATGGTCGGCTTGAGCGGATTCGAGCGCCATTACCCCTCGGAGTTATCAGGCGGCATGCAGCAGCGCGTCAACCTGGCGCGCGCGCTCGCCGCTGATCCGGTCGTCCTGCTGATGGACGAACCGTTCGCGGCGCTGGACGCTCAAACGCGCGAATACATGCAGGCTGAGTTGCTCAAGATCTGGAGCGAGGCTCGCAAGACCGTCCTGTTCATCACCCATCAGATCAATGAGGCCGTGTTTCTCGCCGATCGCGTCGCCGTGATGAGCGCGCGGCCCGGACGCGTGAAGGGCGTGATCGATATTCCCTTCGAGCGCCCGCGGACGTTGCGGCTCAAACGTGACACACGCTTCCTCGAAGTCGAAGAGACGATCTGGCAGATGGTCGAAGAGACGCCGGATCGCATCGGTATGTCGAAGGCGGCCAGCTGATGAGTGCCACGAGCGAGACAGAGCTCGTCGAAAAGCCGCGCCGGAGTTTCTACGAGCGGCACGAAGCCGCATTCCTCGGCGGCATCGCGCTCGTTCTGGCGTTGGCGGCGTGGCAGGCGTTCTGGTCGGCGGGCAAGATCTCACCGTTGTTCTTCACAGGCCCATCGCAAGTGGCCTACCGCTTCGTCGAGGAGTGGACGAAGGGACGTCTCAAGCAGGACATGATCTACAGCGGGACCAATTTCGTGATCGGGGTTGGTCTCGCGATCGCGGTCGGCGTCGTGCTCGGTGTGATTATCGGCTGGTACCGTCGTATCGCGATGATCCTGAACCCGTTCGTCACTGCGCTGTACTCCACGCCGCGCGTCGCGCTCGTGCCGCTGGTGCTGATCTGGTTCGGCCTCGGCATGCGGTCGAAGGTCTTCATCGTGTTCATCAACGCAGTGTTTCCGGTGCTCATCAACACGATTGGCGGCGTACGCGCGATCGATCACGATCTGTTGAAGGCGGCGCGCGCGTATTGTGCATCCGACTGGCAGATCTTCACGACTGTCGTCATTCCAGGTGCCGTGCCGTTCATCCTGACCGGTGTACGACAGGCAGTGGCGCTCGGGTTGATCGGCGTGGTGGTTGGTGAGATGTTCGGAGGCAGCGAGGGGATTGGCTACATGGTGAATTACGGTGGCCAGACCTTTCAGACCGACACGGTGTTTCTCGGCGTAGCGATCATCGCCTTGTCGGGAATCATTCTCACGTGGCTGGCCGAGCGGCTGGAGAAGCGTTTTTCACGATGGAGACCGGAGCGGTGATGCGTGTAATGCAAAATGCAAAATTCAACATGCAAACGCCAACACCGTCTTTGCATTTGGCATTTTGACTTTTGAATTACGAGGAGCATGAATGGCAGACGTCGTGTTGGGGATCGGGTCGTCACATGGACCGTTGCTGTCCACGCCGCCGGAGCAGTGGGATCTCCGCGCCAAGGCGGACAAAGAGAACAAGAACCACTGGTTCCGTGGCAAGACCTACGACTACCCGGGGCTGCTGGAGGCGCGGGCGCCCGGCTTCGCCGACGAGATCGTGGTGGAGAAGCGTCGCGAGCGTTTCATGCAGTGCCGGTCGGCGCTCGAATCTCTTGGACACAAGTTCAACGAGGTCGCTCCTGACGCCGTCGTCATCATCGGTAACGATCAGCGCGAGTTCTTCAACGCGGGCCTGACGCCGGCGATTACCGTCTATCGCGGCAAATCGATCAGCAACGTCCAGCATTTGAATGAAGACGCACCGGGGCTGAACATCGCCGAGCCGGCCAACTCGCCTGAGGAAGGTGCGACGTATCCCGGCGCCACCGAGCTGGCCGATCACATTCTGCGGTCGCTCGCCGACGAAGACTTCGACCTGGCGCAGTCGGATCAGACGCCGAGTGGTGCGCCGCGCGGTGGAATTCCGCACGCCTACGGGTTCTTCTATCACACGATTCTTCAGGACAAGACGCCGCCGAGCGTGCCGATCATCCTGAACGTTCACTTCCCACACAACACGCCGAAAGTGCATCGCTGTCTCGAGCTGGGTCGCGGACTCTATCGCGCGATTACGAGCTTCGGTGGATTCAAACGCGTGGCGCTGATGGCGTCGGGCGGGCTGACGCACTTCGTGATCGACGAGGACTTCGATCGCAAGGTGATCGCGGCGATGGCGAGCGGCGACGAAGACGCGCTCACCAAGCTGCCGGAGAGCTACTTCAAAGTCGGAACGGCGGAGATCAAGAACTGGTATCCGGTGATCTCGGCGATGAACGCGGCCGGCTTGAAGTATCACCAGATCGACTACGTGCCGTGCTATCGCTCGGAGGCGGGCACCGGCAACGCGATGTGCTTCGCGTATTGGCAATGAGGTCCGCCTAAAGGCGGACACGACATACGAGGTCCGGCTAAAGCCGGACGACACATGACACATGGACGATAAGGTCGCGCGTCTCAGCCGTCTCGACGCATGCGCGGTGTCGGACGCGCTCGACAAGCTCCAGCTCACCGGTGTGGCCACCGGCATTCACCGGCTGACCACCGATCGACGTATCTCGGGCCGCGTCGTCACGGTGAAGCTCGAAAAAGACGACGGCCGCCCGGCTGCGTCGCGGCATCTGGGCACAACCGCGATCGAAGCGGCGCAGGCCGGCGACGTCATCGTGCTCGAGCAGCGCAGCGGCGTGGACGCGGCATGCTGGGGGGGCAACCTCTCACTGGCGGCGCAGTTGCGCGGCGTGGCTGGTGTGGTCATCGATGGCCCGGCACGCGACGCCGATGAGGCGCGTGACTACGGCTTCACCGTGTTTGCGCGTAGCGTCACGTCGCGCACCGCGCGTGGACGAATCGTCGAGACCGGCACGAACGTGCCGATTGTCATAGGCGAGGTGCAGGTGTCGCCCGGTGACTATGTCGTAGCCGATGGCAGTGCCGTGGTCTTCGTCAAGGCCGGCGATATCGATCGCGTGTTGGACGCCGCCGAGGTCATCGCCGATCGCGAGCGGCAGATGGTGGCCGACTTGAAGAGCGGGCTGGCGCCAACGCAGGTCATGGGCAAGAACTACGAAACCATGTTGAAAAGATAGGGTCGTTCGCCGTTTACGGTTCTCGCTTCTTGGTTCGTGTTCATGTTCGGGGTTCCTTCGAAGTTCTACGTTCGCGGTTGGATGCTCGATGTTGCCCGGCTAAACGCGAGGCGGAACGGTGACCTCGGAACCATGAACTCCGAACCGAACCGTGAAACTGAACACGAACCGAGCACGGAGAAGGGAGAAGCGTGAACGACAAGAATCTTGAACGCGCGGCCAGGCTTGACACGACGTCGATCAGCGACGCGCTCGATCGACTCGGCATCGCGGGGCAGTGTCTGAACATCAAACCACTCGACCCGAGCTTCCGGCTGACCGGCCGAGCGTTCACGATCCTCTATGGGCCCGCCGGGCAACCGCCGGGCACGGTCGGTGATTACATCGACGAGGTCGAATCCGGACGCGTCGTGGTGCTCGACAACGGTGGACGTGAGAACGCGACCGTATGGGGTGACATCCTCACGTTCGTCGCTCACCAGCGCGGCGTCGCAGGCACGGTCATCGATGGTGCGTGCCGTGATACGGCGCTGTCTCGAGAGCTGGGATATCCGATTTACAGTCGCAGCTATTCGATGCGTACGGGCAAGGATCGTGTGCAGGTCGAGGCGGTCAACAGCCCGGTGAACATCGGCGACGCGCGCGTGCATCCCGGCGACTTGTTGCGTGGCGACGCAGACGGCGTGCTCGTCATCCCGCTCGCACACGAAGATGCGGTCCTGTCGGCGGCGGAGGAGATCGACGCCATCGAGCAGCAGATCCGCGCGGCCATCAAAGACGGGAAGACCCTCGCTGAGGCTCGTCGTCAGCTTGGGTACCACCAGCTGCAAACCCGGCGCAAGTAGCGTTCGGTGTAGTGTCCGGCTTTAGCCGGACCCTCACGGCAATCTGCAAACGAAGTTCGCGGCTTCGTCCGTGCTACCCGTTCCCGTGTAGCGCGCCACTTCCGGATACGCACAGAGCGGCCGTGTGCGATCGACCTTGCCCGCTGTTGAGTGCGATGCGTCGATGCGGCTCGGCGTCTGCTGTTGTTCTACCCACTGCTCGATGACTTTCATGCGATCGAACGTGTTGGGACCGTCACCGCCCGCGCAGTGATTCATGCCGGGCATCATGAACAGCTTCACCGAACTCGCCGTCGACGGGCCGACGGTAGAGACGATGCTCTTGTAATAGTTGACCGAGTTCATCGGCGCGACGAGTTGATCGTTCCATCCGTGGTAGAGCAGCAGCTTGCCGCCGCGATCGAAGAACGGCTTCAGGTTCGGGTTGGTCACGTTCAGCACGTCCGCTGCGGCCTTGTCCGCTGCGTCGGCGGCCGAGTCGAATTCGATCGTTCGTGGATCCCACATCGGGTCGTTGTAGACAACGTACTGAAAGAACTCCACCGCTTCGCCGACCGGCTGTGGCCCGGCGAGCCCGCCCCATCCGAGCTCACTGCCAGGTTGCAGCGCCGGGAAGATCTCCTGCCTGGTCCGCGGATTCACGGCCGGCGCGTAGATGCGTTGTGCGGCGACGACTTGCGCGGGAGTCAGACAGGAGTTGGTATCGGTGCCCTTGCACTCCAGTGCTTTTGGATCGAACCGGCAGGTCGTGGGATCGTCGATGAGACCGTCCGTGACGCCGTCACGCGCATCGCACGCGTCGAGCGCGGCCTGATGAATCGCCGGGTACTTCGTGGGCGGAATATAGCTCCCCGAATCGCGATGAACCGCCTGGGAGACCCATAGCTCCCACGTCAGTTGATGCGTGCGGAAGTTGACCGGAGCGCCAGCGATGATGCCGTCGTAGTCGGCGGGGTAACGAAGCGCTTCCATCAATCCTTGACGTCCGCCAGTCGAGCAGCCGTTCCAGTACGACAGACGCGGACCGTTGCCATAGAAGGCGGCGACGATGGCTTTCGCCGCAACGGTCATCTCGTGTACGGCGCGATAGCCGTAGTCCACCATTCTCTCAGGATGACCCGGGACGAACTTCGCGGTGTTCCCGACGTGCCCGGTATCCGTGGCCGTCGTCGCGTAGCCGGATGCCAGGGCGGCGCCGAGCGCCGCGTAGCCAATCGTGCCTGCCCACGCGCCGTTGCCCACCGACTGCAGCTTGCCGTTCCAGTTCGACGCGGGCATCCAGACCTCGATGCGAATGTCCGAGTCGCTCGTTGGCTGCAGCGACGCCGTGACACGGCAGAACGCCGGCAGATTCGCCAGTGCCGGATTCGGTGCGGCACTGGGCGCTGCGCCAGGCGGAGGGAACGCCCCGGCAGGTTGTGCTGCCGCTGAGAGGATCTTGGTATTTAGCAGCGCGAATGTCGCCAGACTCTCGCACGTCGCGGCGCCAGCCGCTGCGGGGAAGAGGGCGAGAATGACGATGACGCCAGCGAATCGACAGGCCATGACGACAGACTCTATCGCATGGGTCGCCTGACGACGCTACCGCGGAACCTTCGGCCTGTGTTATATCGTAATTACGACTATGGCACGAAAGCCGAGCAGCGGACCGGCAGCAGACCCTGAACTGTTGATTCTTTCCAGTCTGGCTGATGGCCCGAAGCACGGGTGGGCCATCATGAGCGACATCGAAACGTTCGCCGGGGTGACGGTCGGACCAGGAACGCTCTACAACGCGATCACGCGTCTCGTGGAGAAGGAACTGATCGCGCCGCTCGAGGGCGATGGCCGGCAGCGCCCGTACAAATTGACCGCACGCGGAACGGCCGCGCTCGACGAACAACTCCAGAACATGCGACGCATCGCGTCGATCGGTCTGAGGAGGCTGCGACTCGCATGAAGACGACGATGGTCTCGTGGCTGCTGCGTCTGTATCCAAAAGCGTGGCGTGCAGAGTACGGCGCCGAGCTCGCTGACATGCTGCGCGCACGTCCGTTCAGCGCAGCGATCGTCTTCGATATCGCGCGGAGTGCGATCTGGCAACGCCTGCGTGTGGTCATGCCGGCGACATGGGTCGGCATTGGTCTGATGCTGGTGACCATCTGGGCGATTGTCACGACGATGCTGGCACCGCCGCCCTATGTCCCCTCGGCGCTTTCAGAACGGATCGAGTGGCTGCAGAAACCGTTGCAGTCCGAGTTCTACGTGCTGGTGCTCTTCGCGATTGGATTCTGGACCGCTGTGGTGGGCAAGCAATCGCCGGCGCGTGCCGCGATGCGTGCGTCGGTGATCGCATCGATTCCGCTTGCGCTGATCGGGTTGCTCATGCTGACGGGGCTCCTCGCGTCCGCGGAGATCGTTCCTGGTCAGAAGATTGCGATGCTCAATGCGCGCGGCATCCTGTATCCCTTCTATAAGGGCATCCAACAGATTCCCGCTCCTGCTCCGCTCACGCTACTGCTGTCGCCGCTGCTCAGACTTCCGGGTGCATGGCTATGGGGCACCATCGGCGGCTCGCTCGGGCGGAAGTACGTGACCTGGCGGCGTCCGATCAGCGCGTAATCGCTACAGCGCCGCCGGTGCCCACGCGGCGAAGAGTTCCTGCTCCGACGGCGGGTTGAGGATGTAGCGCACGGCCATCTCCTCGACCATCGGATAGCCGGTGTGGCGAAACTGTTCGGCCGTTGCGTTCAGGTCGTACTGAGTTTTTCGGAGTTCGATTCCGGACCCGAGAAGCAACCAGTCGGCGCCCGTGGTGCCAAAGGGCATGCCGACACTCCCGGCGTTGACTACTCGCAGCCGTCCGACCATCCGATCAAATTGCATGTGCGTGTGACCGCACACGACGATGGATGCATCGACACCCGCGAATACGGGCGCGAGCCGTTCTTCAGGCGTGAGGCGCGTAAAGATCTCGACCTCATTGCGCGGCGTCGCGTGGCAGAACAAGACTTTCCCGAGGCCGTCGATGTCGAGCGTCGTTGTCAGCGGCCAGCTAGCGAGCACGTCTTGATACTCACGAACCTGCTGTGCGGTCCAGCGAAACAGCTCGCCGAACGGCTCAGGAAGCGGCGCGCCGGAGGACGTGCCCCAATAGGTCACCTCGCTTGGAGTAGCGGCCCTCAACTGCGCAAGGATGGCCAGGTCGCCGTTGCCGTAAATGAATGTGGTCGGTATCTCCAGCGCGAGCAGCCGGGCCATCGTCTCGCGAGGCATCGGACCAGGCAGCACATCGCCGCCGACGACGATGCGATCGACACCGGCCTGATGGACGTCCGCGAGGACCGCGTCGAGCGCGGGCAAATTGCTGTGAATGTCGTACAAAGCCGCGACCCGCATAGGCTGCTCTCGTGCTATTTGTATCAGGCCCGTCCCGCCTTCGCCTACAGCTTCGGCGCGGCAGGCGTGTCCAGGAGGCTGATGTGAAGCACTTGTTGCGCTTGGCAATCCTCGCGTGCCTGGCATGTGGTCCTGCCCTGGCGCAGAGCACCGACGAACTCGTCAACGACGGCCGCAATACCGACAACGTGACGACGCAGAGCATGGGCTACGCGCGCCGCAGCTACAGCCCGCTCAATCAGATCAACACGAAGACGGTGAAGCGACTCGTGCCGATCTGGAACGCGAGCCTGATGAACGACATGGGCGAGCTGGCTGCTCCAACCGTCTACAACGGTGTGATGTACGTCATCAACGGCAAGGCGACGTTCGCGATCGATGTGGCGACAGGTCGTCAGCTGTGGCGTACGCCTGTGGAGCTCGAGCCAGGAATTCAGCGCACCGCGATCACGCGAGGCGCGGCGACGATCTACAACGGCAAGGTCTTCCGCGTCACCATCGACAACCACGTGCTCGCGCTCGACATGAAGACCGGCAAGCAGATCTGGAATCAGAAGTTCGCCGATGCGAAGGAAGGCTACTACGCGACCAGCGCACCGATCGTCGCGAACGGTGTGCTCATCTCCGGGATGGCCGGCGGTGAATCAACCACGCGCGGATTCCTCGACGGATGGGATCCCGATACCGGCAAGAAGTTGTGGCGCCGCCACACGATTCCCGCTCCAGGGGAACCGGGCTCTGAGACGTGGCCGAAGGGCAGCGATGCCTGGAAGGTTGGTGGCGGTCCGACCTGGCGCTCGGGGGCCTACGATCCCGAACTCGATCTGGTCTACTGGGGCGTCGGCAACGCCGAGCCGTACGACCCGCGTCCGCGGGAGGCGATGGACAGCCTGTATACGTCCAGTGTGATTGCGATTCGTCCGAAGACCGGCGAAATCGTCTGCCACTACCAATACACGCCGAACGACGTCTACGACGTCGACGGGAACGACGAACAGGTGCTGGCCGATCTGAACGTGAACGGGCAGCGCCGCAAAGTGATGATTCAGGCGAACAAGAACGGCTTCATGTACGTCGTCGATCGTACGAACTGCGCGCTGATCGCCGCGCACCCGTACGTGAAAGTGAATTGGGCATCGAGCATCGATCTCAAGACCGGCCGCCCGGTCCTCACCGATGTGTACAAGCGATTCCTGGCTGGCGAAGAAGTGGAGATCTGGCCGTCGCGCGGAACGAACGCGGTGCCGATTGCGTTCAACCCGAACACGGGTCTCATCTACGCAAGCACGTGGAACTTGCCGCGCATTCAGAAGCTTGGTCCACCGCCGCCGGCAACGCTCGGCGCCAGCACGACTGGCGTCACGGCACGTCTGCCGGAGGTCGCACCCGGCACGGTGTTCGGACATCTCACGGCGATCAATCCGCTCACCGGAGAGAAGAAGTGGGAGATCCCCCTGACCGACTTTCCGAGTTCGTCGGGGATGCTCGCCACGGGTGGTGGCCTGGTGTTTACCGGCAAGCTGACTGGCGAGTTCATCGCCCTCGATCAGGAGACCGGCCGCATCGTCTGGCAGTTCAAGACCGGATCGAGCATCAACTCGACGGCGATCACCTACACGTACAAAGGCCGTCAGTACGTGTCGATAGCATCAGGACTGGGTGGGGGACTGGCGAACCGCTACGCCGGCGACAAGATCCCGACCGGCGGTTCGATGTGGACGTTCGCGCTCTTGGCCGACTGACTAGTCCGGCTAAAGCCGGACGCTACACCTGTACGTTCAATCGGCTCTGAGGATGGCATTCGGGTCGAGTCGTGATGCGCGCCACGCCGGCATCCAGCACGCCATCGCGGATGTGAGCGCCAGCAACGCCACGACACTGATATAGGTGACCGCATCCAGTCGAGAGACGCCGAACAACATCGTCTCGAGGAAGCGGCTCGCGAGCAGGGCCAAGCCGAGACCGATCACCGTGCCAACGACCGTCAGCGACAGTCCCTCGCGAAGGACGAGCTCGATCAGGCTTCGCCGGTTAGCACCGAGTACCGCGCGCACGGCGATCTCGCGCAGACGCCTGGTGACACTTCCCGAGAGCAGACCGTAGGTGCCGACGCTCGCCAGCACAAGAGCCACAACCCCGAACGCCTGAAACAGCACCAGCGCGAAACGCCGCGCCGCCGCCGATGCACTGACTCGTTCATCCATCGTCGCCACGCGTACGATCGGCTGGCGTCGATCCACCGATTCAATGGCAGCTCTGATCGCCGGCAGGAGGGCGACTGGATCGCTCTGGCCGCGCACCACGAGCCAGCGCGCTGAATCAGCGAATTGTGTCCACTGTTCATTCGTGACGTACACCGCGTCCGGCGGGTCGATCGCCAGCGATGCCTGTCTGACGTCGCCGACGATGCCCACGATGGTGAACCATCCAGGAGATGCACCAATGCGCAGGCGTTGACCGATCGCATCGACCCCCGGGAGGCGTCGCTTGGCGACGGATTCACTGATCACCGCGACACGCGGCGCATTCCCATCGTCCTGCCCGTTCAACAGGCGGCCTCGCCGCAATGGGATCCCCATGGCGTCGAAGTACCCAGGTGTCACGGCATAACGATAGACATCGCGGCTCTCATTGATTGCCGCCGGCGGCGCAGATTCGAACTGCATACCCCACACGTCCTGGTCTCCCGTCAACGGCAGTTGACTGGTCGCGCCAGCCATCGAGACTCCGGGGACGTGTCGTACCGCCTCGAGAGCCTCCGCGAAGAACTGGTGAGTCGCATTCGGATCCCTGAACCGCCGTCCTCCCGTCTGCACCTGGAGCGTCAGCACATTGGTCGGTTCGAAACCGGGCGGCATGGCGAGCAGATGCTGAAGGCTGCGAAGCAAAAGTCCGGCGCCGGCCAGCAGCACGAGCGCGAACGCGAGTTGGACAACAACGAGCGTTCGCCGTGTGACCTCGCGCCCATGTGAGGCGGTCGTTGCGCGGCCATCTACGCGCAGGTCGGCTCGCGAGCCGTACAACGCGGGGACGATTCCAACCGCGAGACCGATGATCGTCACGAGTGCCAAAGCGAACAGGAGGACCCAACCATCCACACGGATTGCCGCGGCGCGTGGCAACTCGTGTGGGCTGAGCGCCATCACCACATCAACCGCGAGCGCCGCCAGCGCGATCCCCGCAAGGCCGCCCATGATCGCGAGGAGCGCCACTTCCGTGATCAATTGGCGGATGAGTCTCAGTCGCGACGCACCCAACGCCGCGCGCACCATCAGCTCCGTGCGCCGCTCGACACCGCGAGCCAGAACGAGATTGGTGACATTGACGCAGGCGATTGTCAGCAGGAGCGCCACGGCGCCCAGAATGGCGAGCAGCGCCGGTCTGACCTCGCGTGCGAGATCATCTTGAAGCTGTGTCATCACGAAGCCGTTCGGAAGGGCAGCCCACCGTGGCCGGCTGAATGCCGTATCAGGAGTGCGCGCGATCGCGTCGAGTTCCTGCGCCGCCTGCTCCTCTCCGATGCCGGCGCGCAGCCGGCCAATCATGTGCAGATGATGGCCCCATTCCCTGCCGTTGGCCGGCAGCGTGGCGTCATACATCATCGGAAACCAGACCTCCGCCGAAGGGCTCAGCACGTTTTCGAATGTCGCGGGCATCACACCGATGACGGTGACCGGCACGTCCTCGAACAAGACTTGACGTCCCACGATCGACCGATCGGCACTGAACCGCCGCCGCCACAGGCTGTCGCTGATCAGCGCAACGAACGGAGCGCCCGGCCGGTCGTCGGCAGCCTGGAGGTCGCGCCCCAGGGCCGGAGTCACACCCAGCACACGAAAATAGTCGGCGCTGACGCGTTGCCCGTCGAGTCGCTCTGATTCGGAGACGCCGGTCAGCGTCGGCCGAAACGGCCCTACGACGGCCATCGACTGGAATGTCCGGCTCCGTGTCACGGCCTCGCGGAATGTGCCGAATGTGACGGCGGAGCGGCGGCCATCCTGACCGTCCCACACCATCATCAGTCTGCCGGCATCGGGATAGGGCAGTGCTGCGAACAGAATCGGATTCGCCACGCTGAAGATCGTCGCGCTGGCGCCGATGCCAAGGCCCAGTGTCAGTACGGCGACGATGCTGAACGATGGACGTCGGAGCAGTTGGCGAAGACCGTGCCGCACATCGGCGACGGCGGTATCGAGTGCGTTCTCCCAGCCATAGGCACGCACCTCTTCTCGGACTGCGGTGACATTGCCAAACTCGAGTCGCGCCGCACGTCGAGCCGCTTCCGGCGAGAGACCATTCTTCTCCAGCTCCGCGGCGGCTTCATCGAAGTAGTGCTCGACCTCCTCCCTGATCTCGCGATCGGCTGCCGGCCGATTCAGGAGGGCGCGAAGTCCACGCACTGTCTGACGCCACAGAGACATATATCTACCCTTCGGTCTTCAGAATTCGCGCGACAGCTGCCGCGCGCCGGGTCCAGTCTGCCGTTTCGGTCTCGAGCTGCCGCCTGCCACCGCGTGTGAGCGTGTAGTACTTCGCGCGCCGCGAATTCGCGGTGTCGCGCCACTCGGAGTCGAGCCATCCGGCCCGCTCGAGCCGTGTCAACGCGGTCAGCAACGACCCGGGATTGACCTTGAACACTCCGCGCGAG
>JBKPRH010000187.1:0-15981 GCA_046765795.1 Acidobacteriota bacterium | reverse complement strand
CTTCAGCCACGCCCTAAAACACCCCCTCACCCCGTTGGTGGCTCCCTGTAACGACCTTTGAAAAGTGGCGAATATGCTAGGCTATCACAGGCAGGCGCGGATTCTAGGCGTAACACGGCCGGACGTCAACGAAATAGTCGTGTGTCGTACGGCAAGATCTGCACAGAGCTTCGCCCCGCCGTCCGATCCTCGAGGTCGCTGCGCTCTTTGTAGGTGGCCGTCGGGCGTTCAGGACGTGCAAGTCATTGCCAGGCCGCCGGTTAGCCTGAATCCATGAAAATCCTTGTCATCGGAAGTGGCGCGCGCGAGCACGTCCTCGCCTGGAAACTTTCCCGTGAACCAGGCGTCGATGCGGTGATTTGTGCGCCAGGAAACCCCGGAATTGCGTCTGCCGCCCGGTGCTTGCCTGCGGACATCAGTTCACCAAAGGAGTTGCTCGCGATCGCCGAGAGTCAAGACGTGGACTTGACCGTCGTCGGTCCCGAACTGCCTTTGAGTCGTGGTGTCGTCGATGCGTTCACCGAAGTGGGGCGCGCCATCGTTGGTCCAACCAAAGCCGCTGCCGCTCTCGAATGGAGTAAGGCGTTTGCGAAGGATTTCATGGCTCGCCATCGCGTGCCGACGGCCGCGTTTCGCGTGTGCGAGTCAGCTGACGATGCGTTGGCGACGATCCGCCGCGGAGAATTCACGTTCCCACTCGTGCTCAAGGCGGATGGTCTCGCGGCTGGAAAGGGCGTCGTCATCGCCGAAGACGCGGCCACGGCGGAAGCCGTCATCGGCGCAATGATGATCGATCGGCGCTTTGGTGATGCCGGTCGCCGAGTGGTGCTCGAAGAATTTCTCGTCGGTCAAGAAGCGTCGTACTTTGTGCTCGCCGACGGCACCAACTTTGTGCTGCTCGGTTCAGCGCAGGACCATAAGCGCATCTTCGATGAGGACCGCGGGCCGAACACCGGAGGCATGGGTGCGTTTGCGCCGAGTCCGTTGATCTCTGAGGACATGAGCCGCCGCGTCTGCGACGCGATCGTCTCCCCTGTCCTGGCCGGCATGGATCACGAAGGACATCCGTATCGCGGCTTCTTGTATGTCGGCCTCATGCTCACCGCTGATGGACCGAAGGTAATCGAGTTCAATGTCCGCTTCGGTGATCCTGAGGCGCAGGTCGTGCTGCCCATGCTCGATGAAGATCTCGGGTGGCTGCTTGGCGAGGCCGCGACCGGTGCGCTTCCTTCTCGCCCCGCGCGATTTCGTCGCGAGCCGCACGTGGGCGTCGTGCTCGCCGCCGGCGGGTATCCCGACGCGCCGGAAACGGGCAAAGTGATCGATGGCATCGATGCTGCCAGTGAAGTGCCCGGAGCAATTGTGTTTCATGCCGGAACGGCGAAGCGCGAGGGCCGTCTCGTCACTGCGGGTGGTCGCGTCCTGACGGTCGTCGGTCGGAGCACGACCTATAGAGACGCGATCGACACCGCGTACGCAGCGGCATCGCGCATTCACTTCGACGGCATGCAATACCGACGCGACATCGGAAGGAAAGCGCTGCCGGTGTGAAGTACTCCGTCGTCACCTTTGGTTGCCGCGTGAACCAGGCCGACTCGCTGAGCATCGAGGGCTCATTGCGAGCGCGGGGCGCGGTGTGCGCATCACCCGATGAGGCTGATCTCGTCGTCGTGAATACCTGCTCCGTTACCGCGACCGCGGATCAAGGCGCGCGTCAGACCATCCGGCGAATAGCCCGCAGCAACCCCGACGTTCAAATCGTGGTGACCGGGTGCTACGCGACCCGACGTTCCCGTGAACTGCGTGAGCTTCCGAACGTGACTCACGTTGTCTCCAATCAGTTCAAGGACGACTTGCTCTCGACGATCGCGTTTACCGGTCCGTCGCCACAGTCAACGGCGACCCGTTACGGCGATGGCGACGGGCCGTGCGGTGCGGTGGAACCGGGAGTCGCCGGCCGCACCGCGTTTACCCTGCGCGTGCAAACGGGCTGTAACGAGCGCTGCAGCTACTGCATCATTCCGACGACGCGAGGGTCGAGTCGCTCGCTGCCGCTGACAGAGATCACGCGTCAGCTCGAGCACGTCGTCGCGGCAGGCTATAAGGAAATCATCATCACCGGCGTGCATCTCGGCTCGTACGGCCGGGACCTTGGCGATGGCTCCACGCTCACGGCACTCGTGCATCATCTCGCTGAGTGGGACGCGGACGTGCTGTTCAGGATCAGTTCACTGGAGCCGATGGACTGCACGGAGAGCATCGTCGACCTCGTTGCCGCATCACCGCGTCTCGCACCGCATTTTCATCTGCCACTTCAGCACGGCTCGGACGACGTGTTGCGTCGAATGCGAAGGCCGTACACGGCTGCTGCGTACCAACAACTCGTCGAACGGATCCGCGCCGTCATGCCGCATGCGTCGATTGGGTCGGATGTCATCGTCGGGTTCCCAGGGGAAACGGCCAACGAATTCGAGCAGACCGAGTCGCTCCTGGTCGCTCTTCCGTTGACGCATCTGCACGTCTTCCCGTACTCGGATCGTCCAGGCACTGATGCGAGCGCGATGAGCGACAAGATCGACGGCGCCACCATCCGTGAACGGGGACAGCGCTTACGAGCGATCGGTCACCAGATGTCCACGCGCTTTCGTCAGTCTCAGATTGGAAAGGTGCGACGGGCGTTGACGGTCGACGATGGCTTATCAGCGGTGACGGACAATTTTCTGAAGATCCGTCTTGCGGAGATCGTCCCGCGTAATCAGTGGATCGACGCGCGAATCGACTGAGAGATTGTCGTGTCCGACTTTAGCCGGACTAGTGCAGGAGCAGCGCCATCTGTTGCGCCGCTGTCTTCTTGCTCCCGCCTTCGACGATGAGCTGACCGCAGGCCGCGCGAATATCGCGCCCGCGACTCTTGCGTACGGAGACCGTGATGTGACGGTCCGCGAGAATCTGCGCGAAGCGATTCACGCGCTCGTCGGACGGCCGATCGTACGGAATGCCCGGCGCCGGATTGAGCGGGATGAGATTGACCTTGGATTTGATCCCGGCCAGCAGCTTGACGAGGCGTCGCGCATCGTCAGGTGTGTCATTGACGCTGTCCAACATCACGTACTCGAAGGTGATTCGGCTGCGCTTCTTCAGCGGGAATCGTCGGCACGCGTCGAGGATTGCCGCGAGGGGATAGCGTTTGTTCGGTGGAACGAGCGCGGTGCGCTGCGCCTCGGTCGTGGCGTGGAGCGAGATGGCGAGGTTCGGCATCAGTGGTTCACGGGCGAGACGCTCGAGACCAGGAACGAGGCCAACCGTAGACAGCGTGACGCGTCGAGGCGAGATCGCGAGACCATGCTCGCTGTGGAGCATGCGAAGGGCTTTCATCGTGTGCTCGTAGTTGTGCAGGGGTTCACCCATACCCATGAGCACGATGTTGAACGGCTGATCGAGTAGCCCAGTCGCCCCTGCGAGCACGCGCACCTGACCGGCGATCTCTCCGGCGGTGAGGTTGCGAACGAGCCCCATCTTCCCCGTCAAACAGAAGCCGCACCCCATCGCGCACCCAACCTGGGTCGAGACACAGAAGGTCATCGACGGGGTGTCCGGAATGAACACCGATTCGATGCGTCGGCCGTCTGCCAACTCCAGTGCGAGCTTCCGTGTGCCGTCGGCCGACGTCTCGTCGCTGACGATGCGAGGGGTGTTGATGACGAACTGATCCTGCAACCGGCCACGAAGGGCGCGAGACAGATCAGTCATCCGGCCGAAATCGGTGACGCCATACCGATAGATCCAGCGATAGATCTGCCGGGCGTGAAACGGCTCACAGCCGCTGTCAGCCAGGAGTGTCTCGAGCTCGGCCGGCTCGAGCTCACCGATGTCGTGGGACGCTGGGCTCATGCTATCTCTCGCATTTTCTTCGAGATGCGAGCAGTCGATTGTAGCAAGGAACTCGCGACGGTCGACTCTTTCCTGTGCCTGAGTTCTTTTACTTTCTGCGCCTGAGTTCTTTTACACAGTGTTTCATGCTATGATGCGTTTGTTCTTCTAATTCCCTATCTGTCAATAGTTTGCGGCTGACGAGAGATGGCCGAATCTAGTGACGGGGAGCGGTCCGGCGGCTGTAGTTCTCGAAAACGCACCCGTGTCTCAACCAGCGATCGTTCGTGACGTCCTCCCTAACGGTCTTCGTCTCCTGACGGAGCGTATGCCTCACGTGCGCTCGGTGAGCATTGGTGTGTGGCTCGCGCGCGGGTCGAGGCACGAATCGCTCGAGCAAAGCGGCATTGCCCACTTCGTCGAGCACATGCTTTTCAAGGGGACCGATACTCGCACCGCCGAGGACATCGCTCAGACCATCGACTCGATCGGCGGTCAGATGGACGCGTTCACGGCGAAGGAGTACGCCAGCTATTACTTCAAGGTGCTCGACGAGCACCTGCCGCTCGCCGTGGAAGTGCTTGCCGACATCGTCATGCACCCGGCGTTCAGCGTGGACGACATTGGCCGCGAGAAGAAAGTAGTCCTCGAAGAAATCAAGATGGTCGAGGACACCCCGGACGATCTCGTGCACGAGTTGTTCACCGAGAGCTTCTGGCAGGGGCATCCTCTGGGCCGACCCATCCTCGGCACCAAAGAAACGGTCGAATCGCTCACACAGGAAGGGCTCCGTCGCTACTTCACGAGCACGTATTGCGCGCCGAATCTCATCGTCGCTGCCGTCGGCAACATCGATCGCGACCAGGTCCGCGATCTGGTCATGCGGGCATTCGACGGACTTCCGACAGTAAGCGCTCCGATTAGCGAGGCTCCGCCGCGCGTGGTTCCAGCGACATTGATTCGCAACAAGGAACTCGAGCAGAGTCACATCTGCCTTGGCACGAGCAGCTACCGGCAGGATCACGAGGACCGCTACTCGAGTTACGTGCTCAATACCGTGCTCGGCGGGTCCATGAGTTCGCGTCTCTTCCAGAACGTTCGAGAAAAGCGCGGTCTCGCGTATGCGGTCTTCAGCGGGCTGAGCGCATATCGCGACGCCGGATCGATGACGGTGTACGCCGGGTGCGCCAACGACGCGGTCGGCGAGCTGATTGATGTCGTGATCGCCGAGTTGCGGCGATTGAAAGACGAGCCGCTGCCGGACTCGGAGCTCCGGCGAGCCAAGGATCACCTGAAGGGCAGCTTGATGCTGAATCTCGAGAGCACGTCCAGCCGGATGTCGCATCTCGCCCGGCAGGAGATTTACTTCGATCGACAGTTCGGTTTGGATGAGACACTAGAAGGCGTCGAACGCGTGTCGGCTGAGGACGTCCAGCGCGTCGCGCGCGATCTGTTTGCTGATGGATCGCTGGCCGCCACGGTGCTTGGCGCGGTCAACGGCCTGCAGATTTCGCGAGAAAGGCTGGCACTCGGTTAGCGGAGGGTTTCGGGATCGATGATCCGGCGGTACACCCATCCTGAAATGGGTCGCATCTGGAGCGACCAGCGGAAGTATGAAACCTGGCTGCAGGTCGAAGCTGCTGCAGCCGAAGCCATGGCGCGGGCCGGCATCATACCGGCAGAAGCGGCGCGGGACATTCGCGAACGCGGCGCCTTCGATATCGCGCGCATCGAAGCGATCGAAGAAGTCACGCAGCACGACGTGATTGCCTTCACGACGGCGGTGGCCGAGCACGTCGGTCCGTCGGCGCGGTGGCTGCACTTCGGCATGACCTCGTCCGATGTCATCGACACGGCGCAGGCCCTGCAAATGCGCGAGGCCTGTGACCTGATTCTGAAGGGCCTCGATGGCCTGATGCAGGCGGTGCACACGCGTGCCGAGGAACATCGGCTCACGCCGATGATCGGCCGCACGCACGGTGTGCACGCCGAGCCGATGACCTTCGGCCTCAAGCTCGCGTTGTGGTATGCGGAGCTGACGCGCGACGTCGCGCGGATGCGCCGCGCGCGAGAGGTGATCTCGGTCGGCAAGCTGTCGGGCGCGGTCGGTACGTTCGCGCATCTGCCACCGGAGGTCGAGGCAGATACCTGTCGCAGCCTTGGACTCGAGCCAGCGCCCGTCGCCTCCCAGGTGATTCAGCGCGACCGCCACGCGGAGCTGCTGTCGACGCTCGCGATCACCGCGTCTTCACTGGAGAAATTCGCGCTCGAGATTCGCGGTCTCCAGAAGACCGAGATCGGCGAGGTCGAAGAGCCGTTCGCCAAGGGGCAGAAAGGCTCCTCGGCGATGCCGCACAAACGCAACCCGATCGGATGCGAGCAGATCGTTGGGCTTGCCCGGCTGTTGCGCGCCAATGCCGTCGCGGGATTCGAGAACAACGCGCTCTGGCACGAGCGCGATATCTCGCATTCGTCGGTTGAACGCGTGATTCTGCCCGACAGTTTCATCGCCCTCGATCACATGTTGCGTCGCTTCACGCGGATCGTCTCGGGCATGGTGGTGTATCCCGATCGCATGCGCGAGAACATGGACCGTTCGCGGGGCGTGGTGTTTTCGGGCACGGTGCTGCTCGAGCTCGCGCAACGAGGTGTGTCGCGTGAGCAGTCATATGAGTGGGTGCAGCGCAACGCGATGCGGGCATTTCACGAACAGCGCGATTTCAAGTCCCTGCTGCTCGCTGATCCGGACGTCGGCACGGTGCTGAGTCCGGCTGAGATCGAACATGCCTTCGATCTGACTGCGCAGCTTCGGCACGTGGACCGTGTCTTCGAGCGAGTGTTCCAGGAGGTACCTGTCTGATGCGTGCCCGCGTCTTCGTCACCCTCAAGCCGTCTGTGTTCGATCCGCAAGGTACGACCGTCACCGAAGCGTTGCACACGCTGGGCTATGGCGCGGTGAAGGACGTCAGGCAGGGCAAGTACTTCGAGCTGGAGATCGAGGCGCACAGCAGCGACGAGGCCCGCCGGCTGGCGTCCGAGGCTGCGGACAAGCTGCTCGCCAATCCGGTCATCGAGAGTTATCGAATCGAGGTCACCGCATGAAATTCGCGGTCATCGTCTTTCCCGGATCGAACTGCGACCACGATGCCTATCACGCTGCGAAGCACGTGCTGCGTCAGGACGCCGAGTTGATCTGGCACAAGGACAGCAGCCTCAAAGACGCCGACGCGGTCATTCTTCCCGGTGGCTTCGCTCATGGCGACTACTTGCGCACCGGTGCCATCGCCCGCTTCTCACCGATCATGCAGGCGGTGAAGGCCTTTGCTGCTGCCGGCGGGCCTGTGCTTGGTATCTGCAACGGCTTTCAGATTCTGCTCGAGGCTGGTCTGCTCCCCGGAGCCATGCTGCGGAACCGCAGCTTGCACTTCCGTTGTGAGCACGTGCACGTCAGAGTCGAGCAGACCGACACACCATTCACGGCCGCAGCGACGGCGCGTCAGATCTTGCGTATTCCCATCGCGCACGGCGAAGGCAACTACTATGCGGAGCCGGACGTCATCGAGCGGCTCGAACGCAACCGTCAGGTGGTCTTCCGCTACGTCACCGCGTCGGGCGAGGAGACTGATGCCGCGAATCCGAACGGATCGATTCACAACATAGCCGGCATCACCAACGAGGCGCGCAACGTCGTCGGCTTGATGCCGCACCCCGAGCGCGCGTGTGAGCTGGCCGTCGGCAGCGCCGATGGTCTCGTGATGTTTCAATCCGTGCTCAAGTCGCTCACGTTCGCCTCGGCCACCGCATCAGCCGCCGTGAGTGTGCTGGAGAAATGACCGAGCCGATTACCGACGCAATTCTCGAACGACACGGGCTTACCCGTGAAGAGTACCAGCGGATCCTCGACATCATGGGCCGCACACCCACGATCACCGAGCTCGGCATCTTCTCGGTGATGTGGTCGGAGCACTGCAGCTACAAAAGCTCTCGCGTGTATCTGAAGACGCTGCCGACCACAGGCACGCGCGTGCTGCAGGGGCCTGGCGAAAATGCCGGCGCCGTCGATATCGGCGATGGACTCGCCGCCGTCTTCAAGATCGAGTCGCACAATCATCCGTCGTTCATCGAGCCCTATCAGGGCGCGGCGACCGGCGTCGGCGGCATCATCCGCGACATCTTCACAATGGGTGCGCGCCCGATTGCGCTCCTCAACTCGCTGCGATTCGGATCGCTCGACGAGCCGTTAGTGCGGCGGACGATGGCCGGAGTGGTTGCGGGCATCGCCGGCTACGGCAACAGCATCGGGATTCCGACCGTGGGTGGCGAGATCGCCTTCGACGAAAGCTATACGGGCAATCCGCTCGTCAACGTGTTCTGTCTCGGAATCTCACGAGCCGACGAGATCATCAAGGGTACCGCGTCGGGCGTTGGCAATGCCGTCTATTACGTCGGCGCCAAGACCGGGCGCGACGGTATCCACGGCGCAACGATGGCGTCAGCGGAATTTGACGACAAGTCAGCCGAAAAGCGGCCGGCGGTGCAGGTTGGCGATCCGTTCATGGAGAAGCTGCTGCTCGAGGCCTGCCTCGAGGTGATGAAAACGGACGCGCTTGTCGGCATACAGGACATGGGCGCCGCAGGCCTGACGTGCTCGACCTGCGAAATGGGCGCGCGCGGCGGCGCTGGCGTCGAGATCGATGTTGCGATGGTGCCCCAGCGCGAGACCGGCATGACGCCGTACGAGATCATGCTGTCCGAGTCTCAGGAGCGCATGCTGCTCGTTGTGAAGAAAGGCCGCGAGGCTGAAGTCGAGCGCATCTTCGACAAGTGGGACCTCCACGCGGTCCGCATTGGTGAAGTCACCACGGATAATCGGATGCGGGTCAGGGACCACGGTGTGGTGGTCGCGGAGATTCCGAACCGTGCGCTCACCGATGAGGCGCCCGTGTATCGCCGGCCGACCGCAGAGCCCGCGTATCTCACCGAAGCGCGCGAGCTCGATCTCGCGACGCTGGGCGCGCCTGGTGCTCCGCGTGACGTGTTCACCCGGCTGCTCTCATCGCCAACTATTGCGAGCAAACGCTGGGTCTATCGTCAGTACGACCACATGGTGCGGACGAACACGCTGGTGCTGCCAGGCATGGGAGCGGGCGTGGTCCGCGTGAAGGGGACGTCCCGAGCGCTCGCGCTGTCCACCGACTGCAACGGGCGGTTCGTTTACCTCGACCCGTATCGCGGAGCGCAGCTCGCCGTGGCTGAAGCGTCGCGCAACGTCGCGTGTGCCGGCGGTCAGCCCATCGGGGCGACCAATTGCCTCAACTTCGCCAACCCGCAACGGCCGGAGATCATGTGGCAATTCGCTCGCGCCGTCGAAGGCATGGGCGACGCGTGTCGCGCGCTTGGGATCCCGATCACGGGTGGGAACGTCAGTCTTTATAACGAGACAGATGGCAAAGGCGTGCTGCCAACACCTGTGCTTGGCGTCGTCGGCCTCATAGAAAACGCAGACCGAGTTGTTCGGCGAGCCTTTCATTCTGCCGGCGATGTGGTCATGCTGCTGGGTGAAAGCCGCGACGAGCTCGGCGGCAGCGAATATTTGAAGACCATGCACGGTCTCATCCGTGGAGAAGCGCCGTCGCTGGATCTCGCGCGTGAGGCGGCCTTGCACCAGGTGCTCGTCGAAGGCGCTGCCAACGGAATTATCCGGTCGGCTCACGACTGCGCGGAAGGTGGTCTTGCTGTCACGATCGCGGAATCCTGTTTCGATTCGTCGCTCGGCGTCGAAGTTGATGTGAAGTCGGTAGGGACCCTGGAGGCCTGGCGCGTTGTGGCGACGCTGTTTGGCGAATCGGCGTCGCGCGCGGTTGTCTCGGTGAGTCCGGAACATGTCGATCGATTGTTGGCAATGGCTGCGGCGGTGAACCTCCCCGCAGCGCGTATCGGAATCGTTGGTGGCGATCGCATTCGCGTTTCTGTCGATGGCGGGCGGATACTGGATGAGTCGCTCGCGACGGCGGAGCTGATCTGGTCAACGGCAATCGAGAACTACTTCGAGCGGGTCCGCGCAGTCGCCTGACTTGTTGCCGGTAGCACACGAGGACATACCACAGCGATGTTCGACAAATTCCACGATGAGTGCGGCGTCTTCGGGATCATCGGCCATCCAGAAGCGGCGAATCTCACCTATCTCGGGCTCTATGCGCTGCAGCACCGCGGACAGGAGAGCGCCGGCATTGCCGCATCGGACGGCACGTCCATCCGTGTGTCAAAGGCGATGGGCTATGTGAACGACGTCTTCAACAGCGACGCCCTGGCCAAGCTACCCGGCCATCTGGCGATGGGCCACGTGCGCTATTCGACGGCGGGCGAGAGCCGCCTCGCGAACGCTCAACCAATCGTGATCGACAGTGTCCACGGACAGCTGTCGGTTGGCCACAACGGCAACATCGTCAACGCCAGCGAGCTTCGCGACGCACTCGTCCGGACTGGCGCAATCTTCCAGGCCACGACCGACACGGAAGTCGTCGTCCATCTGTTCGCGCGATCGCGCGAGGCCACTGCGGAGGGGGCGATCATCGATGCGCTGTCCCAGGTGCGAGGCGCGTATTCGTTCGTGATGATGACGAACGATCGACTGATCGCCGCACGTGATCCACATGGCTTCCGACCGCTCGCGATTGGTCGCCGCGGCGATGCATGGGTGATTTGCTCAGAGACGTGTGCGATGGATCTCATCGGCGCGACGTATATCCGCGATGTCGAACCGGGCGAGATCGTCGTGGCGAGCGTGCACGGTCTGCGCTCGATCAAGCCGTTTGGCGTGGTACCCCAGACGCAGCAGTGCATCTTCGAGCACGTTTACTTCTCGCGCCCCGACAGCTACGTCTTCGGCGAGAGCGTCAACGAGACGCGCACTGAATTCGGCCGTCGCCTGGCGCACGAATCGGGCGTGCCAGCGGATGTCGTCGTGCCGATTCCGGACTCTGGCGTCTGTGCGGCAATCGGGTACTCCGAAGCATCGGGCATCCCCATGCGCATGGGGCTCATCCGCAACCACTACGTCGGCCGCACCTTCATCGAGCCACAGCAGTCGATTCGCCATTTCGGCGTTCGCGTCAAGTTGAATCCGGTGCGCAGCATTCTCGACGGCAAGCGGGTGGTGCTCGTCGACGACTCAATCGTCCGTGGAACGACCAGCCGCAAGATCGTGCGGATGGTGCGCGACGCCGGCGCACGAGAAGTGCACATGCGGATTAGTTGTCCACCGACGATTTCGCCGTGCTTCTACGGCGTGGACACGCCGCAACGCTCCGAATTGATCGCCGCGACGCATTCGCTCGAGGAGATTCGCAAGTATCTGAGCGCGGACACCGTCGCATATCTGAGCCTCGATGGCCTCAAGGGTGCGGTCAAAGGCGGGCAGTCGAAGTATTGCACGTCGTGCTACACGGGTGTGTATCCCGTGGCGTTCCCGCGTGACGAGGCTGCCTATCTGCAACTCGCGCTGAAGCTGAATCCTGAGCCGGTCAAGTCGGAGCCCCAACCGATTTCGATCGTCGACCTCGAACGAGATCCCGTCATCGGCTGATGGACTACAAGTCTTCCGGAGTAGATATCGACGCAGGCAACGAAACCGTCCGCCGCATTCGTGGCCTCGCCCGCTCCACGTTCACCTCGGGAGTTCTGTCCGACATCGGTTCGTTCGGTGGGTTGTTTCAGCTCGAGAGCGGGCGACACAGGCACCCGGTGTTGGTCTCGAGTGCCGACGGCGTCGGCACCAAGTTGAAGGTCGCATTTCTTGCGGACAAGCACGATACGGTCGGCGTCGATCTCGTCAACCATTGCGTCAACGACATCCTCGTACAGGGTGCCGAGCCGTTGTTCTTCCTCGACTATCTCGCGACCGGGAAGCTGTCTCCTGCCGTTGCCGAATCCATCGTCGGCGGCATGGCCGCGGCGTGCCGGGACAATAGCTGCGCGCTCCTCGGTGGCGAGACCGCGGAGATGCCGGGTATCTACGCCGACGGCGAATACGATCTCGCCGGCTTCATCGTCGGCGTCGTCGATCGCGAGCGGCTGATCAACGGGCGCGCGATCGCCATCGGTGATGCGCTTGTCGGCGTGCCCTCGTCCGGGATGCACACGAACGGCTACTCGCTGGCGCGAAAGATCGCGTTCGACCTGCTCGGCCTGCGCGTAGACAGTCACGTCGCTGCTCTCGGAACCAGTGTTGGCGAGGCGTTTCTCACGCCGCATCGCTCCTATCTGCCACTCGTGCAGCCGTTGCTCGAGGCTGGCCGCATCAAGGGCATGGCGCACATCACCGGCGGCGGCATTACCGACAACCTGCCGCGAATCCTGCCGCACGGGACCGCCGCGCAGGTCCGCGTGTCATCGTGGGAGATTCCGCCGCTCTTCCGCTGGTTGCAGGAGAGTGGCCGGGTGCCGTTCGACGACATGATGCGCACCTTCAACATGGGGATCGGTCTCATCATCGTGACCGCGCGCGATCAGGCGGAAGCGCTCATCGAAGAACTTGCCGCGCGCGGCGGCAAAGACGCACGTGTGATTGGAGAGGTTGTCGCCGGCGAGCCGCCGTCGGTGACGTACGTCTGATGAACGCCAATCGCCGGCTGGGCGTACTCATTTCCGGCCGCGGCAGTAATCTCCAGGCGATCATCGACGCGATCGCCGAGCACAGGCTGGACGCATCAATCGCCGTCGTCATCTCCAATCAAGAGAGTGCCGGCGGACTCGAGCGTGCGCGCCGCGCAGGTATCGAGACACTGACACTGAGTCATCGCGGGTGGCCCTCGCGCGAAGACTACGATCGCGCACTCGTGAGCGAGTTACGTAAACGTGATGTGCGGCTGGTCTGTCTTGCCGGCTTCATGCGCAAGTTCAGCGCTGTGATGATCGAGGCGTTTCCGAACGCCGTGCTCAACATCCACCCCTCGCTGCTGCCATCGTTTCCCGGTCTTCACCCGCAGCAGCAGGCGCTCGATCATGGTGTCAAGACCAGCGGTGTGACGGTGCACTTCGTGACGGCCGATCTCGATGCCGGCCCGATCATCGTTCAACGCACCGTGCCGGTTCGTGACGACGATACCGAAGAGACCCTCGCGGCGCGGATCCTCGTCGAGGAGCATCACGCGTATCCCGAGGCGATTGCGCTCGTGCTCGATGGCGGGTGGCGGATCGAAGGGCGTCGCGTGGTCAGGTCGACGACTGCCGCAGCAGTGTGACAAGCGCGACTTCTGGCGGACAGTTGATTCGCACCGGCACGTAGACTGTTCCGATTCCACGACTGACGAAGATCGACGACCTCTCGCGTTGGCCGAGTCCCTCGACCACCGGGAACCGCGCGCGCGCAATGGCGCCAACGCCAGGCAGGACGACCTGGCCACCATGCGTGTGACCTGAGAGCACTGCGGGAATGTTCAGCACCGCAGCCTCTGCCAGCCGACGTGGATCGTGGGCAAGTAGCAAGACCGGATCGTCCGCGCCTTTCAAGACTTTTGCGATGTCTGCGGGTTTGCGCGTCCAGAAGCGAATCCCCGCAATCTCGAGCGCGTCTCCGCGGACGACGATGCGTGTCCGCTGATCTCTGAGGACGGTAATGCCTCTTCGCGTCAGCGCGGTGGGCATCTCGCGGTCGTCGTCATGGTTGCCGAGAATCGCGAACACGCCGTTGGGCGCGTGCAGTTTCGACAGCAACTCGGCGACTGGTTCGACGAAGCCGCGATCGCCATACGTGACGTAATCGCCACCGAGCACAATCAGGTCCGGCTGCGTCGACAGAGCCAGCTCCACAGCACTCGAGACGTCATCAGCCGAGACGAGGGCGCTGTGATGCACGTCAGTGAGCAGCGCGACGCGCAGGCCATCGAACGCCGGCGGCAGGCCATGGAACGGCAGCGTCGCTTCAGTGACGCCGATGCGATGGCGTTCGTATGCGACTCCGTACGAGACTGCGCCGGTCAGCCCACCGATGGCTGTGTAGAGCGCGCCCTTGAGAGCGGCGCGGCGAGTGATAAGCACGGCTGCGGGTATAGTAGCGGCTGATGGATGTGTATGGCGAATTCGAGTGGCGCGGCCTGATCCATGGGGCCACTGACGGTGCGCGTGAGGCATTGGCGCGCGAGACCATCACGGGCTACATCGGATTCGATCCCACTGCACCCAGCCTTCACGTCGGATCGCTGCTGGTCGTCATGGTGTTGGCGCATCTGCAGCGTGCCGGACATTCTCCGATCGGGCTCGTCGGCGGTGGCACTGGTCTCATCGGCGATCCGAGTGGCAAGACTGCTGAGCGTCAGCTGCTGACGCCGGAGCGTGTCGAGGAAAACGTCGAGGGCATTCGCAAACAGGTCGCGCGTTTTCTGGATTTCGACAGTTCGAAGAATCCGGCCCGCCTCGTTAACAACGGCGACTGGCTGACCAAGCTCGGCGCTATCGAGTTCATGCGTGATGTTGGCAAGCATTTCACCGTGAACGCGATGCTGGCGAAGGAGTCCGTCAAGCGTCGCATCGAGAGCGAGGATGGGATCTCGTACACCGAGTTCAGCTACTCGCTGTTACAGGCCTACGACTTCCTCGTGCTGCACGACAAGTACGGCTGCACGCTGCAGATGGGTGGCAGTGATCAGTGGGGCAACATCACCGCGGGGATGGATCTCATTCGACGTGTGCGCGGCGGCAAGGCGCATGGCATCGTGATGCCGCTGGTGACGACCGCTGCTGGGACGAAATTCGGAAAGACAGAAGCCGGCGCCGTCTGGCTCGATCCGTCGCTCACCAAGCCGTACGAGTTTTATCAGTTCTGGCTCAACGTGGACGATCGTGACGCCGGGCGCTATTTGAAGTACTTCACGTTTTTCGATCGCGATCAGATCGGCGAGCTTGAAGCCGCGAGCGTGCGTGAGCCTGAGCGTCGTCATGCGCAGCGGGCGTTGGCGCGCGAGGTGACACGCGTGGTGCACGGCGACGAGGCGGTGCGTGACGCGGAGAGCTCGGCGGAGAAGCTGTTCAAGGGCGATCTTCGCGCCATGACGGAAGCGCAGCTCCTCGAGGTGTTTGGCAGTGTTCCCTCATCTGAGACGACGCATCAAACGGACGGCTGGGCCATCACTGATTTCCTCGCGTCAAATTCGATAGTGGGCTCGAAGAGCGAGGCGACGCGTCTGATTCGAGGCGGCGGCTTATCGGTGAACGGCGAGCGGATCTCAGACGACAAGGCCCGGCTTCGTCCCGAAGACGCGATTTATGGCCGATATTTCGTGATTCGCAAAGGGAAGAAGGACAACTTTCTCGTCCGGGTGTTACGGTGATTTGACAGCCGAGGGCGAAGTCCGTAGGATTGTCAGGTTGCCTTTCGCGTGACGAGCCCGACAGGGTGAGCGCGGGACGGGAACACGGCAGTAGGAAGTCTTCGATCAAGGTTCAGGGCTCTCCCTTCCGGCCTCAACCATCCCAGCCCGTCAGCAGACGGAGTGGGGTTGACAGCCAGGGCAGTCAGTAGTAACCTTAGAAGGTTCCCCTAAAACGGACGGAAACGGCCGCTCGGTGGGGACTCGGCGTGGCTGAACGAACGCAGTTCAGCGCAATGCCGAGCATTCCGGTTCTTTGAAAACTAGATAGTGCGTGCAAGCACACATGGTCTGGCAAACGCCTCAGCAGCGTTTCGCTGGACTTGTCCGCCGGAGTCACGATGAAGCGCGTCAGCGCGAAGTCGGAAGACGGTGGACGCCCGTCGAGTGTCAGCATTCTCGCCGGAGCGGCTTCGGCTGCGACGGAGGAGAGACACACGAACGAAGTACAACGCAAGAGCCAAGTCAACAGGCGCTCGCGTTATTGAGTTGCCCTTCTTCGGAAGGACAGCCCTTTTAACATGAGAGTTTGATCCTGGCTCAGAATCAACGCTGGCGGCGTGCCTAACACATGCAAGTCGAACGCGGTTAGTAGCAATACTAACGCTGAGTGGCAAACGGGTGAGTAACACGTGGGTGACCTACCTTCGAGTGGGGGATAACGTCCCGAAAGGGACGCTAATACCGCATAACATCCTGTCCTTGAACGGATGGAGATCAAAGCCGGGGATCGCAAGACCTGGCG
>JBKPRH010000186.1:0-5984 GCA_046765795.1 Acidobacteriota bacterium | reverse complement strand
CCTCACCATTCGGTCGCTTGTAGAGATCCCAGTACTCGGTCATCACCGCGTTCTCGCTGTAGGGCACGCCGTTCTTTCGCAGATATCCCGCGCGAAGATTCTTCGTGACGACCTGCAGCGATCCGCCAGTCGGACGAACGGGCGGCGCGTCGGCTGCGCGATCCGCCGGCCGCAATTGCAGCGGCACATTCGCGCGCGGCATCAGCCATTGCGCCTGCGAGACGCCTTGCAAGGTGCGCGGCGCGTCCGCTGGGGATTGGGCATTGCCAAAACGCAGGAGCCGAGTCTGCTGGCCCGCGTCAGTCTCGACCTTCAGCGTGGTGTCGTCCTGCCAGGTGATGTGAAGCCGTCCCGGAACCATCATCAGCGCGGGCGCACCGTAGGACTTGCATTGCTCGCCCGCGGCTTCGTCCTTGTCCGGATCCCAGGTCTCGGCAACCTTTGCGGCCTCAGGCGTAATCTGAATGCCCTGATAGTCGCCCTTGCGTGGCGTGACCATGCGCCAGCGCCAATCTTGTGTGACGATCGATACCCAATAGCCGGTGAGATCGATCGGCGCCGCCGCGCGCGGTGCAGCCGGAGGACCGCCGCCTCGCTGTGCCTCGAGCACAGGCCCGTCCAAAGGGACGGGCCCTACGTTGCGAAGAAGGGCTGGCCCTACGAGCGCGCAGATGATCGCAACCATCGCACGCTTCATTTGTTCGTCCCCTTTTTCGCGGTCAGCTCGTTGTAGATCGTCTCGACGAACATGTCCGTCGTCCATTCGCCTTTATCAGTGCCGTATTGGCTCCGATATCCAAGCGTGGGATTCGCCGCCTTCACCTGCGCAAGCGTCTTCTTTTCCTCGATCAGAGACTGCACGCGATCGCGAACCACCGTGACCGCGTCGCGGTACTCGAGCAGATCGAGCTTGTCGTACACGAAGCCGTGCCCAGGCACCAGGAACGTGCGGTCCGCTTGCCACTGCAGCGGCACGTTCAGGATGGCCAGATCCATCAGACGGTTCAACGCATCGAGCACGCCTTGAACGGTGCCACCGCGCTTGATGTCAATGACGGGCCAGCGGGTCGTGTCGATGATGTCGCCGGTCGCAATCACGTCGCCACGGCGGAAGAACACGATCGTGTCGCCGTCGGTATGCGCCGCCGGCATGTGAATCACCTGAATGCCTTCGCCGTTCAGATACATCGCGTACTGCCTGAAGGCGAATGTCTTTGTCGGAAACAGTGCAAACGGGAGGGCCTGCGGACCTGTTGCCGCCGTCATCCTGGTCAGCACGTTTTCGTGTGCCAGCACGCTGGCCCTGCCAAAGTTGGAGACCACGTCGTCATTCAATCCCGCGCCGGCCACGACAGCGCCCGGGAGGATGCTCAGTCCCGCCCTCGCGAGCTTGTCGTTGCCGCCGACGTGATCGGCGTCCATCGACGTGTTGATGATGTAGCGGATCGGCAGATCGGTGATGCGGCGGATGGCCGCGAGCACTTTGTCTGCGTTCTGCGTCGATCCCGAGTCCACGAGGATCACGCCCTCGGGGCCGGTCTGCATGACGATGTTGCCGCCAGCACCGCCGATCACGTGAAAATTCGGGCGGATCTGCACGACGTCGAGACCGTCGCTCGTCTGCGAACGAGCGTCGCTCGTCTGCGGGCGGGTTCCGCCAGCCGCCTGTTGGCGTGCAACGACCCGAGGCCCCCACCCGATCAGGGCTGCCGCAACCGCGAGCACACATAGTGTCTTCATGCTGATGAGCGCCAGATTCTGAAACGTTTACCGCCGATCGTCAACCTACTCCCTGAGGGCTGGTGTTCCGGGAACACTAGCCCCTTAGGCGTAGTCTCTCTGAAGCACTACGCCCTTACGACGTCTGGCAATACCTCGTTTAGGGCAATGTCGGGCCATGCTCCTACCTCGTTTGCGGCATGGCGGGCCATGCCCTACCTCATTTGCGGCATGGCGGGCCATGCCCTACCTCATTTGCGGCATGGCCAGCGGTGTCCCGTGCGCCGTATAGTCAGTCGCGACGAGCCTCGCCTCGAGAGGAAGTCCATGCAGAACATCCGCGCAGCCGTCCTGGCGATCGTTGCCGTCACCAGCCTGGTGTTCGTTGTCCAGGCTCAGGTTTCGAATTCCTACCGCCCTCCGCGAACGTCCTGGGGCGATCCGGACCTCGAAGGTAAATGGCCGAGCACGAACTCGGCAGGCGTCCCACTGCAGCGGCCCGAATCATTCGGCACGCGCAACGTGCTCACCGACGCCGAGTTCGCTGAGCGTCAAAAGCAGGCCGCCCGTCAGGTCGCTCAAGACCTGGCCGACTTCGATTTCGAGAATCCGAGCGTGCCGTTCGGTCAAGTCGGCGGTGGGCAGTCGCCACCGCAACATTGGTTCGAGCGCGGTGAAACGCAGCGCCAGGTCTCGCTGATCGTCGATCCGCCGAACGGCCGTTTGCCCGCTCTCACGGCCACGGCCCAGAAGCGTGAGGCAGACCGTCGTCGCGACACTCCGGCGCAGCCCGCGTCGTACACCGACTTCACGCTGTACGAGCGCTGCATCACGCGCGGCCTCACCGGCTCCATCTTGCCTGGCGGCTACAACAACGGGAATCAAATTTTCCAGGCGCCGGGATACGTGACGATCGTGAACGAGATGATCCACGAATCTCGCATCGTGCCGCTCGATGGCCGGCCACACATCAACCCGGCGATTGGCAGTCATCTCGGCGACTCGCGTGGGCGATGGGACGGCGACACGTTGGTCGTCGAGACGAAGAACTTCACCGACCGCCCCGGCGTCGGGATGAACAACACCGGCGCAAGCGCGGCGCTGACGATCACGGAGCGCTTCACACGCACGAGCGACAGAACCATTCGCTATTCGGTCACCATCGATGACCCAATGACGTGGACTGCGCGCTTCACGTTGCAGTACGACCTGATGCGCGACGACAGGTATGGCATGTACGAATACGCATGCCACGAGGGCAACTACGCGTTGCAGAACATCCTGAGCGGGGCGCGCGCCACGGAACGCTAAGGGGGAACACGCCGCCTATTGATCACGCGCCCCAGGTATTCAGATCGCGAATCGTCCCGGACGACACGAGATAGATGTAGAAGTCGGTGAAGGCGACCCAGACCAGACTGAACCACGCGAACGCCATGTGGCGCTCGTTCAGCCACGTCGATCCCTTCCACATGCCGTAGCGCGGCGAGACCGCTTTGTCGCACGAGAAACAATCCAGCTGTCCGCCGATCAGATGGCGCCATGAGTGACAGCCGAAGGTGTATCCAGTCAGCAGCGCGGCATTGATCAACATGACGAGGGTGCCGACGCCGATCCCGAAGCGGCCGTCACGGAAGAAGGCGGAGAATCCTTCCCACCAGAGACACACGAGCAGGAACAACGCGCCATAGAGTGTGTAGCGGTGCAGGTTCTGGAACAGCAACAGCGCGCGTTCGCCGCGATAGAGGAACGTCCGGCCACCCACGCCGCAGTTCGGCGGCCGCATGGCGAACGCTTTGTAGTACGCGCCGCGGTAGTAGTAGCAGGTCATGCGAAACGCGATGGCGAGACCGGGGATGAAAAACGCCGGCGACTGCGGCAGAAACGGCGGCCACCACGATGGGAACGCGCCGAGCCACGCATGGTCCACCGGCACCGCACCGGGATAACCAGAGACAGGCGTGAAGAGCGGCGGCGCCACAGTTGGACTGATGTAGGGATCGAACCAGACGTAGGTCGCGTTGAACGCGCGGAGTGTCAGATAGCCAAAGAAGAGGATGAGGCCGATCGCGGTTGATGCGGGTGCGAGCCACCAGTAATCGACGCGAGTCGTACGCGCGAAGCCGCCGGCGTCCCGGACGACCTGAACTGTTTCCATGGCCTCATTCTATTGGGAGACCCATCGATCGAAGAAGGCGCGAAGATCCCGGCCGCTCGCCTTCTCCATCGCGTCGCGAAGATCGCCGGTGGTCACCGAGCGTCCGAAGTGCTCCGATGTGTAGCGTCGGATGCCTGCCCAGAACGGTGCGTCGCCGAGCAGCTCACGCAATTCGTGGAGCACGTAGGCGCCCTTCTGATACACGATCGTCCGGTCGTCGGCCGTCGGGTGATCCCACGACGTGAACACCAGCGGGCGGTCGTTGCCACGCGCGCGCACTTGCTCGTATCGGGTCTTCATCGATTCAACGTCCTTCAGGTACGCGTCGCGGCCGAATCGTTGCTCACGATACGCGGCGGCCATATAGGTGGCAAATCCCTCGTTCAGCCAGAACTCGGTCCACGCCTGACACGTGACCATGTTGCCCCACCACTGGTGCGCGAGTTCGTGAGCGAGGAGTCCGATTGCAGACGGATCGTCAATCACCGCGCGGCCATACTCCTCGGACACGATGGAAAGACCCGCCATCTCCTGACCGGCCGTTCGCGCGACGAGCGCCTGCGCATACGTGTCTCCGGGAAACGGCACGCCGGTGCGCTCCTCGAAGAAGGCGATCATCTGCGCCGTTTCACCGAAGACGCGACGCATCTCGGACTCCGTGAAGCCTCCCGAGGAAGCGCAGCGCCGTACGACCCGCACGATCGGTGACCGTTGAGAACGCGCCAGCAGCAAAGCCGAATGTGTAGGTCGGCACCGGCCGATCCTGTTCCCATTCCATGACAACGTTATTGCCTGGCACTTCGCGTCGAGCGATCTCGCGACCGCTGGCTGAGGCCGTCCACGCGCGTGGCATCGTCAGCCGAAGCCGTAGTGTCGCACGCGCACTCGGATCGTCGATCGCCACCATCCACTGCGACGTCGAGAACACCGTGTAGATCTGCTCGCGTTCGGCGTTGAAAACGAGACCGAATGAAGGCGCACCGTGATAGGTGATGGTCAGCGTCCGGGTCTCGTTGAGACGCTCGCGCGGCAAGGTGATTCGGACGCGCGTGCCGTCTACGACGAAGGCGCGACTGCTCGCGCCTTCCTGCACACCATCGATCTCGAGGCGTCCGCGATCGAGCGTAATCGTCGTGCCCGCAGTAGACGCAGCGTCACGAGCGACGACTACCGAGAGCGTGACAGTGCCGTTCACCGTGCGCGACTCGAGCCGCGGGTCGAGCTGCACGTCGTAGTGCGTCACGCGAAAGGACGAGTCGTCGCCAGCGCGAGTCTGGGCGGACACGACGACGGCCGGCATGGCAATAGCGAGCATGGCAGCCAGAATCTTTGAGCGGTGTCGGAACACGGACACATTGTGGAGGTTTGGAATACAAGTTGCTACCTCCAGCTGAGTGACGCTGAACCTCGCAAGGACGGCCTACACGCTGCTAATCGTTGCGATCGTCATCCTGCTCCTGCAGTTCATGCAGCCGGTGCTGATCCCCCTCGTGCTCGCGGCACTGCTCTTCTACGCGCTCGATCCGTCTGTCGACTGGTTCGAAAGGCACCACTTGCCCCGCGCGATCGGCGCCGCGCTCATGCTGCTCATCGTCTTGTCGGCGTGTGGTGCGCTGGCCTATTCCCTTCAAAACCAGGCGATGACGGTGGTCGACGAGGTGCCAACTGGTGCGCGCAAGCTCGCGGCGTCGCTTCGCCGTACTCCCGGGACTGCGCCGGGTGCGCTCGAAAAAGTGCAACAGGCTGCCGAGGCTCTGCAGTCCGCTGACACGTCAGCGCCGGCGAAAGGAGTACAGCGGGTAAAGGTTGAAGAGGGATTCAGCGCGAGCTCGTTCATATGGTCGAGCTCGATCGGAGTGCTGTCGGCAGCCAACCAGTTCGTGATGGTCGCCTTCCTCACCTATTTCATGTTGCTCTCTGACCAACTCTTCAAACGCAAGCTCGTGGAGATCGTCGGCACTCTGTCGCAGAAGAAGACGACGGTGGCAGTGCTCGAGGATATTGCCGGCCAGATCGAGCGCTTCATCAAGATTCAACTGCTCACGAGTACAGCCGTCGCGCTGGTGACGTGGGGAGCGCTATGGTCACTCGGTCTACAGCAGGCGGC
>JBKPRH010000185.1:0-10777 GCA_046765795.1 Acidobacteriota bacterium | reverse complement strand
GAAGGGAGCGGCAGGCATCATGGCGACGACGACGAAGACGAAGGTGGCGGCAAAGACGAGCCGCTATAACGAGCTCAAGAAGATGCTCGAAGAGCGCCGCCGCGAATTGCTGAATGCGGTCCAGGGAAAGATTCGTGACGTCCGGGCTGAGGGCAGCAAAGAACGCGACGTGCTGGATCAGGGCGAGAGCTCCGAGGTCGACATTCAGGAAGATATCGAGTTCGCGCTCATTCAGATGAAGTCGGAGACACTCACCAAGGTCGACGCAGCGTTGCGTCGTCTCGAGGAAGGCACCTACGGTGATTGCTTCGAGTGCGGTGAGGAAATCGCTGAAGCGCGTCTGCGCGCGTTGCCGTTCGCGGTGCGTTGCAAGGACTGCGAGGAAGCGCGTGAGACTGCCGAGCGCCGTGAGCGCATGCAGGCGCAGAAGCGCGGATCCTCGGCGCTGTTCTACGACGTGTCCAACTAACGTGGTCGTGAAGGCGGGTCGCAAGACCCGCCTGTCCGACGCGACGATTTAAAGACGAACCGTCGCGCGACTACAGAGATCTGATTTACGGCGGGCGCGACGCCCGCCGCGTTTTTTTTCTCATCACGCTTCCTCGAAAACCTTGGCGCACTCCTTGCGCGTCTCATCAAAGTAGGAGAGCATCCGCCCATGAGCGAACGCGACGAAGGTCTCGATTTCGAGGAGCTGTCGGTGAGCGATCGGCCACTCGTGCCCGATGAGCTGCCGATTCTGCCGCTCCGCGACACCGTACTGTTTCCGAACTCGTTCATGCCGCTCGCGGTTGCGCGCGAGTCGTCCGTGCGTCTCATCGACGAAGCGATCTCGACGGGCAAAGTGATCGGTGTCTTCACCCAGCGCGACGCGGCGGTTGAAGAGCCGGTGCAGGGAGATCTCTACAAAGTCGGCACGGCCAGTCAGATTCATAAGATGTTCAAGCTCCCGGACGGCAGCCTGCGCCTGATCGTCCAGGGCCTCTCGCGGCTGACGCTCGACGAGATCACCGAGATACGTCCGTATCTGCGCGCGCGTGTGACATCGGCGAGCGAATCACTGGTTGAAGCCGATCGTCTCGAGATCGACGCGCTGCTGCGCAACATCAAGACAAATTTCCAGCAGGTCGTGTCGCTGTCGCCGCTGCTCTCGGACGACCTGCAGACACTGGCCTCCAACATCACCGAGCCCGGCCGGCTGTCGGACTTCATCGCCTCGAGCCTCACCACGATTGCCACTCCGGTGAAGCAGGAAGTGCTCGAGACGCTCGATGTGCGTGCGCGGATGGATGCCCTGAACCGGATCCTCATCAAGGAGCTCGAGGTCCTCGAGCTCGGATCGAAGATTCAGTCGCAGGTGCAGTCCGAGGTTGGCAAGAACCAGCGCGAGTACTTCCTGCGCGAGCAGATGAAGGCGATTCAAAAGGAACTCGGCGAAGGCGACGACCAGACCAAGGAGATCGAGGAGCTCGAAGAAAAAATCGAGACGGCGGGCATGCCCGAGCCGGTCAAGAAGGAAGCGATGCGCGAGCTCGATCGCCTCGCACGGATGCCTGTCGCTGCGGCGGAGTACACCGTGTCGCGGACGTATCTCGACTGGCTCGTGACCTTGCCGTGGCAGAAGCGGACCGAGGAAGTCATCGATCTGCCGAAGACCAAGGGCATCCTCGACGCCGATCATTCCGGACTCGAGAAGGCCAAGGACCGCATCCTCGAGTACCTCGCGGTGCGCAAGCTGAATCCAGACGTGAAAGGGCCGATCCTCTGCTTCGCCGGGCCGCCCGGAGTCGGCAAGACGTCGCTCGCCAAATCGATCGCCTCGTCGCTGGGCCGTACGTTCGTGCGCGTCTCGCTGGGCGGCATGCGTGACGAAGCCGAGATACGAGGACATCGCCGCACGTATATCGGTGCGCTGCCCGGACAGATCATCCAGGGCATCCGCCGCGCCGAGTCGCGCAACCCGGTGTTCATCCTCGACGAGATCGACAAGCTGGGGAACGACTTCCGCGGCGATCCGGCGTCGGCGCTGCTCGAGGTGCTCGATCCCGAGCAGAACAACTCGTTCCGCGATCACTATCTCGACGTGCCGTTCGACCTGTCGGAAGTGTTGTTCATCACGACTGCGAACGTGCTGCATACGATCCCGCCAGCGCTGCGCGATCGCATGGAGGTACTCGAGATCCCCGGCTATACCGAGGAAGAGAAGCTCGCGATCGCGCGCGAGCACTTGGTCCAGAAGCAGATCCTCAACCACGGCCTGACGCCGGAGCAGCTCACGATCACCGACGAGGCGATTCGTGCGGTCGTCCACGGCTACACGCGCGAAGCCGGCGTGCGCAACCTCGAGCGCGAGATTGGTGCGCTCTGTCGCAAGGCGGCGCGCTGGCGAGCCGAAGGGGCCGAGGCGCCGCTCACGGTGACGCCGCTGGTCGTCGCCGAAATGCTCGGTGCACCGATCTTCATAGACGAGGAGATGGAGGAGCGCACGAAAGACCCGGGCGTCGCCATCGGCCTGGCGTGGACGCCCGCTGGTGGCGACGTGCTTTTCATCGAAGCATCCCGGATGGCGGGCTCGAGCACGCTCACGATCACGGGTCAGCTCGGCGACGTGATGAAGGAGTCAGCACGTGCCGCGCTCTCATGGTTCCGCGCGCACGCCGCCACCTACGGCGCCGATCCCGATTTCTTCAAGAACGCGGAAATCCATCTCCACGTGCCTTCCGGTGCGATTCCCAAGGACGGTCCATCAGCGGGTATCACGATCGCCACAGCGCTCGCGTCGGCGTTGACGAAGCGTCCCGTGCGCGGCGACATCGCCATGACTGGTGAGATCACGTTGTCGGGTCGCGTTCTGCCCGTGGGCGGCATCAAGGAGAAGGTGCTGGCCGCGCGGCGCGTCGGCATTCGCGAGCTCATCCTGCCGCGTCAGAACGAGAAAAACGTCAACGAGGATCTCAACGAGGATCTGCGGCGGGAGCTGACCATCCACTACGTGCACAGTGTGGATGAGGTGCTCTTGCTCGCCCTGATGCCGCCGACAGAGGCGGGTGCCAAGAGCCGCGCCGATCGCAAGGCGGCGCGGCGGGTGCAAGCACCGTTGCAGTAGCTTTCGCTTTGGGCGCTAGGCTCCTGGCTCTAGACTCTGGCCAGCCTAAAGCCCAAAGCCTGAGCCCGAAGACGTGTTCCTCGTTTATTCGCCCGACTATCACTTCGTCACGCTCGGAGACCACGTGTTTCCGATGCTGAAGTACGAAGCCGTCTACCGCGAGCTGCGTGCCCGTGGCGGTTTCGAATTCCTCGAGCCTGAGCCCGCGTCGTGGGCCGACCTCGCGCTCGTCCACACCGCCGAGTTCGTGCACAAGATTCATACGAACACGCTGACGGAGATGGAGATTCGTCGCCTCGAGTTGCCGTGGTCGACGCGCGTGATGGAGCAGTTGCGATTGATGACCGGCGGCACGCTGGCCGCTGCACGCGCCGCCATCGAGCCGTCCTGTGGTGGCGTCGCCGGCAATATCGGCGGTGGTTTTCACCACGCGTTCGACGATCACGGCGAAGGCTTCTGTCTCTTCAATGACGTCGCGCTCGCGATATGCCTGCTGCAGCCCGACGGTCGTATCGAGCGCGCAGCCGTGATCGACTGCGATGCGCATCACGGCAATGGCACCGCCGCCTTCTTTCAGCGCGACGACCGCGTGTTCACGTTTTCCATGCACGCTGAGCACAACTATCCCGCGTTCAAGCCACGCGGATCGTTGGATATCGGTCTCGAGAGCGGCGTCGGCGACCGTGAATACCTCGATCGACTGCGTGACGCACTTCCGCACGTGCTCGCGTCGAAGCCCGAGATCGCGTTCTACGTCGCGGGCGGCGACGTCCATCACGAGGATCAGATTGGCGGTCTCGGGCTGACGACAGCAGGCGCGCGGGAACGCGATCGGCTGGTGCTCGCGTCGTGCCGAGGGGCTGGTGTTCCGGTGGTCGTTGTCCTGGCCGGTGGCTATCCTCGATCGCTCGACACGCTCGTGCAGATTCACTGCGCGACGTTCGAGGAGGCGCGAGCGTTAAAGGAACGAGAGTCCGGCGACGGTCTTCAAATCGACAATCTCTCCTGACGCGATCATCGCCCGCACCTGCTCCACCGGGAACGGACGCGCTTCGATGTCCTCGTCCTCGTCCTGATGTGCGGTCTCGTCGCCGGCTCCAGGCGTTCGCAGTCCTGACGCGATGAAGAAGTGCATCTCCTCGTCACAGTAGCCCGGCGTTGGGAAAAACGCGCCCGCGCGCCGCATGCTCTCCGGAATCAGGCCGACTTCCTCATGACACTCACGAACGGCCGCGCGCTCGATGTTCTCACCGGGCTTGAGGCTGCCCGCGGGCAGTTCCCATGCGAGCCGGCCAATCGCGTGACGATACTGCTGCACGAGCAAAATCTCGCCGGCGTTGGTGACCGGGACGATCACCACCGACCCAGGATGCCGGATGATCTCGGCATTGAGCTCGCCGCCCTTGGGCAGTGTGATCGTCTCAATCTGCACGGTGAAGACACGGCCGCGATATACGGTCTTAATCTCGCGCGGGACGATGGGCTGCATGGTTATCGCTCTTTCTCTTCTGGAGGCCAGCCGGGGAGATCGAGAAGGATGTCTTCGAGGTCCGACGGAAGTGGTGCGATGAACTGCATGCGGCGTTGCTCAGTGGGATGCGTGAACGCCAGCCGCGCGGCATGCAGGAATGGACGTTCGAGTCGCTGCACCGCCCGGATATCGCCAGGCACCCGGCGGTGGACGCCGCCGTACATCGAGTCACCGACAATCGGATGGCCGATCGCGCTCAAGTGCACGCGGATCTGATGCGTGCGCCCGGTGTGAATGGCGACCTGACACAGCGTGAGCCCGGGCAGATGGTGGGCACGCGTGATCCGTGTGACCGCTTCGCGGGCGTGCTTGGCCCGCGCCGACATCTTTTGCCGATTGACGGGATCACGCCCGATCGCGGCGTCGATGCGCCTCCCAGCCTGGACGACGCCCCAGACCAGCGCGATGTATTCCTTCTCGACCTCGCGATCGTGAAACTGACGTGACAACTCTTGATGAGCGCGGTCGTTCTTGGCGATCACCATCACGCCCGACGTCCCGCGATCAAGCCGGTGCACAATGCCCGGTCTCAATTCTCCGCCGATGCCGCTGAGATCGGTGACGTGATGGAGCAACGCGTTCACCAGTGTGCCCGACCCATGGCCGGCGCCGGGATGAATCACCATGCCAGCGGGTTTGTTCAACACGGCGAGATCCGCGTCCTGGTAGAGGATGTCGAGAGGCAGCGCTTCCGCAGTGACCGCCGATGGCATCGCCGCGGGCGCATTCACAACGATCTGGTCGCCCTCGTGAACCTGCAGATTGGCGCGCGCATCGATCGTGCGCGCCGGTGGCCGACGCACGGTGACGTGTCCGTCAGCGATGAGCTTTTGAATCTGCGAGCGTGAGTACTCGGCGAGAACAGAGACCAGATAGCGGTCTAGCCTTTGACCGTCCGAGTCGGACGTGACGACGAGATCAATGGCCAAAGCCTAAAGCCAAGAGCCCCAGCTCAGGCCCGCCGCCGTCAGGCGGCCGCCATCCGTCGTCCGCGCATCTCTTGCGGCGTTTCGGGGCTGGAGCGGCGGAGCCACGCCAGCATCGCCAGACTGAGCGGGGCGAGGATGAGCGAGATGAACTGCGACGTGGACATCCCGAGCACCATGCCGCGCGGGTCGCCTCGATAGAACTCGATGATGTAGCGCGAGATCGCGTAGAGCAACATGTAGGCCCAGAACGTGCGGCCGGGGTACGGGCGCCAGCGCTTTTCGGTCACGAGCAGGAGCACGAGAATCAGCAGTTCGGCGCCGGCCTCGTAGAGTTGCGTCGGGTGCAATGGAATGTTCAGCGGTGTCCCGACGTTCGCGGCAGCGAGGGGATTCGTGAACACGATCGCCCATGGGACGTCGGTGGGTTTGCCGTAACAGCAGCCCGCCGCCATGCATCCGAGACGACCAGTCACGTGGCCGAGCGCAATCGCCGGTGCAAACACATCGCACGTCGTCCAGAAGGGCATGCGATGTTTGTTCATGTACCAGAAGGCGACGGCGACTGCCACGAGCAGCCCGCCGTAAAACACGCCTCCCGCTCTGACCAGCGAGAACAAGTCGGATAGTGAGCGGAACTGATCCCGATCGACGACCAGCAGCAGGAGCTTGGCGCCGACCAGCGCCGCGATGATGATGTAGATGCCGAGGTCGAGAACGCGGTTGCTGTCCAGCCCGCGACTCTTGCCGCGCGTCATCGCCAGCCGAAGACCGAGCAAATACGACGCGGCGAGCAACACGCCGTACGAGTAGACGGTGACCGGTCCGATGCTAAAGAGTTCTGGATACACGGTAAAGCCGCCCGACGCCGAGCATCTCGAGGATCATGAGTGCGACGCCGATGTTAATGGCGGCGTCGGCCACATTGAAAGCCCAGAAGTGCCATCCGCCGCTATAGAAGTCAAAGAAGTCGAGCACGTAGCCATACATGACGCGATCGATCAGGTTACCGATGGCGCCGCCGATGACAAACGACAGTCCCACCCTGGTCAACCGCTGCTCAGGAGCGAGCATCGCCACATAGACCGTCAATCCCACGAGCGCCGCCGTTTGCAGTAACGCCAGCACCGCTGCCTTGAAAGGAAAGTCGATGCTGTTCATCAACCCGAACGCGGCCCCGGTGTTATGGACCCGCGTCAGGCTGAAAAAGCCGGGGATGATGGTGATGCTCTCGTACAGGTCAAGGCGCGGGCGAACCAGAGCCTTCACGGCCTGATCCGCGACGACGACCAGGGCGATGACCCACACGAGGAGTGCGCGACGAACGGATGCCACGTCAGCAGTTGACGAGGCCCGCAAGGGCATCAACGCACCGGTCGCAGATACCCGCGCAGTCCGGTTCGGTTCGCACGCTCGGCACAAATCGCCAGCACCGCGCACACTTTACGCCCGGTGCCTTCTCGACTTCGACGCGAAGCTCGTCGGTGCCCTCGGTCGCGCCGACGGCGAGTGAGACGTCAGAGACATTGAAGAGCATCGGGAGGTCGTCTCGCCGGCTCTTCAGGAGCGCACCAATCGGGCCGGATGCAGTGATGATCACCCGCGCGCCGAGCGAGGTGCCGATGATCTTGTTCTTGCGCTTCTCCTCCAGCGCCGCGTTGACTGTTTCGCGCACGTCTAGCAGCGCCTCCCACGTCTCGAGCAGCGGCGCGTCCGTATACGCGTCGACCTTTGGGAACTCTTCGAGGTGAATCGACCCCGATCGACGGCCGGGGATGTGCTGCCACAGTTGATCCGCGGTCACCGGGAGAATCGGTGCCAGCAGACGCGCGAGTCCCTCGGAGATCAGATACATCACCGTCTGCGTCGAGCGCCGTTCTCGCGACTTCGCACCCAGCGTATACATCCGATCTTTCGTCACGTCCACGTAGAACGCGCTGAGGTCGACCGTCGCGAGCGTGTTCAGCGTCTGCGAGACCACTGAAAAATCGTACTCGTTGTAGGCACGAATCATCCGCTGCGCGGCTTCGGCGTAGCGGGCCAGCGCAAAGCGGTCCACTTCGTCGAGCGCGTCCACGGGCACCATATCGGTGGCTGGATCGAAGTCGTACAGATTCGCCACGAGGATGCGGCACGTGTTCCGCAGCTTGCGGTAGACGTCAACGACGCGGGTGAGAATCTCCTTGCTGACCCGCAACTCCTCGGTGAACTCGGTCATCGACACCCAGAGGCGGATGATCTCGGCGCCGCTTTCCTTGATCACATCTTGCGGGGCGATCACGTTGCCGAGGGACTTCGACATCTTGCGTCCCTCGAGATCGATGAGGAATCCGTGAGTCAGCACCTCACGGAATGGCGGACGGCCTCGCGTGGCCAGCGCCACCAGCAGCGAACTTTGGAACCAGCCACGATGCTGGTCGCTGCCCTCGAGGTACATGTCCGACGGCCAGCCAAGTTCAGGCGTGCGTGCGAGCACGGCCTCGTGACTCGAGCCCGAGTCGAACCACACATCGAGAATGTCGCGCTCTCGCTCGAAGCTCGTGCCGCCACACGACGGACATTGCAGTCCTGCAGGAACGAACTCCTCAGTGGGACGTTCGTACCACGCGTCCGCGTTGTATGTCTCGAAGACGGCTGCCGCCTGGTCGATGATCGCGGTCGTGAGGATCGCCTCGCCGCATGACGTGCAGTCGAGCGCCGGAATCGGTACACCCCACGCACGCTGGCGCGAGATGCACCAGTCGGGCCGGTTCGTCACCATGTTGTAGATGCGGTCCCGGCCCCATCGCGGAAGCCACGCCACCTCATGGTCGATGGCGTGCTGCGCGGCCTGACGCAACGTGCGCGTCTGTCCATCGACGCCCGTGATGACCGGCTCGCCGTCCATCCGCACGAACCACTGCGACGTGGCGAGGAAGATCACCGGGTTGTGACAGCGCCAGCAGTGCGGATACTGATGCGAGAACGTCTCGTGATACCAAAGCCGCCCACGCTCCTCGAGCGCTTTCTGCACATTCGGGTTCGCATCGAAGACGCGTTGCCCGCCGAACAGCAGAACGGTGTCGAGGAAATGGCCGCTCGGACCCACCGGTGCGTAGATCTCGAGGCTGTACTTTTTGCCGGTGAGGAAGTCGTCCGCACCATGGCCAGGAGCCGTGTGCACCGCGCCGGTGCCCTGCTCGAGCGTGACGTAATCGGCGAGCACGCCAACTGAGTCGCGCTCATAGAGCGGATGCCGGAAGCGGATCCCCTCGAGCTGCTCGCCCTTCATCGTCGCGATCTTTCGGTCGAAGGAACGGCCCACCGCTTTACCGACGCGTTCCGCGAGTCCTTCGGCGACGATGACCGTATGACCGTCGACGTCGTAGGCGGCGTAATCAAACTCTGGATGGAACGCGATCGCCAGGTTCGACGGAATCGTCCATGGCGTCGTCGTCCAGATCAGGGCCGAGACGTTGCGGCGTCCGGCGAGGGCAGGGACGCGTGCTGCGAGGTCTGCGGCCGCATCAGGGTTGAGCGGGAACTCGACATAGATCGACGGTGACGAGTGATCCTCGTACTCGACCTCGGCTTCAGCCAGCGCCGTGCGGCAGTGGATGCACCAGTGCACCGGCTTCTTGCCCTTGTAGACCAGGCCCCGTTCGACGAACTTGCCGAGCGACCGTGCGATGTCGGCCTGATACCGGGGGTTCATCGTCAGGTAGTAATGGTCCCAGTCGCCGAACACCATTAGCCGCTTGAACTCGGCCGTCATCACGTCGGTATAGCGGCCCGCGTACTCACGGCACGCACGACGGATCTCCGCCAACGACATCTCGCGCTTCTTCGGCCCCAGCTCGCGATCGACCTTCAGCTCGATCGGCAGACCATGGCAGTCGTAGCCAGGCAGATACGGCACGTCGAAGCCCGCCATCGTGCGCGACTTGATGACGAAGTCTTTCAGGATCTTGTTGAGCGCCGTGCCGAGATGAATCTGCCCGTTCGCGTAGGGCGGCCCGTCGTGGAAGACGAACTTCGGCGCTCCGCGGCGCTTGTCCCGAATCTGCCCGTACAGGTCCATGGCCTCCCAGCGCGCAATGGCTTCAGGCTCGGCCGTTTGAAGGCTGGCCTTCATTGGGAAATCCGTCCGGGGCAGATTAACGGTGTCTTTCCACTCAGGCATAAGTCGTTTGGTCCGGCTATGGCCGTACACTACTACGTCTGCTGAATCATCGTGCAGGCGCGAATCTCTTGATTGTAGCCCGGCCCTTATAATTCCCTGATGGCCTCTACGGTCGAAGAGCAAGCAGGGGGCGCTTCAACCGTCCGCGAGCACGTGCTCGACAATGGTCTCCGAGTCCTGATTCAGGAGGTCCATACCGCGCCCCTGGCGACCGTCTGGGGATGGTACCGAGTTGGCTCGAAGGACGAAGGGCCGGGTCTCACTGGCGTGTCGCATTGGGTCGAGCACATGAACTTCCGGGGCTCGACAAACATTCCTCGCGAAAAAGTCAAAGGCATCATCGAGCAGTACGGCGGCTACTGGAACGGCTACACGTGGATCGACCAGACCACCTACACCGAGACGGCCACTCGCGATGCGCTCGACCACATGCTCTTCATCGAGTCCGAGCGGATGGGCTCGTGCCTCTATGACCCGGCTGACTGCGAGGCAGAGCGCACGATCATCATTTCGGAGCTGCAGGGCGGAGAAAACGATCCTGACACGCTGCTCGATCAGGAGCTGACCGCGACCGCGTTCCACGCGCACACCTATCGTCATCCGACGATCGGCTGGCTGTCCGATCTGCAGACGATGACACGCGACGATCTCTACGGACACTATCGGCGCTTCTACGTCCCCAACAATGCCACGCTCGTCATCGTCGGCGACATCGACGCCGATGCCGCGATGCGTGATGTGGTGAAACGGTTCGGCAGGATTCCGTCCGGCGACGTCGGACGTCGGGCGAAGACGAAGGAGCCCGAACAACTCGGCCAGCGCCGCATCACGGTCTCGAAAGCCGGAACGACCGCGTATCTGAAGATTGCGCATCACGCACCAGCGGGCGACGATTCTGAATTCGTGCCGCTGCTCGTGCTCGATACCGTGCTGACGGGCGCGAAAGGCGTAAACCTGTGGGCCAGCTTCAAAACACCGTCGCCGCAACGGAGCGCGCGGCTGTATCAGGCACTCGTCAATACCGGGCTCGCATCCAGCATCGGTGGCAGCAT
>JBKPRH010000184.1:0-4912 GCA_046765795.1 Acidobacteriota bacterium | reverse complement strand
CCGCCACGGCGTGCAGGTGTGCCGTGTGCTTGGCGACGGCGTGCTCGAGGCGCTTGCGCTGCTGGTCGGCACGCTCGCGACGGGCAAACGTCCTGCGCCGATGCCGGTGTTGTTCGAACAGTCGCTGACGGTGCTGTACCGCGTGCTGTTCCTGCTGTTTGCGGAGGCGAGAGGACTGCTGCCGTTGTGGCATCCGGTCTATCGGGATCGCTATAGCCTCGACACGATCGTCACGACGCTGCTCCGCGGGCAGCGATATCGAGGACTCTGGCAGGCGGTTCAGGCCATCTCGCGGCTGGCACATGCCGGATGCCACGCCGGCGAGCTTCGTGTGACCGCGTTCAACGGTCGACTCTTTTCGCCATCGCAGGCGGACGCGTTCGATCGCACACCGATTGCCGACACGGTGATGGGCCAGGCAGTCGTCGCGGTCAGCACCACGCCCATCGGCGGCACGTCCAAAAGGACGCGCTCTACGGTTCGCGCGCGCATCGTCTACCGCGACCTCGACGTCGAGCAACTGGGCGCGGTTTACGAGCGCGTCCTCGAGTACGAGCCTTCGCGCAGCGCGACGCTCGTTCGAACGCGTGAGATCAGAAAGTCGAGCGGCACGTTCTACACACCGCGGTCACTGACTGGCTTCCTCGTTCGCCAGACGCTCGAGCCACTCGTCAAAGGCCGCAGCGCGGAGGAGATTCTTCGACTCAGGATTCTCGACCCGGCCATGGGCAGCGGCGCGTTTCTGGTCGCCGCGTGCCGATACCTGAGCACCGCGGCTGAAGAAACCCTGATTGCGGATGGCACCTGGCACGCGCACGACGTCACTGCGGCGGAACGCGCGGCACTTCGGCGCGATATCGCATCGCGCTGTCTATTTGGTGTTGACCTCAACCCGATGGCCGTGCAGCTCGCACGGCTCTCCCTGTGGCTGGCGACACTCGCCACCGACAAGCCGCTGTCGTTCCTCGACCACCATCTGGTGACCGGCAACAGCCTCGTCGGCGCGTCACCCGACGATCTCCGGCGCCAGCCAGGTGGCAGTGCGGCCCGTGGCCGACGGCACGAAGCGCTCCCGCTTTTTCCCGAAGAAAGCCTCTCGTCGGTTGTCGAGCACGCGATTCAGATCCGTCTGCGGCTCACGATGGAACCCGACGACACGGCGGCGATCGTGCGCCAGAAGGAACGGACGCTCGCGGCGCTGCACGCCAGAGATTCGTCGCTGGCGACGTGGTCGCGACTCCACGACCTTTGGTGCGCCGGATGGTTCTGGACAGACGAGGCACGACCCGATCGAGGCATGTTTCGCGAGCTGAGCGCGCGCCTGCTCCACGGCACGTGTGCGTTACCGGAGCGTCTGTGCTCGCGGTTTCTGAATCACGCCGATGCCACCGCCGAACGTTGCCGATTCCATCACTGGCCACTCGTGTTTCCTGAGGTCTTCCTCGATGACCAGGCACATCCACGGCCGACGCCAGGGTTTGACGCCGTCATCGGTAACCCGCCGTGGGAGATGGTGCGAGGCGATTTCGGCGAGGAGGAGGCACGCACGTCGCGAAAGGCGGAGGCGAAGCGGCTCACTGATTTCGTCCGCGAGTCCGGCATCTACCGTGTTGATTCGTCGGCACATGCCAACCTGTATCAGCTTTTCCTCGAGCGCGCGTTGCAACTGGTTCGACGCGGCGGACGCATCGGCCTCGTCCTGCCATCCGGGCTGGTCAGCGATGCCGGCACTGCGCCGCTGCGTCGTCATCTGTTCGACCGCGCCGATGTCGATGCCATCACGGGACTCGACAATCGAGAGGCCATCTTTCCGATCCACCGCAGCACGCGATTCGTGCTGCTGACGTGCACGCCCGGTCAGCCCACGCACGCGATCCGCTGTCGATTCGGGATCACGCGAATCGAGGATCTCGATCGGGGCGACACGAGCGCTCCGTCGATCACGCTGACGCGCGCCTTTATCCAGCAGCTCTCCGGCTCGGATGATCTCGGTATTCCCGAGCTCTCCACACCGCGCGACCTCGCGATCGTCGAACGCATCAGCGCCCACGTTCCGCGGCTCGGCGATGAGGCCGGCTGGGGCGTGCAGTTCGGTCGCGAGCTGAATGCCAGTGACGACCGGCATGCGTTCCTGAGACACACGGGCGGCTCCGACGTGCGGCCGATTGTCGAGGGGAAACAGATCGAGCCGTTCCGAGTCTCGCTCGAACGATGCCACCTGCAGCTCGATCCGCGAGCGATGATTCGCCGCACGCTTCCCCATCGCGCGCGACTCGCGTACCGAGACGTGGCCAGCGCGACAAACCGGCTCACGCTCATCGCCGCCATCATCCCGGCGCGAGCCGTCACGACCCACACGCTCTTCTGCCTGAAGACGCGTCTCCCGATGGCCGAGCAGCACGTGCTGTGCGCACTGCTCAACAGCTTCGTCGCGAATTATCTGATTCGCTTACGCGTGAACACCCACGTCACCGCGACGCTGATGTCTCGCCTGCCGGTTCCGCTCATTCGCGAAGGGCACCCGCTCTTTGAACCACTCGGCACTCTGTGCGCGGCGCTCGCGCGCGACACGAGGCCGGCGGAGGAGATGGAGGAGTACGCGCAGCTGCAAGCCCTCTGCGCGCATGCGTATCAGCTGAGGGCGAGTGAGTTCGAGCACATCCTGGGGACGTTTCCGCTCATTCCGGCCGGAGTGCGCGCGGCAGCCCTGGCTTTGTTCAACGACATTCACTGACTCTAATGCGTACACGTGCCGACGAAACGCGGAGGCGCGGAGACGCGGAGGTAATCGGCCATGCTTGATGGAAATACTGAACTCACCGAAACAATCATCGGGTGCGCGATCGAGGTTCATCGCGTGCTCGGGCCAGGGCTGCCCGAAGCGGTCTGCGAAACAGCACTATGCATCGAGCTGGAGTCGCGAGGTCTCCCGTTCAAGCGACAGGTTGGTGTCCCCGTCTACTACAAGGGTGAGTTGATCTCGGAACATCGCCCCGATCTCATCGTCGCCGACGAGGTCATCGTCGAAGTCAAAAGCATCGAGCGGATTGCGGAGGTTCACGTCGCGCAAGTCAGGACGTATCTTCGAATCACGTCTCTGCATGTCGGCCTCATCATGAACTTCAACACCGCTACGATGAGAGCCGGAATCAAACGTGTCGTCCTGAACGCCTAGGTTCATGTCTCCGCGCCTCCGCGTTCCGTGGACACGCGAAGTCGGTGTAGATTCTTCCCCGGAGATCAGATGACTCGATTGCTGTGCGCAGTCCTCGCACTCGTCACGCTCAGCGCCTCCGGCGCCGCCGCCCAGGCGCGGACGGTGCGACACGCGAGTTCGTCGCTCGGCTCCGAGCGGATCTTCTCGATCCTCCTGCCCCTCGGCTACGCCGACTCCGACACACGCTACCCGGTGGTCTACCTCTTTCACGGCGGCGGCCAGGACCACACGGCGTTTATGGCGCGCGCGATTTTTCCCGCCCTCGCGCGCAAGCAGGAGGCGATCTTCGTGATGCCAGCCGCAGATCGAAATTACAGCGCGATGTCGGCCGACGGTCAGGCGCGCTACAACAACTACATCGCCACCGAGCTCGTGGACTATGTGGATACCAACTACCGGACGATCGCGTCGCCGCAGTCGCGGGCGATTGCCGGCATCTCGATGGGCGGAGGGATCGCCACGATGACCGCGCTGCAGCATCCGCAGCGGTTCGGCATCGTCGGAGCCTTCAGCGCGGCGCTGCGCATGAACACCAACGACGCTGTCGCCACAGCCGCAGGATCGCCGACCTACTTCTACGTGTCATGCGGCACGGCAGACTCGCTGCTTTCCGCGAGCCAGCAGTTCGTCAAGCGGCTCGCGGAACAGAAGCTGGCCCATGAGTACCACGAGATTCCCGGCGGGCAGCACGCGTGGAATGTGTGGGACGAAGAACTGCGTGTGTTTTTTGACGTGTTGTCGAAGCGTCAAACGTGGCGTCCGTAGCGTAGAACAAACCGCTCGATCGCCTGTGCCACGCCGGCCTCGTTCTGATTGCCCGTGACGTGCCAGCCGCGACTCTTCAAGTCCCCGACCGAGTTCGCCATCACAACCGGCCTCCCCGCGAACTCCAGCATCTCGAGATCGTTGAAGTTGTCGCCGATGGCCATCACCTCGTCGCGCGTCAGGCCCATCTGCCCGGCGCGCCACGCCAGCGCGTGACCTTTCGTCGCATCCGGGGACGTCACGTCCACGAGCGTGAAATCGCGATGGACGTACTCAGTCATCAGCACCGAGTACTCGAGGACCTCACCTTCTGACGCCACGTGCACGCGGGCATCTTTGCGAAGAATCTCCGCGAGCGGACGCATCAGATCGACGGCGCCGTTGAACATTACCTGGATCGGATCCTCGGTCAGCGCGTCTTCGAGCGGCACCGACTGGGCAATGTGCGAGTTATTTCTTGACCAGTACTTCTGTCGCCCCGGATGCTCCCAGTCCATCGTCTCGAAGACGACCTGACGATCGGCGTCGCGGTCGAAGACCAGGGCCGTGGAGTCGCGATAGTCGCGCATCGCGTGCAGCACCCGCCGCGCCACCTCCCGGTCCAGCAGCCGGCGCGCAAACGTCGAGCCGTCCATCGCTCGCTCGACGGCTCCGTTGCTGACGATGAGCGAAATGGAGGAGGGCAACGTGAGGGCAACCGGACGCGCGAACGGATAGCTGCGCCCGGTCACCAGCGCCACGTGGACACCAGCAGCCACTGCGGCATGAATCGCATCGCGGTTCTCATCCGGCAGCCGTCCCTCGCTGTCGAGCAGCGTGCCGTCTACGTCGATGCCAATCAGTCGAATCATGCGCAGTCTTGTGGCCCGAGCGGTCGGGCAGGTTACGATAGAAAGGTTATGACATTGGGGCCGTTCGAGGGAGTGAATG
>JBKPRH010000183.1:0-46919 GCA_046765795.1 Acidobacteriota bacterium | reverse complement strand
ATTCACCGGCGTCGAGAACAGCACGGTCATGCGCCGCGGCGCCGCCGCTCGCAGTTCACTGAGTGTCCGCACGGCCACGAGTTGGCCGCCGCGAACCAGGCCGATTCGCTGACAGATACGATCGACTTCCGACAGGATGTGCGAGGACAGAAATATCGTCGTCTGTCCCGATCGTGCGAGCTCGTCGATGGTCTCGCTGAACGCCTCGATCATCAGCGGATCGAGACCGGAGGTCGGTTCATCGAGGATCAGCACGCGCGGTTCGGTCATCAACGCCTGGATGAGTCCGAGCTTGCGCTTCATCCCGTGCGAGTAATCGCGCATGCGGCGGTTGAGATCGAGATCGCTGACGTCGAAGCGCCGCAGCAGAAACGCCAGGCGCGCCGGCGCAGGTGGCGTGTCGCCAAGCGACGCGAGGAATCGCAAGTACCGTGCGCCGGTCAGCTCGGGATAGAACGGCATCTCGCCGGGGAGATAGCCAACGCGGCGACGTGCCTCGAGTCCCTGACGATGACAATCGAACCCGAGAATCGAGGCCGTGCCGCTGGTCGGCCGCACGAGATCGAGCAGCATGCGGATGGTGGTCGTCTTGCCGGCGCCATTCGCGCCGAGAAAGCCGAACACCTCGCCTTGCGCGACCTCGAGCGATAGGTTCTCGAGGCCGACGACCGGGCCGTAGTACTTCGTCAGCCCTCGCGTCTCGATCGCGGCAGTTCCGCCTTCGCCGAGGCTACGGCGCGACAAGCTAGCGTCCTCTGGCGCGACCGAGTTCTCTCAGCACCGTCGTCATCAACTCGGTGATCGGGTCCTCGTCAGCGTGACCCTCGATCACGACGTCATCAGGGCCCGGCGTAATCGCAAAGCTCTCGTTGGTGACAGCGCCGCCAATGTACTCGTGCGTGCGCAGCTTCACTGACACGGAGAACGGCTGCCTGAGCATCGTCCCCGTCGCGGTGAACTCCTGGATGCGGAAGTCCGTGCCGCCGATCACGGCGCGTGCACTGAACAAGTCGAGTGTCGCCGACGGATTCTGGGGCGTCACCGGCGGGATCTCGACGACGTATAGCCGCCCTGCCGGCCCGTCCTCGATGGTCAGCTGCTGATCGGACTTTGCCTGCATGATGCCGATGCTCGTCTCGACCAGCGCCTGTGCCATCTGCGGGATCGACAGCACCGGCGTATGAATGGCACCGACCCGGACGATGTAGTTGGTGCCGTCGACGTGAAAGAGCTGGGACCGCTGCTGTGTCGTCGGATCCTGGCTGACCGCGGTGGCGATGGTCCCATCCGGACGATAGGACGCCACCTTGTAGCGATGTGGATTGTCGCGGTCGATGACCTGACGAATGACCACCGGACCATCCGTCATGCCGTCCATCGCCACTTCGTATTCGAGTCGCTCGACACCTTGCGCACTCGACATCGTCTGCAGCGATCGACTCAGCACTTCGCTCGCCGACAGCGTCGTCGGTGCGCCGAAATGCGGCAGTACGCCATAGACGAGGAGTGCGATGACCGCAGCGGTTGCCAGCGCAGATACGAGGCCGACACTTCGCCACGCGGACGGTTTGTTCGCGCGGAGTACGGTCGAGCCACGCACTCCATCAACCTCGCTCATCGCATGACGCAACCGGGCCTCGAGTGCTGAGGACGGCATGCCATCGGCGTCGATCAGCGAGGCAATCGTTTCCATCTGGCTGCGCCTCTCACTCACTCGTGCGCGGCAGGCCTCGCACGCATTCGCATGCGCGCGAATCTCTTCGCTCGCTTCGTCGTCCACGACGGCCTGCACTTCGATGTCTGTCAAGCAACGCATTGTTTCCTCCAGCGGTCCAAGGCTCGCGCCAGCAGACGGCCAACCGACTGCTCGCGGATTCCTGACGCGGCTGCGATGTCCTTGTATGAAAGTCCCTGGGCGCGGAGCGAGAGCAGCAAACGATCGCGTGGTGCGAGTGCGCGGAATGCTCTGCGCGCGCGATCTGCATGTGTAGTGTCCGCCTTGAGGCGGACCTCTTCGTCGATCGGACCTACCGTCCTGTCGTCACGCTCGGCTGTCCACGGCAGCCAGCGCAGCCGCCAGCGCGTCCGATCGCGGCACCCGTTTGCCGCGACGGTGAACAGCCACGATTTCAGATTGCGGGCGTCGCCATCATGTTGCAGGTGATGGAGCAGCTTGAGGAACGTCTCCTGCACGACGTCCTCGGCATCGCCCGTGTGGCGCAGCACGCTCCTGCAGAAGCGATACAGCGCCGTGCCATGTTCCTGAAACAGCCGCAGCGTCTCGGCCTGCGGATCGACCGTGGTCGATGTCGTCGCCGGCGGGGGGCCCGTTGGCGTCGCCGGCGAGGCAAGCGGTCGGTGAACGGCTTTCATCCAACTACCCGCGATCGTAGTCACTCTGGCTCCTGTGAGTAGAACGGAGTAGTTCTGTGTTTGTGACGCTGGCGGGTCGTAGAGGCGGGTCTTTAGACCCGCCTTGAATCAGACCTGCCTTGGCGTCGCGTTTGGACGACTCACCGGGTATGGCGAATCGTCCAAAACGGCTAACTGGCTTCTCTTACATCGGCGCGTACCTGTATTTCCTGACGATTTGCACCAATCGACGGCAGAAGTGCTTCGAAGGCGAACCGGCGGCGACCTGGATGACGGGGCAGATTACGCAATTCTTCGAAGTGAGGCCGTTTGCGGTAATTGCGTACTGTGTGATGCCCGACCACGTTCATCTCCTGCTTGAGGGCCTCGCAAATGACGCCGATCTAAAGGCGGTTATGCATGACTGGAAGCAGGAGACGGCATTCGCGTGGAAGCAACGAGCAGTTACGCGTCTGTGGCAAGAGGGCTACTACGACCACGTCGTACGGGAACACGATCCCGTGGTCGGCATCGTGCGATACATCCTCAATAACCCATTCAGAGCGGGGCTCGTTGCCGAGGGTGCTACGTACCCTTTCTCGGGATCGTCGAGATTCAGTCCAGAAGAATTGCGGGATGCGCTGATCGATTGGCGTCCGCCGTAATTGTGGGCGGGTCTGAAGACCCGCCTCTACGTCATGGGAGACGAGTCTGAAGACTCGCCTCTACGTCTCGAAGATTATTTGCCGACCATATGGGGGACGTCCCGGTTGTTCTCTTCGCAGATGCTCTCGATCAGCTCCCAATCGGGCTTGAGGTCCCAGGAGAGCCGGACGTCCCACGGCTTGGTGTAGGCCTTGGGGTCGTCGATGGTCACGTCGATGTAGATGCGGCCGATCGACGGACGTGTATAGCGTTCGGTGACCTTCAGCGCCTCGGTGCCGGGCAGACCGCGCATGTCGAGCCACGTCCTGCCGTTCTGACCGATCGTTTCGACGATGAAGGTGTCGCCCTCCCAGCGGCCGACGGAGTATCCCATCCACATCGGCTGCGCGTCCTCAGGCACACGCGGAAGCTTGCGTCCGTCGGTGAAGACCTGGCGGTAGATCGTGCGCGACTCGTGGAGGAAGAGCATCACGTCCGGCGTCTGAACCAGCTTCAGCCCGTCGGGGATGTTCAGCTTCTCGGGGATCCCTGACGGCCAGCAGCGCGCGCCAGGATGATCCTTGCCGTTGTTCTCGATGCGCTCCTTGAGGAGGGCTTCGGCCCACGGCTGCAGCGGCACGCCTCCTGGCGGCAGGTCTGCGGCGAGGTTGAGCAGGTGCTTCACCGGGTTGGTGGGCAACCAGAAGCCCGAGAGATCGATCTTGCCGTCGGGTGTGCGACTCGGCGGTGCATTGAGATCGACCTTGCCGTCCTTCGTCCTCGGCACGTTCTTCATCGGATAGTCCGCCCACTGCGCGGTGGTTGTCGCGCTCATCGCACAGGCGGCGATCAGGCCGGCAATCAGATGGATACGTGATCGTGTGAGTGTGGTCATGAGGTCCCGCCTACGCGCGCAACGCGCGTCAGATTAATGCGGATTTTAGCAGAGCCGTCGGGCATCGATTGAGATCGCGGATATATGATCGCGTGACAGATGACGGAGGCCTCCCAGTCGTTGGCCGGGCGCACGATGTTCGTGACCGGCGCATCGAGCGGTATCGGCAAAGCCATCGCCCTCGCCGCGGCTCGAGCCGGCGCGGATGTCGCGTTCACCTACCGGACCAACGAGGCGGGCGCGCGCGAAGTCGAGCAGGAGATCACCACACTCGGCCGGCGCGCCGCTGTCATCAGGCTCGACGTTTCCAACGACGCGTCGCTCCGCTCGCTCGGACCAGCTGTCCGCAATGCGCTCGGGCGCGTCGATGCCTGGGTCAACAACGCGGGAGCCGACATCCTCACCGGACCTGCCGCATCGCTCTCCGATTCGCAACGGCTCGATCTGCTGCTCGCGGTGGACCTGCGCGGGACGATTCATGCGTCGTGGTGCGCTGCTGAAGTGCTCGCGGCACAAGAGCACGGCGGCGTGATCATCAACATGAGTTGGGATCACGTCCTCAGTGGCATGGCCGGTACCAACCCGCAGATGTTCGCAGCGGTGAAAGGCGGCGTCCTCGCGTTCAGCAAATCGCTCGCGAGATCGCTCGCGCCGCGCGTGCGAGTGAACGTGATCGCGCCCGGTTGGATCGAAACATCATTTGGTGAAGGCCTCGATGCGAAACGTCATCGCGCGATTGCCGAGGCGACGCCGCTCGAACGGTGGGGCACACCGGACGACGTGGCAGGCGCTGCGATTTTTCTCGCATCGCCTGCAGCGGCATTCATCACCGGGCAGGCTATTCTCGTTGGTGGTGGGGTGGTGATGTGACGCTGTCCGCTGGGCGCCGGCTGGGGCCGTACGAAATCGTTGCGCAGGTCGGTCGCGGCGGCATGGGCGAAGTGTATCGAGCACTCGATACCCGGCTGAACCGCCGCGTGGCGATCAAAGTCCTGCGCGCGCCCGACGGCGCGCCGGCGTTGCATGAGCGGTTCGACGTCGAAGCAAAAGCCATCGCCGCATTGAACCATCCGAACATCTGCACCCTCTTCGACATCGGCACCGATGCGGACACGCCGTTTCTGGTGATGGAGTTCCTCGAGGGCCGCACACTCGCGGAGACGCTCGGTGGCTTGCCGCTGCGCATGGAGACTGCGCACGCCTACGCCAAGCAGATTGCCGGCGCTCTCGCCGTCGCTCATGCCCACGGCATTGTCCATCGCGATCTGAAGCCGGGGAACGTGATGATCACCGGCGGCGGTGCGATCAAGATTCTCGATTTCGGACTCGCGAAGGTCGCAACGGCCGGCCGCATCGAGGATGCGGTCACCGCGGCCCAGACGCGTGTCGGTTCGTTCGTGGGGACAACCGGCTACGCGGCGCCAGAGCAGTTCCTCGGTGAACCAATCGACGCGCGTACCGACGTGTTCTCGTTCGGCCGTCTGTTGTACGAGATGCTGACCGGCCGGCGGCCGTTCCAGGGAGTGAATGCCTTCGACGCCGCGACGGCAACGGTGCGCGACGAGCCGTCGCCGATGTCCGAGACCATTCCGGCCGCGCTGCGATCGATCGTCATGCGCTGCCTCGCGAAGGCGCCGGAAGATCGATTCGCCAACGGAGGCGAGCTCCTGAACGCGCTCGCCGCGGATGTCACGGTCGGCGCGCCCGCGTCCGCGCTGGCGGCACTTCCGTCGATCGCGGTGCTGCCGTTTGCCGATCTGAATCCGGCCCGGGATCAGGATTACTTCTGCGATGGCATCGCCGACGAACTGATTGCCGCGCTCATGACCTTGAAGCACGTGCGCGTCGCTTCACGCATGTCGTCATTCCAGTTCCGCGATGGGGCTGCCGACGTCACCGATATCGGCCGGCGTTTGAAGGTGGGCACAGTGCTCGAGGGCAGCGTGCGGCGGGCAGGGTCTCGCCTGCGGATCACGGTGCAACTCACCAACGTTGCGGATGGCTTTCAGATCTGGTCGGAGCGGTACGATCGTGAGCTCGACGACATCTTCAAAGTGCAGGACGAAATCGCGCAGTCCATCGTGGCGCGCCTGAAGAGCAGCTTTGCGCCGGCGGCACACGCGTCGAGCAGGTCGGGCAGCACATGGTCGAGCCAGTACGAGCCGCGGAATCGGCGTCTGCCCCGCTCATTCGAGGCGTACAGCCAATATCTGAAAGGCCGTCACTCGTCCTTCAAGCTGACCTGGGATGCGCTGGCCAGGGGCGTCGAGAGCTTCAAGCGGGCGATCGAGCTGGAACCGACATACGCCGATCCGTATGCGGGTCTCGCCCAGGCCTACATTCTGCAGAGTCTGTTCTCGCAGGAATTGCCGAGCGCGATCATGCCGCGCGCCAAGGCGGCTGCCGAACGTGCTGTCGCCCTCGACGATGGCGTGGCCGATGGCTACGTGGCGCTCGGAATGGTTCGCCATTGGTACGACTGGGACTTCGACGGTGCCGAAGCCTCGTACCGCAAGGCCATCGAGCTGAGTCCTGGCGACGCGAATGCCAGACTGCTCTACGCATCGCTGCTCAGCACGCTTGGACGTGGAGAGGAATCGCTCGCCGAGGCGAAGCGTGCAATCGAAGTGGATCCGTTGTCGCTCGTCGCGCAGCGCGCGGTTGTCGATACGCTCTACATCCTCGAGCGCTACGACGAGATGATCATCGAGTCGGAACGCATCATCGCGTTCGACCCGACCTTCTTCTCCGCCTATTGGCATCTGGGACTGGCAAAAGCGGCAAAGGGGCAGTTCGAAGAGGCGATCGAGGTCTTCGACCGTGGCCGTGCGTACTCATACGGCGATGCCGCGCTCGAAGGCTACGCGGGGTGGGCGCGCGCCAAGGCCGGCCGGGTCGACGAAGCGCTGGCGATTGCCGAGCAGCTGAAAGCTCGCCGCGTGACCGGGTATGTATCAGCGGCGTGCATCGGTCAGATCTATCAAGGCCTCGGAGACATGGACGAGGCGATTGCGTGGTATCAGAAAGGCGTCGAAGAGCGCGCCGGACACTGCGTTGCGTATAGACTTATGCCACTGCTGGCACCCGTTCGGGATGACCCGCGTTTCCAGGCACTTGTGGAGCAAATAGAGTCAGGAAAGTGATCTCGTGGTACGCCGTTCGTGAAATACGCCGGCCGCTCCGTTGTCGCGGCCGCGAATGTTTTTTCGGAGGCTGGTGGCAGCTCGCACCGCTTCAGGCCATACGGACCACGAACCTGTGACCCGACCCGGATCTGTCACGGCGCTACACGCCGCGTGTGGTGTGGCCCTCCTCAGTGCCTTCGCGATCCACGCTCACCATCTACTGACCGGATATCAGGCGTTCTGGGTCTCGGTCACCGTTCTCATGACGGTGTTCTGCGTGTGCAGCAGCATTCTCCTCATGGGCGCACGCGCGACGGCCGCATTCGTGATCTTCGGTGTGGTCCTCGGGTTCTTCTTCGAAGCGCTGTCGATTCGGACCGGGTTTCCGTTCGGGCCGTACTACTACACGGACGTCTTTGGTCCGCGTCTCTTCGCTGTGCCCTACATCATTCCGCTGGCGTGGTACGTCATTGTGTATCTGTCGTACGTGCTGGCGAACTTGATGGTGGAGTGGCGCCCGGTCGCCGTCGTGCCTGGTGGTCAGGGAATCTTGATCGCGATCATAGGTGCCGGCATCGTCACCGCCTACGATTTGGCTCTCGATCCCTTCATGGTTCGCAAGATTGGCGCCTGGGTCATGATCAATCCGGGCAACTACTTCGGCGAACAATTCCGCGGCTTTGCCGGGTGGATGCTGGTCGCATTCACGATCTCCTGGCTGTTCAGGGCGACGCATCGGCGGATCGCCGGTTCGCCACCAGCGCGGGTCACGACGTTGGCAGCGGCCTATCCGCTGCTCGCGTACTCCGGATGGTGGGTGTTCTTCACTTTTGCGGGCTATCCTCCCGGGACACGACCGATCGCCGCCGTTGCGATGGGCATTCCCGTGGCGGCGGCTGTCGTAGGTCTCCTGCACTGGCGTGCACACGAATCCCGACAAGAATCGAATCCTGATGAGAATCGTACTGTCCGGCTATAGCCGGATCTGGCGACGTTTGCTGCCACTGGCTGCGTGTGTGCTGCTCCTCGTGCCAGGCGTCGCGGCTGGACAAAACACTGGGCGAATAACCGGTCACGTCAGTCGGCTAGACGACGAGACGCCGCTGGCCGGAGTGCAAGTCGTGATTCAGGAGACCGGCGCTGCCGAGTGGACATCGACCGGTGGCGACTACGTCTTCTCCAATGTTCGGCCGGGCACCTACACCCTGATCTTCACGCTCGCCAACTATTCAACGACGTCGATGGTGACGGTGACCGCGCTGGCCGCGGCCACAGTTGTGACGAAGGTTGAGTGGCCGCTGTCATTCGTCGAGAGCTTCGTCGTCGAAGCCGCGTCGCGGCAGGTCGAACGTGCCGTCGATGCGCCGGCGCCGGTCACGCATCTCGATGCCGACGAGGTGCGCCGTTTGGCGGCACAGGGTCAAGTCCCGCGCCTGGTCGCGTATGCGCCGGGCGTGAATGTGGTCCAAAGCGGTCTCTACGACTTCAATGTCAACGCGCGCGGATTCAACGACATGTCCAATCGTCGCGTGCGGACGTTCGTGGACGACCGTGACACCTCGCAGATTGCGGTGATGGGCGTCACGAATTGGGCCGGTGTGTCGTTTGCGCTCGACGAGATCGACTCGTTCGAATTCGTCCGCGGCGCCGGCAGTGCGCTGTATGGAGCGGGTGCGTTCAACGGCGTCATGAGCATCAAGACGAAGTCGGCGATTGGAAACCCAGGTGGTCAGGCGCGGATCACCGCCGGTGAGCTGGGGACCAGCCGGTTCGACGGCCGTCATGCCGGGAAACTCGGAGCAAGCACCTATTTTCGAGTCATGGGCGGGGCGCAGCACAGTGGCGACTTCGCACGGTCTCGTGTCACGTCGGTCGAGTACGAAGGGTTGCCTCGCGAGGTCGTACCGCTCGCACAGGATCACGTCAGCCTGTTCTATGGCTCCGCCCGCGTCGATCGGCCGTTGGCGAGTGGCTCGCTGCTCGTCGTCGAGGGAGGCGCGTCGCACAGCGAGGGGCACGTCTCCACCACCAACCTTGGACGCTATCAAACCGAGGGGATGAATCAGCCGTGGGCGCGAGGACAGTTCACGACGCCGCGGTGGCGGGTGAGCAGCGCGCTCAGCGCTGAGGATCTGAACAACTCGCTGGGCTTGTCGTCCGGTGTGGGCTCGTACGACAACGGCTACCTGCTGCAGACGAGCGCGGACACGCAGGGGTCGTTCAGCCGCGGGAAAGGCCGATTTTTCGGTGGGCTCTCGATCGGGCGACTGAAAGCCGATTCGAAGAACCCGGCCGGTGTCGAGACGATCTGGCCCGAGGCACAAATCGTCAACGATGGCGCGGTATTCGGACAGACCGACTACGCGTTCACCGATCGCGTCAAGGTGTCAGGCGCCGCGCGGGTCGAAGTCAGCAGCCTGTATGACGCGACGTTCTCACCGCGTGGCGCGGTGATCGTCGGTCTGGCGCCCTCGCACACGCTGCGAGTGTCCGTGGCCCGCGCGTTCAAGGCGCCGACGATCGCGGAGACGCGGCTTCAGGCTGCGGTCGCGCCGCCGCTGGATCTCTCTGCGATCGAGCAGGCGTTCGCACCGGCGCTTGGCGGCGTCAGACTCGGCTTCGAGCATATTCCGGTGCTGGCGGTTGGCAATCCTCACCTGGAGGTCGAACAGGTCACCGGCCTCGACGTCGGATACAGCGGTCTCATTGCGCGCCGAACGCTGGTCGGCGTCACGTACTTCCTGAATCACCTCGAGACCTTCACGAGCGGACTGCTGCCGCAGGTCGGTACCAGTCTCGGACGTCTCAATCCGGATTACGGGCCGTATCGTCCGCCGGCAGGTGTGAGCCCCGCGGTCGCGGCCGCGTTGCAGGCGACGCTGAACGCCATTCTTCCGCCCGGGTTCGGCGCGTCGTTGAGTAATCTCGAGGACGGCTCGCCGGCGTTCGCGCTGCTGTCGAACGGCAACTTTGGGAAGGCGCGCACGCAAGGGCTCGAAGTGGGGGTCACCACGTCGCTGCCCGAGCGCTTTCGTGTCGACGTGAACTACACGCTGTTCGATTACGACCTCACGCTGCAGGCCCCTGACGTGCCGATCCTTCCTAACACGCCGCGGCATCAGGCGTCGTTTGCGCTCTCCTACGTCGCGCCTCGGCTCGACGCGAGCGTCCGCTATCGGTGGACGGATGGGTTCGATTGGCTGTCAGGTATCTATGCCGGTCCGGTTCCGGCGTACGGTCTGACCGACGTGCAGGCCGCCTATCTGATCACGAAGCGCGTGCGTGCCGGCGTCGATGCGTCGAATCTGTTCGACAACGAGCACTACGAGATGTTCGGCGGTGATCTGCTCGGTCGCCGCGTGCTCGCGCACGTCACGACATCGTGGTGATCTCGATAGGTCAAAGGTCAAAGGTCAGGTACTAACCGGCTCCTTGGGGGCCGCGGTTACCAGTGCCTTGCGCTGCTGGTGATACAGATAGATGTAGAGGCAGTCGATCACCGGAATCGTCAGAAACATGAAGTAGAGGAACCGGAAGTCGGTGGCTCTCATCACGTACGGCGGTCGAATCAGCACGCCATTGGTATCGAACTGTGTCGGCCACCACAGATAGCAGAAGACCGCTCCAGCCGCAGTGCCAATCATCTTCATCCAGCCCGCTCCCGCCGGCAGGCCGCGCAGATCCGGACGTGAGAACAGCAGGTTGATGAACAACACGCTCATCGCGAAGTTGATCATGAACGACGAGGCCAGGCCGTAGACGTCGCCGGTGTACTTCGAGAAGAAGAACAGCGCCAGCCCGCACAGCAGTATTCCGACGCCACAAATGAGATGAAAGTGCTGCTTGACCCACGGATGCGTCTGCGCGTTCCGTCCGTACATCAGCACCTGCGACACGATGATGACGTCGGCAAAGAACCACAGACGGTTTCCCCAGACCAGTACCGGCACACCGGGCGCGACGAGCTGAAACGAGAAGATGAACTCCCAGGCGATATTGAAAAAGATCACGACCAGTGGGATGCCGTACGTCTGGTCGCGATGGCACTGCCGCACGATCTGCAGATAGGCCGCCGTCCAGGCCAGGAACATGACGGCGGCAATCACCAGCAGAGTGGGAGAGAGGTCGTGCTCGAGGCTGTAGAGGAAGGCCGCCATGGTGTCGCGTAATGTAGCATTACAAGCTTGGAGACTGCGTCAACGCCGCGTGCGCTGTGGACCGACGCGTATCTGGACCAGATGCGCGCCGTCGGCGATCCCGAGGCCGACGAGGTGGTGCGTCAGGTCTTCGAACGACGCCAGTTTTCGGAACTGAGCGCCTTCGTCAGCAGCCTTTCGGGAGCCGCCGCTCTTCCCGACAACTTGCCGCCGGAGATTCGCGCGTTCGTCGACCGGACAAGCGTCCGGCCCGAGTGGGTGCAGGACATGCATCTGCGCCGTGCCGAACACTTCTTCGTCCGTCACGGTCTCGCATCGATGATGGCGCTCGTCTGCGCCAGTTTGCCCGAGTGCTACACGATGCGCCGCGGCGTGCGCATCCTCGCCTTGACGCGACAGCTGGGCGCGCACGTCGATCGACGGTTGCATCAGACCGCATTGATGGTGCTCGCGGTCATGGGACCGCACGGTCTGGATCGGGGCGGCCCAGGGATCGTCCAAGCGCAGCGTGTGCGATTGATCCACGCGGCGATTCGTCACTTAGTGCTGCTCGGCCAGGCACCACAAGATGCGACGCCGGATGAGGGGTACGGGAGTGCCCAGAGTAAGGTGTCGCGATCGATTGGCGAGGCCATGGCCAGGGCGGGCTTCACGTGGAGCGTGGCTGATGATGGCCAGCCACTGAATCAGGAAGATCTCGCGTTCACGCTGCTGACCTTCAGCTACATCCTTCCGCTGGCGATGTCACGGTTCGGCGTGCCCGTGCGCGAGGACGATCATCTCGACTTTCTGCACACCTGGAATGTCGTCGGCGCATATCTGGGGGTGCGTCGCGAGCTCATGCCACAGACGGTTGAAGATGCCGTCTATCTGCTCGAGCAGATCAAACGCCGGCAATGGGGGCCCAGCGAAGACGGTGCGTTTCTCACCGATCGCCTCGTTTGCTTTGTGCAGGACCACGTCCTTCGCCTGCGCGTGCTCGCGCCGCTGGCGCCGATTTTCGTACGCGCAATGGTCGGCGACGACACGGCGCGCGTCCTGGGCCTGAACACGCGGCATCACGCCGGCGTGATCGTCTTTCATCAAGTCGTCGCGCGGCTGATCAGCGCATTGAACGCCGTGGCGTCCGTGCTGGGACGATTTCATCCGCTTCGTCAGGTCGGCATGGCGTTCGGGCGCAAGACGATCCAGTTTCTCTACGCCTACACTGCTGAGTATGGCGGCGCACCGCTCGCCATTCCGGTGGAGTGGAGCGGTATCAAGAAACCCACGACGTCCTGAGCAGAAAGACCGACATATGGCCAAGAAAGAACCGACATACGACGAAGCACAGATCACCGAGAAGCTGAAGGAGCTGCCCGGCTGGTACCTCGAAGACGGCTGGATCCGCCGCGTCTACAAAACAGACGGATGGCCGACGACGCTGATGCTGGTGAACTCGATCGGGTATCTGTCCGAGGCTGCGTACCACCATCCGGACCTCTCGGTGACGTGGGGACGCATCACGGTGAAGCTCTCGACGCACAGCGCCGGCGGCATCACCGACAAGGACTTCTCGTTGGCGCGGAAGATCGAAGACGTCGTGCTGTGGCGGCCGAAGGAAGGTGAGGCGCTCGAGGGAACGCCGAACAAGTGGGTGCGTAGCGGCGATCCACGCGGATGACGGATGCAGGTAGGGCCGGTCCGCCTTCGCCAGAGGCTTCGGCGCGACCGGCCGGTCGCACTCTTTTCGTAACCGGCAAGCTCGCCGAGCCCGCGCTCCGGCGCGTGCTCGCCGAGATGTCTCCGCCGTTTCAGTACGACGTCGCCGTCCTCAAGATCACGGTCGCCGCGCTCATGACCACGTCGTGGATCGCCAAATCACTTGAAGCGCCACCTGGCGTCGACCTCGTGATGATTCCCGGCTTGTGTGAAGGCCACACAGCTGTCGTGGCCGAGAAGCTTGGCGTGGCAGTGGAGAAGGGGCCGAAGGATCTGCGCGATATCCCCCGATACTTCGGACGCGCAGCGGAAGCGCGCGAGTACGGTGCATGGGATATCGAGATCGTTGCCGAGATCAACAACGCCCCTCGCCTGACACGCGAGGCCATTCGACGCGAGGCCGCGCGTTACCGGGACTCCGGCGCCGACATCATCGACATCGGCTGTACACCGGGACTCCCGTTCCCCGAACTTGCCGATGTAGTGACCGAGCTGGTCGAGGCTGGAATGCGCGTGAGCGTGGACTCGCTCGACCCGAGCGAGATCACAACGGCAGTTGAAGCGGGTGCCGAGCTCGTCCTCAGCGTCAACGGCTCCAACATTGACGTTGCGCAGGCCCTCGCCGTCAGCGGCGCCCTCGCCGTCAGCGGCGCTCGCTTCGTCGTGATTCCCGACATGGGCGGTGGAGTGGATTCGATCGAGCCCACGGTGGCCAAGCTGCAGGCCTGGGGTGTGCCGTTCCTGATCGATCCGATCCTCGAGCCAATCGGGATGGGATTCATGGCTTCGCTCGAGCGCTACGCCGAAGCCCGGCGGCGATGGCCGGCGGCGGAGATGTTGATGGGCATCGGGAATCTGACGGAACTGACAGCCGCAGATTCGACAGGCGTGAACGCACTGCTGATCGCCGTGTGCCAGGAACTGGGCATTCGCCGTGTGCTGACGACGGAAGTGATTCCGTGGGCGCGAGGCGTCGTCCGAGAGGTGGATGTGGCCAGGCGGTTGATGCACTACGCGGTGACGAAGCACACGGTGCCCAAAGGCGTCGACGATCGTCTCGTCACCGTGAAGGATCCTGTGGTGCTCAGTTACTCGGAGCAGGAACTCCGCGCATTGCAGTCGGCAATTACCGATCCCAACTACCGCATCTTCGCCGACGCCGAGGCCATTACCGTCTTCAACAGTGAGCGCTTCGTGCGCGGGACCGACATCCAGGCGATCTTCGCGCAGCTCGAGGTGGAGGATCCGTCGCACGCGTTTTACCTCGGGAAGGAACTCGCGAAAGCGAGCCTCGCGGTGACACTCGGCAAGACGTATCGTCAGGAAGGTGCCTTGACGTGGGGCTACCTCACACCACCGGACGAGGACGTGCGCGAGCACGTGCAGTTGACACAACGGCCACGGCGGCCGCGCGCGTCCGACTGATCGGTTGGTGGTGAGTGGTTGGTGGTGAGTGGTTTTCACGATGTCGGCGAGTGAGACTCGCGTGACGCCGCTCGTCCAAGAATTGTCGCCGGTGCCTGACCCGGCGTGGTGCTGCGAGCAACTCGCGGGACTGCCGTATCGCCTCTTCCTCGATAGCGCATCAACGACCACCAGGCTCGGACGATATTCGTTTCTCACTGCCGATCCGATCGATGTCATCGAACGCAAAGGATCGAGTGGCACACTGGACGAGGTGCGTACGCGGCTGGCGCCGTTCCACACCGAACCGATCGCCGGACTTCCACCCTTTCAGGGTGGAGCCGCTGGCTACATTGCGTACGACTGGGGGTTGACACTCGAACGTCTGCCCGCCCCGCGGTACGACGACATCGCGCTGCCCGATGTCGTGATGGGCCTCTATGACTGGGTGCTCGCGTGGGATCACGTCGAGTCGCGTGCATGGCTGATCTCGACGGGCATGCCTGCTGAAGCTGGAGCCGATCGCGCCGCTCGAGCCCGCGCACGCGCGACCGACGTCCGCGAACGGCTGCAGGCGGCGCCGGACACGTCTGGAGTAGGGCCCGTCCTGTTGGACGGGCCTCGATCGGAGCGGACTTTTGCACCATCGCATGTTGTCGAAGGGGGCTGGTGGAATCCCTCGTACGAGCTGCGTTCCTCGTTCACCCACGGCGACTATCTCGCCGCCGTGCAGCGCGTGCGCGATTACATCTTCGCCGGCGACATCTTTCAGGCGAATCTGTCGCAACGGTTTGAGGCGCCGCTGCCCGGGTCACCGTGGGAGTTTTACTCGCGGCTGCGCCGGCGCAACGCCGCGCCGTTTGCGGCGTTTCTCGAGACGCCCGATGCGAGCGTGATCAGCGCGTCGCCCGAGCGTTTTCTTCACGTGACTCGCAGTGGCTTTGTCGAGACGCGTCCGATCAAGGGCACGCGGCCGCGCGGTGTCGGCCCCGAGCACGATGCGGCGCTGGGCCAGGCGCTTGCCGAGAGCGCCAAAGATCGCGCCGAGAACCTGATGATTGTCGACCTGATGCGCAACGACCTCTCGCGCGTCTGTGCGCCTGGCACCGTGCGGGTGTCCGAACTCTTCTCGCTCGAGCGCTATGCCACCGTCCATCATCTGGTCTCGACCGTCGTCGGCCAGCTGGAGCCCGGTTACGATGCGTTCCATCTGCTGCGCGCGGCGTTTCCTGGCGGCTCGATTACCGGCGCGCCGAAGCTGCGCGCGATGGAAATCATCGCCGAGCTCGAACCGTCTCAGCGAAGCATCTACTGCGGCTCGATCGGCTACTTCAGCCTGACTGGTGATCTCGATACCAGCATCGCCATCCGCACCGCGATCGTCCGCGACGGCCGCGTATACTTCAGTGCAGGAGGCGGAATCGTCGCGGATTCCGATCCCGAACAGGAATATCGCGAGACTATTGACAAGGCCAGGGCGCTGATCGATGCCCTCGCCGCGGCCCATTGATGATTCAGGGATCTTTGATTGTTGAATAGTTGTTGATTGCCGATTCTCCGATTCGTTGATTGACGACGCCCCACCAGCTGGTTGCCGCGCTCAATCAACGATCCCAAATCACCAATCAACAACAAATCACCAATCAACAATCAGTAATTCAACAATGATTCTGGTTCTCGACAATCGAGACTCGTTCGTCTACAACCTCGCCCGTTACGTCCGTGAGCTGGGCCGCGAGGTGGTGATCCGCCGCAGCGACGAGATGGGCATCGACGAGGTCGAGAAGCTCGGGCCGAGTCACATCGTGATCTCACCGGGTCCGTGCACGCCCTCAGAGGCCGGCATCTCCACGGAGGTCGTTCGCCGCTTCGGTCCGACAACGCCGATCCTCGGCGTCTGTCTGGGTCACCAATGCATCGGCGCGGCCTACGGTGGCGACGTGGTGCGTGCCGGTTATCCCATGCACGGCAAGACATCGCTCATCACGCATGACAGCTCCGGGATCTTCGCCGGACTTCCGTCGCCGCTACGCGTCGCCCGTTATCATTCGCTGGTGATCGCGCCCGGTACGATGCCGTCAGACTTGCGCGTGATGGCCACATCAAATGACGATGGCGCGGTGATGGCCTTCGAGCACCGCGAGCATCCCGTGATTGGGGTGCAATTCCATCCCGAGTCGGCAGCCACCGAGCACGGCTATGCGATGGTGGCGCGATTTCTCGACGGCGACCGCGCGCGCATCGACACGCTGCCGCGACACGCCGACGGCGCCATGACGGCACGAGAGCTCTTTCTGCCGTGGACGCCGTCTGAAGACATGCGGTGGCGGCCGTTCGTGCCGCCGCCCAATCGAGACTGACGCGTGTCGGTGCAATCGGGCGTTCGCGGTCGGTGCGAGGTAGGGCCGGTCCTTGGGACCGGCCGTGTCGGTGCAATCCGGCTGACGCGTGTCGGTGCGGGGCCCGCGTGATCATCGAAAGCATCGTCACTACCGTCGCCGAGGACGGCCGTATCAACTGTGCGCCGATGGGTGTCGAGTGGGGTGACGAGGTCATTGTCCTCAAGCCGTTCCTCGATACAGCGACCTATCGCAACGTCACTGCCGTGCGCAGTGCGATCGTCAATCTCACTGACGATGTGCGGGTGTTTGCGCAGGCAGCGATCTCGAACCCGATCTATGCCACGGTGCCGGCGAAGATTGTCCGAGGTGTCGTGCTGGCGGATTGCTGTTCGTGGCGCGAGCTCGAGGTGCGGACCGTGGATTCGACGCCGCCGCGGTCGCGCATCGAGACGAGCGTCGTGCATCGGGGCTTCCGGCGCGAGTTCATCGGTTTCAACCGCGCGTGTCACGCCGTGCTCGAAGCGGCGATTTATTCGACGCGCCTGCATCTCCTTGAGCACGAGTTCGTCCGCAGCGAGATCGCCCGGCTTCAGGTGATCGTGGACAAAACGGCGGGCGAGAGAGAGCGTGAAGCCATGGCCCTGCTGACCGCGCACATTCAGGGCGTCATCGGAGGATAATTCGCGGGTGTTAACACGAAGAGGCTTCCTTCACCGAACCGGTGCTGCCGGGATCGCCGCCCTGACCGGCGTACGAGGGTTATCTGCCGCCAAGTACGACCTGGTGATCAAAGGCGGACGGGTCCTCGATCCGGCGAATCGTCAGGTTGGCGTGCGGGATGTCGGCATCGCGGGCGGACGTATCACCGCGGTCGAGGCGAACCTGGCCGCTGCCGATGCGGCGTCGATGATTGACGCCACCGGGAAGCTCGTGGTCCCCGGCCTGATCGACATCCACACGCATGTGCGCTCGAAAGCGATGCCGTCGATCTGCCTGTCAAATGGCGTGACCTCACTGCTCGACGCGGGCTCGCAGGGCGTTGACCGCATTGACGACGTGATCGACGCAGCCAAGGGCGCGCCCAATCGGGTTCGCATTCTACTGAACGTTGCGCGCACGGGCATCTTGCCCGACGGCGAACTGATGGACATCAGCCGCGTTGACGTGGCCGCCGCGCAGAAAGTCATCGCCGCGCATCGCGACCTCATCGTTGGCGTGAAGGCGCGGCTGTCGCGCACGGTGGCCGGCAAGAACGACATGGAGGCGCTGCGGCGGGCGCAGGCGATCACTGCGCCGCTGAAGCTGCCGGTGATGATTCACATGGGCGATACCGTGTCGCCGCTGCCGGACCTCCTCGCGCTGCTCAAGCCTGGCGATATCGTCACGCACCTGTACGCGCCACCTCCGCACGGCATCTTCGACGAGGCCGGTCGCATCCTGCCCGAAGTGATCGCGGCGCGAAAACGCGGCATCTGGTTCGACGTTGGCAACGGTCGCATCGCGCACATCACCTGGGCCCTGGCGGAAAGTGGCTTGAAGCAGAAGTTCCTGCCAGACACGATCTCGACGGATTGGACCGACGCCGGCCGCACCGACCAGGTGTTCGACTTTCCGAACGTGCTGTCGAAGTTCTTGCTCCTCGGCCTGCCAGTCGGCAATGTCATCGCGATGGGGACGGCGAACGCGGCGCGCGCCGTGGCGCCGTTCAAGGATCTCGGAACGCTTCGCGCCGGCGCGATCGCGGACGTTGCCGTGCTCGAGCTCCGCGATGGCGAGTTCGAGTTCGTGGACAACGACAACACGAAGCGCATGGGGAAGCAGAAGCTGTTCACGACAGCGACGATCTTTGGTGGCAAGAAGACCTAAAGGAGACGTATGACTCGCTCGAACGTAGTCGCAACCGTTCTTGGCGCGTTGATGTGCGCGGCGCTGGTCTCGGCGCAAGCGCCTTCCACGACTCCGCGCAAACCCGTGACCGGTTCGTGGCGCTTCATTGGCCCGGCGCCCTGCACCAATCTCGAGGGCAGCTTCGTGCAGTGTCCGCCGGCCGGTGGCTCTGTTGCGGTTCGCGCCGGCCGTCTGTTCGACAGCGTCAGCGGTCGCATGCTGACGAAGCAGATCGTGCTCATCACCGGCGAGCGCATCACCGAGGTCGGTCCCGAAGGGCAAGTACGAATTCCGGCGGGCGTGACGGTGATCGATCTCAGTCAGGCGACGGTGCTGCCGGGACTCATTGACGCGCATACGCACATGTACAACACGCGTCCGGCGGGCATGAGCACCGAGCGGTCGATGCTCGTCGCGATCCAGAATCTGCAGGCCGATCTGCATGCCGGCATCACCACGGCGCGCGACATGAGCTCGCACGGCAATGGCTTTGCCGACGTGGATATTCGCAACGCGATCACGATGGGTGACCTCGAGGGTCCACGCTTCCAGGTCTCCGGCCGTGGCATTCGCTGGGACCCGAATCCACCGAAGGGGCCTGATAATCCGCTCGACTACCAGATGATTCGCTCCGCCGACGAAGGGCGCGCGGCAGTGCGCGAGCAGGTCGCGAAGGGCGTGGACTGGATCAAGCTGTTCCCGACCGGCGCCTATTCGTTCACTCCGACAGGCGAGGCTCAGTACGTGCTGATGTATCCGCTGCCCGTGCTGCAGGCGATCATCGACGAAGCTCATCGCCTGAATAAGAAGACAGCCTGCCACGCGTTTGGCGGCGACGGACTGCAGTTTGCGATCACCGCCGGCTGCGACACCATCGAACATGGCTATGGACTGAGTCAGGCGCAGCTCAACGAAATGTCGAAGAAGGGTCTTTATTACGACCCGACGTTGATGCGGTACACCGCGCCGTTCATGGACGACAACGACGCGAAGAGCACTGGCGGCAAGTTCCGCATGACGCCGATTTTCGAGAACGCGGTGTCGATGGCGGCCAAGACGCCGGGGTTGAAGATCATGGTCGGCAGCGGCGTCGATGGCTCGACGTTCGTCCATGGAACGCAGGCGCTCGAGTTCGCCGGACTTGTGAAGCGAGGCATGACCACAGCGGCAGCGATCCAGTCGGGCACGATCGTCAACGCCGAGGTGATGGGCTGGAAGGATTCGGTCGGCTCCGTCACGAAGGGCAAATTCGCAGATCTCGTCGCCGTGTCGGGCGATCCGCTCGCGGATATCACCGAGCTGCAGCGCGTGAAGTTCGTGATGAAGGGCGGCAAGGTCGTTCGGAACGACATGGCCGGATCCACGCAATCCGGGACCAGGTAACCACGGGATGCCCACACGGGACGAAGAGGCGGTCTTCGTCGAAGCATCCGCGCGATTGCACTTCGGTGTGCTCGATCTGCGAGGCACGCTGGGGCGCTGGTTCGGCGGCATTGGCGCGTCGGCATCGACGCCCACACTGCTCGTTTCCGCGGCGCGCGCCGACCATCTTTCCGCGCGCGGAGAGGATGCCGAACGAGCCCAGGAATTCGCGCGCCTGTTTGTCGAGCGCCACCATCTCCACGGCGGCGCCGAGATCCAGGTTCACAAAACGCTGCCACGCCATGCGGGTCTTGGCTCCGGGACACAACTTGCGCTCGCTGTCGCGCGAGCGCTCGCCGAACTCTTTGGAGTCGCGAGCGATGCCCGCTCACTTGCGAGGGCAGTCGGTCGCGGCAAGCGTTCTGCCATCGGGACCTGGACATTCGAGGACGGCGGTCTCGTCGTCGAGGGCGGACGCCGCGCCGATCGCGACGAGTGTGGTCCGCTCATCGCCCGTGTGCCGATCCCTTCGTCATGGCGGTGCGTCATCGCGATACCAAAAGGGACTCCAGGGATAAGCGGAGCAGCTGAAGCCGAAGCGTTTGCACGGCTACCCGCGCCGCCCGAGCGAGACGTCGAACGCGTCGCACACGTCGTCCTGATGGCGCTGCTGCCATCAGTCGCTGAAGCCGACCTCGACGGGTTCGGTCGCGCGCTCACCGAAGTCCAGGAGATCACCGGTCGATGGTTTGCCTCCGTACAGGGCGGTACGTTCGCGCCTGGCGCGAGCGCTGATCTCGTCCGTCGTCTGCGCGAGTGGGGAGCATCCGGTGTCGGTCAGAGTTCCTGGGGCCCCGCGGTCTACGGCATCGTTGACGGCGAGGAGGCGGGACGACAACTCGCCGATCGCGTTCGTGAGGCAATGGGTTCGACAGGATTGGTCTTCGAGGGACCGTTTCGTTCGGACGGCGCGCACGTCTGGCGCTCGGCTGTCGCCGAGGTCAAAGGGCAAATGGCAAAGGCCAAAGGATAGGTATGAATCGCATCATCGTGGTCCTGGTGCTGATGTGTTGTGCGACTGCCGCATACGGACAACCACGCGCCGTATATCAGCAGACACAGTACAAGGGCCAGGAGATCGGCAAGCTCACCGGCGACGTGTACTACGCGCGCATGGACGACTACCTGTCGGTGTTCATGGTCACACCCGAAGGCATCGTCCTGGTAGAGCCGATCGGCACCGAGTTCGCGACATGGCTCAAAGGGGAGCTCGCGTCGCGATTCAAGGTGCCGGTGAAGTATGTGATCTACAGCCACCATCACTGGGACCACGGATCCGGTGCATCGGTCTATGCCGACACAGCGCGCATCATCGGTCACGAAGCGATGATGAAGCGTCTGGCGATGCCGTCGCCCGAGACGCCGCTGCCGCAGAACGTCCGCATGCAGGACACGAATGGCAACGGACGGATCGAGCCGAGCGAGGCACAGGGCAACATCAAGACCCAGTTCGCGCTGTACGATGCCAATCGTGACGGCGCGCTGAGCGGAGCTGAAGTCACACGCGGACCGCTCGCGTTCGTCGTGCCTCCGGATCTCACCTACACCGATCGCGTCACCATCACGCTCGGCGGCAAGCGCGTCGAAGTGCTGCCGCGACCCATCGCGCACGCCGACGACAACACCATCGTGCGGTTCGTCGACGGCTCCAATGTGCTATTCGCCTCGGACTGGATCACCGTGCGTCGCGTGCCGTTCGGCGGCGACGTCGCCACGAAGGACGAACTGGCGCTGGTCAAGACGGTCGAAGGACTCGAGTTCGAGCACTTCGTCTGCAGCCACGGCATGTTGGGGAAGAAAGCCGACGTGCTCGCCAACATCCGCTATCGTGAAGAGCTGCGCGCCGCAGTGGCCACGGCAATTGCCGCCGGCCAGACACTCGAGCAGGCACAGGCCAGCGTGACGATGGACGCTTACAAGGACTGGGAATTCTACGAACAGCAGCGCCCGGCCAACGTCGCCGGCACGTATCGCGCGGTCACCGCCGGCCGATAAGAGACGCAGGAGCGCCGCTATCGATGTTTGCGCGGATTGTTGGGTCCGTATTCAAGGGTGCGTTGATTGTTGGAGGGATCGGCTTCTGTGCCGGGTTCTTCGGCCCGATTGTTTTTGCGCCGGATGCCAATCAGGGTCCGTTGCTTGGCATCTTCATCACAGGTCCGCTCGGCGCAGTGCTCGGTGCGATCGGCGGCTTTGTCTACGGCATCAGGCAGCGTTCATCATCCGATCATTGGTCTTAGCGCAACTCCACGCGCCCGCGCGGGCTGTCGATGGTCGCGATGATCGCGGGCGTTGATGCCTGGGTCACCTTCAAATCAAGTCCGAGCGCATCAAGCATCTTCTGCACGCGCGGCGCGTCAGGATGTTGGGCACGCAACTGAATCAGCGTGGCGCCTTTCGCAGCCGTGAGCGCCGGATGCGGCGACGAACCCCAATCGATGAAGAACGGCACGAGGCCATCCGCGACGACGACCGCCGGATCGGTGTAGCTCCAGGAGAGGACCACACCATCGGGCCGTTTGCGGCTGCCGGACGCAATCGGGCCCAGTGTGACACCCGCCTTGGCCGCCTTCTCCTCGACGGCGGGAAGCTCATTGCTCTTGACCACCCACCTCACGATTCGCGGTGCTTTGAGATCGTCGATGCCGAAGCGCCGAGGCCCGGATGGCTTTGGCTGCTCGGGATCAGGTCCGATGATCTCGAGATAGCTGGCCGGTCGCAACGCGACGAGCGCGTTGCGCGTGCCGAGTCCTGGATGCTGTCCGCCTGCGGTCGCCTTTACGCCGAGTTGCTTCTCGATGGCATCGATGCCCAGCTGTAAATCAGGCGTTGCGTACACAAGATGGTCGATGCGACCCAGCATGGATGGTTGCTGCGCGAACGTCATCACGCCTAGCGTGACGAACGAGACGACGAACAGAGTCTGCTTCACCGGCGGCGGCCGAACGAGGGATCGGCGGGGAGAATCTCGCCATCGTTGGGACGCGCCAGCGGGGGAGGCGGAAGCCCCTTTTTCACATACTCCTCGATCACTTTCTCTTCGGCACGTGCCGCGCTCAGCATGTTGCGGAGGGCATTGTTCCCTTCATGGCATTCGTACGGATACACCTCGTATCCGGGCTGCGTGGTCAAAGGAACCGACACTTTCCACGGCGCGATCCACGTCTCGGGATCGGTGACGGTCGCTTCATACGTGATCGTGTCGTCCGCCGTGCGCGTTAGTCGCTCGACGATGCGCAGCTTCTCGGTGTGCCGGGTGCCGGCGAGTGCCGTCTTGTTGGTGAAGCCACTGGTCTCGATCACCAGGCTGTCGCCGTCCCACTTGCCGGTGGAGTAGCCCATGTAGCTGTGCAAGCGCTCACTGGGCAGACGGCCGTCGACGGTTCGACTTCGCTCACCGTCGACCCTGAGCTTGTCGAATGGGTCGATCGGAATGATGCGCGCCTCGTGAATCATCTCGTGACTGATCGCGACGATGCCTGGCGCCTGCACGATGCGGAGTCCGTTGCCGTACAGAGTGGGCAGTGAGGCAAGGGGACCGCGGCTGATGCAGCGCTCGAACAGACTGCGGTCCTCCCACGTCAGCGGGAGCAGTGGATTGACCGCCTTGTTGATCGCCGCCATGCGCTGATCCGCAGCCGGCGTTCGGGCTGGCACCCGCCCATTGGCTGGTTCGATCACCAGTGACGTTTGACGATGCGTGCGCGACCCAACCTCGCCGACGAACGTGCCTGCCGCGACGCGCACGTCCCCTCGTGTCTCATCGTCGCGCCGTTTGCGATCCGCATACTCCTGATCGGTGAGCAGTCGGCGCTCGCCGAATTCCGGCGCGCGCTGCAGCGGCACGCTGCGGGCATCGTCGGTCGTCCAGACACCCTGCAAGTCGGGATGGCCCCACGGTGTGCGAGGAGCGCTATAGGGTTTCTGCGCCGCGACGGCGATTGCCGTCGCGAAACACGCTGCGATGATGAGAAGCTTCTTCATAGAATGCCGCCAGCCCCGCCGAAGCCCTCAGGCGAAGGCGGGCGCGGTCATTATGCGGCATCTAATTGAGACCGGCTATTGGCGTTGATTCAGCTTCTGTCGCGGCGGAGGCGGCATGCTGAGCGGCGCGAGTTTCGGCTGCGGACGCGCAATGATGTTCGTGCCGTCGAAGATGACGCTCAATTCGACTGGTTTGCCGGGAGTGACGTCAACCGGCTGGATACGCTCGCCGTGGTCGGCATGGCGGACGAGGACCTGGTGTGTGCCGATCGCTGCGGGAATCGGCCCGAGCGGCGCGGCTCCGATACGCTCACCGTCAACAAACACTTCCGCGCCCGCCGCGGTGTTGACGACGAGGACACCCATCGGGACCTCGACGGTGTAACTCGTGATGTCGCCGGCCTTCACGGTCAGCTCCGCATCGGCGCGGTAATTGAAACGATTGTTGACGAGCATGATCTGATGGCGGCCCGGCGCCATCGCGATGTGACCGTCACTGCTGATGCCGACGCGCTTCTTGTTCTCGTAGACTTCGACCGGGAACTTGGACGTGATCGCGATGTAGCCGCCCGTGATCTCGTAGCGGGCAATCGTCCGCTCGCCGGCCTGCACGCGGACGGTCCGCCGCACCGTGCCGTTCTCACCTTCGAGCACGAGCGAGTGCCGCCCGGCAGGAACGTTGTTGAGCGTCACCGGCGTCAAGCCGGAGTCCTTGCCATCGAGCATCACGCGCGCGCCGTCCGGCGTTGATTCGACGCGCAGCTCGCCGGCGGGCCCGTTCGTCACGACCGTCATGTCCGGAGCGACTTCGCCTGTCTTCGACGTCGCGGCGTCTTTGGAGTCGTCGGACGACTTGCCGAGCACACCGAACGCGAACACCGAGCTGATCAACACGACCGCTGCGGCGGCGCCGATCATCCAGACCTTCGTGTTCGATGGCACGCGACGCGATGAGCGATGCCGGCGCGCATCGTCGTCGGCGACAAAGGCATCTGATTGCCACTGCGTTGCCAGTTCCTGGCGCGGCGGTGGTGACGTGACCGGTGTGAGCGCTTTGGCGCGCGCGACTTCGGCGGCCACGGCCTGTTCGGCAGCGGCACGCGCCTGTTCGGCCGCGGCAGTGCGAAGACGCAATACCTGCGATCGCACTTCTTCGAGCTCCGCAGCGCGGCGCTGCTCGGCTTCGGCTTTCGCGGCAGCGACTTCGGCTTCGAGGCGCGTGTTGGCTTCTCGACGGGCGCGTTCGGTTTCCTGGCGCAGCTTGGCTTCGGCCTCCCGGCGCAAACGTTCGGCCTCGGCCTCGAACAAGCGTGCCGCGTCCTTTTCGGCGCGCAGTTCCTGCGCTTGACGCTGACGCTGCTGCTCGGCCTCGCGTTTCTCTTTTTCGAGGGCCTCGCGTACGGAGTCCGCTTCCTGCCGCACCACGCTGAGTTCTTCTTCGAGCCTCGCGTTGGCTTCGGCGCGCACACGCGCGACTTCGGCTTCCAGTGCGCGCGCAGCAGCCTCCTCGGCCTGCCGGCGGACTTCTTCGGCGACCGAGTCGTTGTTGCGCTGCGTCTGCTGCTGGTCGCGCTTGATCTGCTCGGCCTCGGCGCGCACGCGCGCGAGCTCTTCGTTCAACCGCGCATCGGCCTCGGCCTTGACGCGCGCCACCTCTGTTTCGAGGGCAAGAGCCGCAGCCTCTTCGGCCTGCTGACGGGCTTCGATCTCGGCCCCTTCGCGAAGCAGCTCGATTTCTCGCTGCGTGTCTTCGTGGGCGCGCCGCGCTTCGGCGGCTTCCTTGCGCAGCCGTTCGAGCTCCGCGAGCAGGCCGGCTTCGGATTCGGCGCGGACGCGCGCGACTTCGCTTTCGAGCGCGCGAGCCGCTTCCTGGTCGGCCTCTCGCCGCGCTTCCTGGTCGCGCGCCGAGTCCTGCTGCTGGAGTCGTGCGCGTTCGGATTCCTCACGCACCCGCGCGATCTCCGCATTCAGGTGCGCATCGGCTTCCGCGCGGACGCGCTGCACTTCCTCCCCGAGCTCGCGGGCGGCGGCTTCCTGAGCCGCCATGCGCGCTTCCTGCGCAGCGAGTTCGCGAAGGGTTTCGGTTTCGAGTTGCGTCTGTGCCTGAGCGAGACGCGCTTCGCTGGCTTCTTTGCGGAGTCGATCGAGCTCGCCACGCAGGCTTGCCTCTGCCTCTTCGCGGACGCGTGAGACCTCGCTCTCGAGCGCGCGGGCAGCAGCTTCGTGCGCAGCCTTGCGGGCTTCCTGCGCGGCGACGTCGCGCTGACGATCGGCATCGCGCTGGGCTTGCTCCTGTGCGCGGCGAGCCTGCTCGGCTTCGAGCCGGATACGTTCGAGTTCTGCGCCGAGACTTGAATCGGCCTCGGCTTTGACGCGGGCCACTTCCGCTTCGAGCGCGCGAGCGGCGGCTTCCTGCGCGGCGCGCTGCGCTTCTTGAGCCGCAGCCTCGCGCAGTGTCTGTGTTTCGATCGCGCTCCTGGCCTTTTCGTGCTCCGCCTCTTGACGGAGACGATCGAGCTCGCCTTTTAAACGCGCGTCGGCCTCGCCACGGATGCGCGCGACCTCGGCTTCGACCGCTTGTGCAGCGGCTTGTTCGGCCGCGCGCTTCGCGTCCTGCGCCGCTTTCTCGCGGGCCTGCTCTGCTGCCTGCTGCGCCTGCTCCTGCGCGCGACGCGTGTCGTCGGCGTCCTTGCGAATCCGCTCGAGTTCGGCTTTCAGACGGGCATCTGCGTCGCCGCGTACGCGAGCGACTTCGGCCTCGGCGATGGCGGCGGCCGCCTTCTCCGCGGCCTCGCGCGCCTGACGCAGTTCAGCATCTCGCGCCTTCTCGGCTTCGAGATGCGCCTGCTCCTGTGCGATGCGTGCCGCCTCGGTCTCCTGCCGGAGACGCTCGACTTCGGCCTGCACCTTGGCTTCGGCTTCGGCACGCGCGCGCGCGACTTCAGCGGCGAGCGCGCGAGCGGCGGCTTCCTCGGCCTGTCGTTTGGCTTCGCGTGTGGTGGATTCCTCGTGTGCGCGCCGAGCCTGTTCGCCCTCGACACGCATGCGTTCCATTTCCGCCTGCATCTGCGCGTCAACTTCCTGACGGACGCGGGCGAGCTCCGCGGCGACACGCGCATCGGTCTCCGCTTTGACGCGCGCCACTTCGTCGGCGAGGGCTTTCGCGGCCTGTTCCGCAGCCGCGGCCTTCATCGCTTCGGCTTCGGCCTGGATGCGGGCCATTTCTTGCGCACGCGCTGATTCCGCCTCGGCCTGCAGACGCGCGATCTGTTCCTTGTGCGCGGATTCGGCTTCGGCCTGCAACTGGGCGAGTTGTTCCTGACGCGATTCGGCCTCGGCCTGCAATCGAGCCAGTTGTTCCTGGCGCGCCGATTCGGCTTCCGCCTGCAGACGCGCGATCTGGGCGAGTTGTGCCGACTCCGCTTCGGCTTTCGAGCGATTCAGCTCTTCGGCGAGGGCGAGTTCCGCGTCGCTCTTGACGCGCGTGAGCTCGTCGGTCAGCTTCGCTTCCGCTTCTGCGCGTACGCGCGCGAGTTCGGCGTTCAGCGCATCTCGCGCCTCGGCCTCCGCGGCCATACGCGCCTGCGCGACCGCGGCCTCACGTGCGGTGTTGGTTTCGTGCTCGATGCGCGCCAATTCCGCGGCACGCTGCTCGGCGGCCTCCGCGCGCACGCGTTCGAGTTCGGCGGCGAGTTTGGCCTCGGCCATCGCCTGCACGAGGGCGATCTCCGCCGCGTGAACCTCCGCATCCACGGCATCGTCTGCCGGCGCGCGGCGCCGGCTTGATGGCGCTTGCGCGATGTGATCGATCGGGATGAGGAGCTCGTCGCCCTCTTCCTCGGCATTGAGCGATGCGACCGTGGCATCGATTGATTCGTCAGTGTCGCTCTCGATGCTGACCTGCAGGTCGACAACGTTCACCTCGTCCGCGACGAATTCGATCCCCGTGATTGGCTCGGGCGCTGACGTGGAGGACAGCTCGAGGGCGGGAACCGGAAACTTCTCGTCCGGCAGCGGGGTGATCGTCTCGACGGGTGGCGGTGGTGAAGGCGGTACTTTGGCTGCCGGTGCAGGAGCGGCGGCTTTGGCCGGCGGTGCAGGCGCGGCGACCTTGGCTGCTGGTGCCGAGGGCGTCGGCGCTGCGGCGCCGGGTGCTGGTGCCGACGCACTGCGGGGGCGCGCTTCCTGGGCGCGCGCGACCATCGCGTTGATCTGTTGGGCCAGTATCGCGCGATCGCAACTTTTCAGCGAGGGCAGCGTCATCCGCTGCGGAACCGCTGGCGCAATGGTCGATCGCAGGTGATCGAGGACGCGATCGCGGTGCTTCTCGGTGATCGATTCGCTGAACAGGACCACGTCCGGTGTCTGCCGGTTGATGGCGACAACGGCCGCATACGCCGAAGACACCAGCACCAGCTCCGCACCGAGCTCGTCGCGGACGAACTGACGGATCGCTTCTGCCTGCGACCCCTCCGGCTCGATGGCGAGCACACGGGCGATTTCAGCTTGTGCGTTTGACATCCCGAGGTCCTAGCTGTGGTCCGACTCGCGCGTCTCCGGCATGACACCGCGACTGCGACGAGATGACACTTTTCGCAATCGATGTGCCACGAATGTTCGTCGCCGCCGATGACCGTAAGTGCGTCGAACCACAGATGTTGCAGGCCAAACGTGCGTTGGCCGCGGTGATCTGGCTCGGCTGCTTCATCACGATCCTGTCTGGTCGCTGACGTTCTTGCCGGTTGGGGTCGTGATGATCGGCGCAGGACTGTGAAGCGAAATCCGCCCGATGCAATCTCGGCCCCTGAGGATGTATCGGCGCCAGATGCCGAATCCGCAACCTGAATTACGCTGAGAGTGGATGGACATCCGCCAGCTGCAATACCTGGTCGCGCTCGCGCGCGAGAAACACTTCACGCGCGCCGCGCAGGCCTGTCATGTGACGCAGCCGACGCTCTCCGGCCGAATCCGTCAGCTCGAACAGGAACTCGGTGTGCCGATCGTCGAGCGCGGCCAGCGGTTCCATGGATTGACCCGTGAAGGCGAGCGGGTGCTCAAGTGGGCGCAGGTCATTCTCGACAACTGGACATCGATGCAGCAGGAAATCGATGCGCTGCGTCATGCGTCCGGTGCCCTTTCAGGTCGTCTGTCGATCGGTGTGATCCCATCGGCGCTGCCCATGGCGGGGCTGATTGGACGCGCGCTCCGCGAGCATCATTCGGAGGTCGAGCTCACCGTGCTCTCGCAAAGCTCGATCGAGATTCTGCGCAACCTCGAGGACTTCTCGATCGACGTCGGGCTCACGTATCTGGATAACGAGCCCATCGAAGGCATGCGCGCAGAGGCGATCTATATGGAGCGTTACTGCCTGCTGGTCCGCGCCGATCATCCGCTCGCCGGTGCCATGTCGGTGACGTGGACCGACGCCGCGAAGGAACCGTTGTGCCTGCTCACCCCTGATATGCAGAACCGGCGCATCATCGACCGCGCCTTCCGCGACGCCAACAGTGCGCCGATCCCGAGGCTCGAGACCAACTCGGTGATCAACCTGTGCGCCAACGTGCATCTGATGGGAATGGTCAGCATCATCCCTGAGTACTTCCTCGAGATCATGGGCCCGATCTCTGATGTTCGGGCCGTGCCCCTGACAGATCCCCTCGTCGAGCACAGCGTGGGTCTCGTCGCTGTCGATCGCGATCCGGTGTCGCCGCTGGTGCTCGCGGCGTTCGACTCCGCACGCATCACTGAGCCACCGGCGATTTCTCGACGGAAGTAGGGCTACTCTGCGACGATCACGCCAGGGCCGCCGGCGTGCAGATGATCCACATGCGAGGCGCGGCGCTCGAGCACCGCGCGCTGGTTGATGTAGCCCTTGTCAGTGATCTCGCCCTCGTCGATCGACGGCGGATGGTCGAGCACGAGCAGCCGCTTCGGGGCCATCGAGCTGGCCGCCGCGTCGGCATGAAGCGAGGCGAGCGCGGCCTGCAGTCTCGACAGGACTTCGGCCTCGCCCAGGCTGTGCGCCGAGGCGGCGTTGAGCCAGACCAGTGCGCCGACTTCGGTGCGGTCGTGTCCGGTGATCACCGCGTCCTGCACGAGCGAGTCGCATGCGGCGATCAGTCGTACGCGGACCGCACCAGTGTGGACCCACGTGCCAGACTGCAGCTTGAAGTCTTCGGCGACGCGGCCATCGAACACCAGGCCCTTCGCCGGATCATCCGGGTCGAGCAAGCGCATGGCGTCGCCGATCTTGTAGAAGCCGTCCTCGTCGAACGCCGCGCGCGTGAGCTCGGCGTTCCGGTAGTAGCCGGGCGTGACGTTGGGGCCCCGGACGCGGACTTCGAGCTTGGTGCCGGAGGGCAGCAGCTTCAACTCAGTACCTGGCGCTGGATTGCCGATGACACCGGCACGATCGATCGGAAAGTGGACAATCGCGGCAAGCGGCGCCGTCTCGGTTGCTCCCCATCCCGACATCATCAGAGTGCGACCGGTTCGCTCAGGCGGGATCAGCGCATGCAGGCGATCGTAGAGATTCTGCGGCAGGGCGGCACCGGCGTAGAACATCGCATTCAGCCGGGAGAAGAACGCTCGCCCCAGCGCCTCGTCGGCCTCGATCAGCGGCAACAACAGGTCATATCCGCGCGGCACGTTGAAATAGAGAGTCGGCGATATCTCCTTGAGATTGCGCGCAGTCGTGCCGATCAGATCGGGCGTCGGCTTGCCACCGTCGATATACAGCGTTCCGCCGTTGCGGAGGACGATGTTGAAGGTGGCGTTGCCGCCGAACGTGTGATTCCAGGGCAGCCATTCGCAGAGCACTGGCGGCGCATCCTCGAGGAATGGCCACGCCTGCACGAACGCCTGCTGATTGGAACAGAGCATCCGCTGCGTGTTGATCACGCCTTTCGGTGCGCCGGTCGATCCCGAGGTGAACAAGATCTTGGCGATCGTGTCGGGGCCGATGGCGGCGAACGCGTCATCGATACCGGCGCGGTTCTCGTTCTCGAGCAACGCCGTGATCGAGGTCGCCGACGCGCCGACTGCAGCCAGTGCGGGTTGGAACTTCGCCGCATCGTCGGTGAACACCAGTCCGGGCCGGAGCAGCTCGAAGATCGCTTTCAGCTTCGCGTGATCGCTCGACAGCAATGAGTACGCCGGCGAGATTGGCGCGACCGGAATGCCGGCGTGCATCGCGCCGAGCGCGAGCAGCGCATGGTTGACCGAGTTGTCGGAGAGGACTGCGACGGGTGTTGATGCGGTCAGACCACGGGTCAGCAGAGAGCCGCCGATACGGCGTACGGCGTCGAGCGCATCGTTGTACGTGACGCGGCGCCAACCGTCGCCCGATCGCTCGGCGAGAAACGTGCGGTCCGGCGCCGCAGCCGCCCACTGCAACAGCCACTCGCCGGTCGCGCGTGCGATCGGTCGCAGCGGTTCCGGCGATCGCAGGATCTGTGCGCCATCCGCGCGCCGCTCGATTTCGACGCGCGCGGGAGCAAAGCGGAGACTCATGTGGGGACGCAAGGCGGGACGGATTATATGCGCGGCCGCCGGTTCATAATATGCGCATGAGATATCCGAGCATGTCGCGCTGCGCGTTCATCCTCTTCGCCGCCGCGCTCGCGAGCGTGGCCGTCCCTATGTCGGCACAGGATGGCCGCACGCCGCTGCCGTCCGCGGCCTGCGCCAGCCTGCAGGGGCTGTCGATCCCCGCGTCGGCGATCGGCTTGCCTACGAACGGCGCGGTCGTCCAGACGGCCGTCGCGGTTGCCGCTTCCGAGCAGGGCAACACCAATGGCGACTTCTGCAAAGTGACTGGCATCGTCAAGCCGCACAACGCGAGCTCGCCGAATCTGGAGTTCGAAGTCAATCTGCCGCAATCGTGGAATCGGCGCGCGCTGCAGATGGGCGGCGGCGGCTACAACGGCACGTTGGTCACCGGGCTGACCGGCTTCACACTGCAGCCGGCGAAGGTGGACAACCCGCTCAAGCAGGGATTCGTCACGCTCGGGACTGACGGTGGTCACAAGTCCACTCAGGGTTTCGATGGCTCGTTCGCGCTCGACGATGAAGCGCTCCGAAACTTCGGCAAGGAGTCGATCAAGAAGGGCCACGACGCGGCGATGGCGATCATCCAGAAGGCCTACGGCCGCGCGCCCGAGCGGTTCTATTTCATCGGCGGGTCGCAGGGCGGCCACGAAGCGCTGGATGCGGCCGCGCGCTACTCGAACGACTACGACGGCGTCGTCGCCAACTATCCGGCGTACAACGTCACGCTGTTGCATCTGGGATCGTTGAACGTCGGCCGCGCGCTGTATGAGGGCGGCGGTGCGGCGTGGATGAATCCTGCGCAGGTCAAGCTGATCACCGATGCGGTGTACGCGAAGTGCGATCTGCTCGACGGCGCGAAGGACGGCATCATCAGCGACGTGAAGGCGTGCAACAAGGCCTTCGACGTAAAAACGCTGCGGTGCTCAAACGGGTCCGACACTGGTGACACGTGTCTGTCCGATGCGCAGCTCGCGGCCGTGGCGAAGATCACCAGCGATTACAAGCCCGGCTTCGCGATCGCGGGCATGGACACGTTCCCGCGCTGGGCGCTGCTCGAGGGCGCGCTGTTCCAGGGCCGTTCGAGCTTCGGCCAGGTGCCGCAGCCGTCGAACCCGCTGTCAGGCAAAGAGCCGCTGCTCTATACCGCCGGCGATCAGACCGCCAAGTTCATCATCACGCGCAATCCCAAGCTCGACACGATGACGTTCGATCCGAAGAAGTATCAGGAGCGCATCAAGATCGTCGCGTCGACGATGGACGTGAGCGACGTGAGCCTGGAGAAGTTCAAAGCCAAGGGCGGCAAGATCATCATGACCCACGGCACGGTGGACGACTTCATCACCCCGCATAACTCCGAGCTCTATTACCAGCGGCAGGTGAAGCAGTTCGGCAAGTCGGGCGTGGACAGTTTCATGCGGTTCTACATGATTCCCGGCTTCGGCCACGGCTTCGGTATCTTCAACGCGAAGATCGATAGCCTTACGGCGCTGCAGGAGTGGGTGGAGAAGGGCAAAGCGCCATCGGGGCTTGTCACGACAGATGGCAACCCGAACGCAAACCGGGCACGTCCGTTGTGCGAGTGGCCGAAGTTCCCGAAGTTCACCGGCGCGCCAGGCACGGAGAACAACGCGGCGAGCTACACCTGCACGGAATGACCTCGTAGAGGCGGGTCTTTAGACCCGCCTTCGTTCAGCCGATACGCTGTTCATGACAGCTGCGACTGAACGAATGCTCAAGACACTCGGCTATGCCTGGATTGTCGGCGCATGTGCCAGCGCATTTATGGGCTGGCTCCTCGTTCCAGCTGCGTTGTCTGTTGACTACCTGACGCCGGTCGTTGTGGCCGGGCCATTCGTTGGCCTCGTGACGGGCGGTATCTTCGTGTTTACCCTACGAAGAGCGTAGAGACTTACTTTACCGTCTGCGACCTTATCGGGAAGGTCGGTCGGCTGCTTCGTTCACGCGCACTTTGTCCACCACCGGACGTGACTCGCCGACGATCCGGTACCAGATAGTGACGCTCGCTCCCGTGACAATCTGATCCGCGCGTCCCTCGTAACGTGTCTTGTGCAAGCGCGCAGTGAAGCCGGCTGGGGCGGTCTGTTCACTGACGACGGTAATCGATTCGCCCGCTTTCCATTCGCGAACAGTACCGCTGAAGACGTGCGGCTCGCTCTTGGGCTGATCCAAAAGTAATGGAAGCGCCACGAGGGCGATGATGACCAGTGCGTATTGGAGTCGTCGGCGTCGCATGTCTTAGCCACGACCTTACTGACGTGAGAACCTCACGTCCCACGCGCGATCCTGATTGATGCTCATCGAGATCACCTGACCCGCGGCATCGCGCGCGAAGATGATCCAACCAAGCGGCGGACTAAAGAAGCCGTTCGACCAGACTGGGACGAGCGGCGCCTCGAAGTCAGGCCGCCGCCGGACGATCAGCCGGTCACCATCCAGCGCGACCTCCATTGTGGTTTCGATCTCGTCGCTCACATACCGTCCGGTGAAGACCTTCAGCGCCTCGACGTTTGGCGTCGCGGGCTCCATGCGGTCGTACACGTCGACCGTGCCGAATTCGTCCGTCACCCGCAGCTGTGCTTGGCCGTCGAACTCGTAGGTTGAGAGGTCGATTGTGGCGAAGCGCGTCGCCGACATCGGCACGAGGCGCGCGACGTCGCGCGCCATCAGGCCGCCGTCCTTGTCGCGCTCGATCCTCAGGACGCCGGCTGGCTTCAGCGAGCGATAGAGTCCGACGAGCCGCGCGGCCTCAGTATCGGTCAAGGTGTGAGTCGGCTTTGGTGGCGTCGCTGGACGGAGGCCACTGAGATAAAGCTCCCCCACGGACTTGGCATATGCGGTCGCATTGGCTCCGGCGACGTTGCAGAGAACGGCCACTGATACCTGTTGATCCGGATACCTCACCAGGTGCGCTGAGTAGCCGGCGGTTCCGCCGCTGTGATCCACTTCGCGGACGCCCTTGTATGTGTCCACGTACAAACCGAGCGCGTACTCGTGCGTCCGACCGCCCGGCAACGTGGTGCGTTGTTCCATGAGGTTCACAAACGCGGTATCACCGACGATGTGCGTCGAGAAGTTGGCGTTCCACTTCAACAGATCACCCACCGTCGTCAACAGCCCGCCGTTGCCATAGACGTTTTCGAACGGCATGCTGAGGGTGAACGTTCCCCCACGGTTGGCGTAGGCATTTGCCCGACGCTTCACGATGCGGGTGTAATCGTCGCGCCAGGAGGTGTCTTTCATTCCCAGCGGATCGAAGAGTCTCGTCTTGGTAAATTCCGCAAACGACTTGCCGCTGACTCGCGACACGATGATCGCGGCCATGTTGTAGCCCGAATTCGAGTACGACCAACGAGTGCCCGGTGGAAAGTTGAGCGAGCGCTGTCGGCTCAGCACGTCGATGATGTGCGCGTGGGTGTGGACGCGCGTGGTTCGTGGCCAGCCGGCAAGCGCCACTAGATTGCCCCAGTCGCGCAACCCGCTGGTGTGCTGCAGCATCATGCGGATGGTCAGCGGCGCGCCGAAATCAGGCAGTTCAGGAACGTACTTGCGAACCGGCTCGTCCAGCGACAGCTTGCCGTCGCGCGCCAGGAGCGCCACCGCCGCGGCGGTGAACTGCTTCGACACTGACCCGGCCTCGAAGATGGTGTCGGTGGTGATCGGGACGTCGTGCTCGAGGTCGGCGCTGCCATAGGCCGCGCGAATCACGCGCTCGCCGCGAACATCGGCACCCACTGCGCAGCCTGGCGTGGACGAAGTAAAGCGACTAAAAATCGCATCGACCTTTGGCTGAGCAGCCTGCGGCGACTGCGCTTTCACGATGCCGTGCGCGAGCACGGCAAGTGCGAGCATAGCCAGCGCGCCTCTCATTCGGATGGTCATAGCGGCGGATTCTAGCAGTCCAGCTCGGTCTAGCACGAGCTTTGCTGTACGGCCAGCAGGATCGCATTCGATCGCGAATTACGTCCGGAGACCGTCTTATGGCCACAGCGTCGCCCACCGAAACCACGAAGATCACCCGCGAGAAATTGATCGACAAGCTCAACGAGGATCTCGCCCGGGAATATCAGGCCATCATTGCCTACGTCGTGTACTCACAGGTGCTGAAGGGTGCCGAGTACATGAACATCGCTGATGAGCTCAAAAAGCACGCCGGCGAAGAGCTGCAGCATGCGCTCATCATCGCCAAGCAGATCGACTACCTCGGCGGGATGCCGACGGTGACGTCGCTCCCGGTCAAGCAGAGCGACGATGCGCGCGAGATGCTGCGCGCAGACCTCGAGAACGAGACCGAGACGATTCGCGCGTATCGCGAGCGGGTCGTGCAGTGCGAGGCGCTTCACGAGTACGCCCTGGCCGAGGATATCCGCGAGATCCTGCGGCAGGAGCAGGAGCACCAGATCGATCTCGCCACGGCACTCGGCGAGAACGTGCCCAAGACCTAAAGGCCTGCATCGGCCAGCGCGCGCTCGTAGTCTTCGCGTGTATTGAGATTGCGCAGCGTGCGGAGCTCGGGATCGGCGGTCATTTCCCCGGGCTGTACTCGCCGTGTCTTCACCGCCTCGAAGAGAAACACCGGTCGCAGGCGATTCTTCGCGAGGAGATCTTCGACGAGGGGCAACGTCGAACGGCGATAGACCGCGGACAGCGGATGGGTGAAGCCGTCGATCTCCATCACCGCGATGTCATAGCCGTGCGCCAGTTCGAGCATCTGACGAACGAAGTTGGGTACGAGCAGTGGGACGTCGCAGCTCGTCACATACGCGGCATCGACCTCCGGCGGCAGTGCTTTCAGTCCGGCGCGAAGGCCTTCGAGCGGCCCGCGTGCCTCGCGCTCGTCGCGCGCGACGATCACGTCGGGCGGCAGCGCGGGCAGTTCCTGATCGACCGCCGCCACCACCACCATGGGTGACACGACTTTCCCCAGTAGTCGCACGACGCGCTGCAGCATCGTTTCCGATCCAAACGGCAGCAGTGCTTTCGACGACCCCATGCGTGTGGACTTGCCACCGCACAAGACGATGCCAGCCTCGGCCATTCCGTTCATCTTAGAGCCTCAGCCGCACACATGGCACCGCGCGTGCAGTAGGAGTCGGGCGATGAGCGTTTTGAGGAGAAACATTGTGAGCAAACACTCTACGAGCGTTTGGGCCTTGATTGTCGTCGCGGCGCTGAGTGGTGCGTGCGCTAACACCGTTCGTGGTGTGAAGCAGGATACAGAAAAGGTGGCAGAGAAGACCGCTGCGGGTGCCAACACGGTTGACGTGAAGTCTGCGCTGATCGCCGATGGGCGCGTCGATGCCAGCAGCATCAACGTCGATACGAACGCGCAGACGAAGACCGTCGTGCTCAAGGGGACCGTACCGACTGCCGCGCAGAAGTCGACGGCTGAAGCGATCGCCCACGACAAAGCCGAGGGCTACAAGATCGTGAATCAATTGACCGTCGCGCCTGCCAAGTAAAAGACGGACACCGCGTCCGTCTTCCGAGCTGCACGGAGGGAGCCGAGGCCGGCGTTGCGTCGATGGAGCCGAGCGTCACAATTAGGTCAGCCCGCCCCTGATACAACTTTGCGGGGACCCTATCGTGAGCGTGCGGCGGCACGGCGCAACCTGCGGGCCTGGCGCCTCCGAGCAGCCGATTCGATTCGCGCACCGCGTGCGCGTCCCATCGACAGCTCTTAGATTCGCATCCCCAGACGTGCGAGCGCGTTGCGCGTGGTGGGATCCGTAAGTCGTTCGACGAACGCCTTGACGGCGGGACGTTCCGCACGTGTCCGTGGCGACACGAAATCGTACTGCTCGTGTTGGACGGGGATGAAGCCAAGGCCGGCGCCGCGCGCGATTGTGTCGAGCGTGACGCCCCAATCAGCGCGATGCTGGACGACGGCCGCTGCAACCGCGTTGTGATTGCGCGGCTGCACGGCATAGCCAGGCGGCTTCCGGCCTGCGAGCAGTCCATCGATCAAGGCACGCGTGCCGCTGCCTTGGTTGCGATTCACCATCACGCATGACGGATCGGCTATGGCCGCCGCGATCGCCTCCTTGGCATTGCGTAATTCAAATCGCTCGTCGTCGTGCCTGAACACGATGCCTTGCAGCCGCCCGTAACCGGGAATCAGCGTGAGCTCCGGCGTGAGGAATGGTCGGTTGTACTCACCCGTCTGGGGATCGAGAAGGTGAACGCCGGCGATGTCGCACTCGCCGCGCTTCGCCGCTTCGAGTCCGGCAAGACTGCCGACAGCCAGGAACTTCGCGCGCACGCCGACGTGCTCGAGCTCACCGAGCAGATAGTCGAGTCCGATGCAGTGACTGCCAATCACGACGAGATCAGCCAGCTGCAGCTCCCGCCCCAGCAACTGCACATTCACCATCGTCCCGGCCTGGACGATCTCCTCGTGACGTCCGATCGTCGTGAAGCCGTCGGCGCGACTGAACGTCGTGACGCTGCCCGAGCCCTGACCCATCGGATACGCGGCCAATGTCTCGTTTCCCGCGTCAACTAAGCCGACCAGGAGGTATTCCGTTCGCCCAATCTCGCTATTCACCTTCACCGCCAGGCGCGCCTGCACCGTCGATCGTTCCTCGAGGCCGCGGCCGGCCATCGCCGACAACACCGGGGCGACAAACTCGTGGAAGGTAAAGATCGCCGACGTCGGAAAGCCTGGAAGGACGACGACTGGTTTGCGGCCGGTTGCTGCGAGACAGATCGGCTTCCCGGGTTTGAGCGCGACGCCGTGCGCGACGATGCCTGGGCCAGTCAGCTCTGAGACAACTCGATACGAGACGTCGCCGGCACCCTTACTCGTTCCACCCGAAAGCAGCACCGCGTCCGCCATCGCCAGCGCGTCGCGCACTTTCGCGCGCAGCTGTTCGATATCGTCCACGACGATGCCAAGGCGACGAGGTTCGCAGCCAAGCTCGCGCACCGCATCGGCCAGGACCTGCGCGTTCGAGTCGTAAATGCGCGCCGGCTGCATAGGCTGACCAGGCGGAATGATCTCGTCGCCGGTTGAGAGGATGGCGACGACTGGCCTTCGCCAGACATCGACAGACGCGACGCCGATCGCCGCGAGTACACCGGTGTCGCGGCTGGTCAGGATCGTTCCGCGCCGGAGTACGGTCTCGCCAGCAGTGATGTCGGTGCCAGCAAACGAGACGCCGCTGCCTGCCGTCACCGCCCGGCCCACGTTGATGTGGTGTCCGGCTTCCCTGGGCGCCGAAGCGCCTGGCGCGGAGGCGGCAGCCGGACGATCGCGGGTCTGGCTAAAGCCAGACACGACATCGGCGTGTTCGATCATGACCACTGCGTCCGCACCGCGCGGCATCATGCCGCCGGTTGCGATCGCGACAGCCTCACCCGGTCGAACGATCGTTCGTGGAACGACCCCGGTGTGGACGTGCTCGTCGCCGAGGTGGATAGGGCGCGGCACTTCCTCTGACGCGCCAAACGTATCCTCGGCGATGACGGCGAACCCGTCCACGTTTGCACGATCGAACGACGGCACGTCAACCGGGGAGACGACGTCGGCGGCGAGCACACGGCCAAGCGCCGCATCGAGTCCGACTGTGTCGATACCGCGTGGGGCGAGGTCGACAGCCGCGCGGAATCGCCGCTCCGCTTCGTCGCGATCGAGGACGTGAAGGAATTGCTCCTGATCACGCATACAGCCACACCTCCACGTCGGAGCCAGCCGCATATCCTTCGCTGTCCTGATCGACGATCACGAACCCGTCGGCGCGCGTGGTCGAGGAGAGCAGCGATGCGCCGGCAACCGACAGCGGTTCGACGCGCCCGGAGTCGAGACGCACGCGCGCGTAGTCGAGTCGTCCGATCGGCGAGCTGATCTTGCGGGTGAGTGTGCCGCGCACCGCGCGATACGGCCACTGCGTCGAGCGTCCACCGAGCGCGCGAATGGCGCGGCCGGCAAAGAAATCGTAGGCGCACAGAGCAGAGACGGGATTGCCGGGTAGCAGGAAGACCAGTCGCGGCCCCAGCGTGCCCATCCCCGTCGGACTGCTCGGACGCATCGCGATGCCGTGCACGGCTAGCTCGCCATGTTTGGCGACGAGCATCGGCGCGAGATCTTCGATGCCGACGCTGGAGCCGCCAGAGACGATGATGATGTCCGGGCTTTGGCCTGTGGGCTCCGGGGTTTGGGCGGTGACGCCGAGTGCCTCGAGCAAGGCCTGTGGCTCGTCGCGAACGAGGTCGGGGAAGTCTACGACGCCGCCATCGCGCTCGACGAGCGCGGCGAGCATCGGCCCGTTTGCGTCGGCGATCTGATAGTCGTGCGGCGGTGTACCCGCCGGAAGTAGCTCGTTACCGGTGATGACGAGTCGCACCCGTGGTCGTCGGATCACGCGCGTCATCGCGAGGCCAATCGAGCTCATCACGCCAACGTCCTGCGGCCGCAGCACGCGACCGGCTTCGAGCAGCGTCGTGCCGCGGACGATGTCTTCGCCACGGTGGCCGACGTTTTTTTGTGGTGAAACTTCAGAGATGGCGGCGATCGTTGTGGGCGCGTCTGAAGAAGGCGAGTCTACAGACCCGCCTCTACGGTCATTCGTATCGACCGACTCCGCTGGCAGGACCGCATTGCTGCCCGAAGGCATTGGCGCGCCGGTCATGATCCGCACGGCCTGGCCGCGCGCGACCGTTCGCGTGAACGGCGCTCCAGGCATCGCGTCGCCGACGACCGCGAGCGGAATGCGGTTGTAAGGAGTGGCGCCTTCGGTCGAATCGGCGACGACCGCGTAGCCGTCCATGGTCGCGCGATCGAATCCAGGAACGTCGATGTCGCTGGTGACGAGAGAGCCGAGGACGCGGCCGGCCGCTTCGCGCAGCGGCACGTCTTCGGCATCGAGCGTCCGCAGCTGCGCATCGAGCCACGACAAGGCTTCCTGCACCGTGTGACGGCGCGTGAAGCCCTGCATCCGGACGTCGTGGGTTGTCACGGGTAATTCAAAATGCAAAAGTCAAAATGCAAACACAGCGAGCGTCGTTGCCGCTCGTTTGCACTTTGCATTTTGCATCTTGCATTACACGGCCTACTGACTCGCGGACTTCATGGCATCTGCGAGCAGTGCTCCGCCTCCGAAGCTCATTCGCTCGGGCGTCTCGCCGCCGGCGGTCACCTTCACCGCGCAGTATTTGAACTCCGGAATTTTGCCGAACGGGTCGAGCACGGGATTGGTCAGCTTGTTCGCCGCCGCCTCGTAGTAGCAGAACGGGACGAACACCGCGCCACGTGGCATGCCGTCATCGGCACGCGCGTAGAGCGAGATCTCACCGCGGCGGGACGCAATCGTCAGCGTCGTGCCGGCGGGAATGCCGAGTGCTTCCAGATCCAACGGGTGCACTGAGGCAACCGGCTCGGGCTCGATGTAGTCGAGTGCCGAGGCACGGCGCGTCATCGAACCCGTGTGCCAGTGTTCGAGCTGTCGTCCGGTGATGAGCACCAACGGGTACTCGGCGTCGGGACGCTCGTTCGCCGAAATGAGATCGGCGGGCACGAACGTGGCTCGGCCGGTCTGCGTCGGGAATGTGTCGATGAAGACAACCGGATCCCCGGGGTCGCCTTCGTTCACGCACGGATAGGTGACTGACGACTGCTGCTCCAGTCGCTCCCATGTGATGCCGGCAATCGAATCCATGCACTGCCGCATCTCGTCAAACGCGTCGCGCGGATGGCTGTAGGTCCAGTCGAGACCCATTCGCTTGGCGATCTCGACGATGAGCCAGAAGTCTTCCTTCGCATCGCCGGGCGGCTCGATCGCCTTGCGTCCGAGCTGCACCATGCGATCGGTGTTGGTGACGGTGCCGACCTTTTCGGGCCACGCGGTCGCCGGCAGCACGACATCGGCGAGATACGCTGTCTCGGTCAGGAAGATGTCCTGCACGACAATGTGGTCAAGCGCCGCCATCGCCTCACGCGCGTGATCGACGTCGGGATCGGACATCGCCGGGTTCTCACCCATGATGTACATCCCGCGGATCTCCCTCTTCTTGGCCGCGTGCATGATCTCGACGACGGTGAGACCAGGATTCGGATCGAGCTCCGTCTTCCACAGCTTCTCGAAACGCTCGCGCGCCGCCGGCGTGTTCACGCGCTGGTAGTCGGGATAGAACATCGGAATGAGTCCCGAGTCGGACGCACCCTGGACGTTGTTCTGCCCGCGCAGCGGATGGAGTCCCGAGCCCGGCTTGCCAATCTGTCCGGTCGCGAGCGCGAGCGCGATCAGGCAGCGCGCATTATCCGTGCCGTGCACGTGCTGCGAGATGCCCATGCCCCACAGGATGATCGAGCCCTTTGACGTGGCGTAGAGCCGCGCGACCTCGCGGAGCGTCTGCGCGTCGATGCCGCAGATCGGCGCCATCGCCTCAGGGGAGAACTTCTTGACGTTCTCCGCCAGCGCCTCGTACCCGGACGTGCGGTCCTTGACGAAGTTCTCGTCGACGAGGCCTTCCTCGACGATCACGTGGAGCATCGCGTTGAGCAGCGCGACGTCCGTGTCCGGATTGAACTGCAGGTTGTACGTGGCGTGACGCGCGAGATCACTGCGACGCGGGTCGGCGACGATCAGCTTCACACCGTCCTTCGCCGCGTTCTTGATCCAGGTGGCGGCGACCGGATGGTTGACTGTCGGGTTGGCGCCGATCACGAAGATCACTTCGGCGTTGACGACGTCGCGCACCTGGTTCGACACCGCCCCGGAGTTGATGCCTTCCATCAACGCCGCGACGCTCGACGCGTGGCACAGCCGCGTGCAGTGATCGACGTTGTTCGAACCAAAGCCGGTGCGCACCAGCTTCTGGAACAGATACGCCTCCTCGTTGGTGCCCTTGGCCGATCCGAACCCGGCGAGCGCCTTCTTGCCGTAGGTGTCGCGGATCTCGCTGAGGCCTTTCGCAGCGAAGTCGAGCGCTTCTTCCCACGTCGCTTCGCGGAACACCTCGTGCCACTTGTCCGGATCCACGGTGAAGTCTTTGTGCTTCGGCACGCCCTTCCTGCGAATGAGCGGGGTCGTCAGGCGATGGCGATGCTGGACGTAGTCGAAGCCGTAGCGCCCCTTGACGCAGAGGCGGCTCGAGTTGGCCGGGCCGTCCTTGCCCTGCACATAGAGGATCGTGTTGTCCTTGATGTTGTAGGTCAGCTGACAGCCGACGCCGCAGTACGGGCAGACGGACTCGACCTGCTTGTCTGGGACGATCTTGGCGACATCACGCGCCGGCATCAGCGCGCCGGTCGGACACGCCTGCACGCACTCGCCGCAGGCGACGCACGTCGAGTCGCCCATCGGGTCGTCGAGGTCGAAGACGATCTTCGAGTGGCCGCCGCGGAAGGCGTAGCCGATGACGTCGTTGACTTGCTCCTCGCGACAGGCGCGCACGCAGCGCTTGCACTGAATGCAGGCGTCGAGGTGTACCGCCATCGCCGGATGCGAGAGGTCCTCGGTCGGCTGCTGACGCGCGTGGAAGCGTGGCTTGCCGACCTCCATCTTCTTCGCCCAGAGATCCAGCTCGGAGTTCAGCGTGTAAGACGTCTCGGGGATGTCGGAGAGCAACAGCTCGAGCGACATCTTCTGGCTCGCGATCGCCCTCGGGCTGTTGGTGGTGACCTCCATGCCCTCACGCGGATAGCGGCAGCAGGAGGCTGCGAGGACGCGCTCGCCCTTGATCTCCACCATGCACGTGCGGCAATTACCGTCGGCGCGCATGCCCTCCATGTAGCAGAGCCGCGGGACTTCGATGCCGAGGTGATCGGCGGTCTCGAGAAGCGTCTGCGTCTCTGGCGTGGTGATGGTCCGGCCGTTCAACGTGAACGTGACCATCTTGGCATCGAGCACCTTGTGCATCACTCAACTTCCTTCGGGAAGTACTTCATGACAGACAGCATGGGATTCGGCGCGGCCTGTCCGAGACCGCAGATCGACGCGTCCATCACCCCTTGCGACAATTCCTGCAGCAGCGGCTGATCCCACTGCTTGGTCTTCATGAGGTGCAGCGCCTTCTCAGTGCCGACTCGGCATGGCGTGCACTGACCGCACGACTCTTCGGCGAAGAACTTCATCACGTTGCGCGCCGCCTTCGTGGCGGTGTCCTTATCCGAGAGGACGACGACAGCGGCCGAGCCGATGAAGCAGCCGTACTGATTGAGCGTGTCGAAGTCGAGCGGCACGTTGGCCATCGATGCCGGCAGGATGCCGCCCGATGCACCGCCCGGTAAATAACCGTACAAAGTGTGGCCGTCGAGCATCCCGCCACAGTACTCGTCCACGAGCTCCTGCAGCGTGATCCCGGCGGGCGCGAGGTGGACACCCGGCTTCTTGATGCGTCCGCTTACCGAGAACGAGCGCAGGCCCTTACGTCCATTACGGCCGTGACTGGCGAACCATTCGGCGCCCTTCTCGAGTATCTCGCGCACCCAGTGGAGCGTCTCCATGTTGTGCTCGAGCGTCGGCCGGCCAAACAGACCGACTTGTGCCACGTACGGTGGACGCAGTCGTGGTTCTCCGCGCTTGCCCTCGATCGACTCGATCATCGCGGACTCTTCGCCGCAGATGTAGGCACCGGCTCCGCGCCGCAAATGGAACTGCGGCAGCGTGCATGGCGGATTGGCCTGCAGCGCAGCGAGCTCGCGCTCGAGAATCGCGCGGCAGCCGTGATACTCGTCGCGCAGGTAGATGTAGACCGCATCGATGCCGACAGCCCACGCCGCGATGATCGCGCCCTCGAGGAAACGATGTGGATCGCGTTCGAGATAGTAGCGGTCCTTGAACGTGCCCGGCTCACCTTCGTCGATGTTGATCGCCATCAGACGAGGCGCGGGTTCGGCGGCGACGATCTTCCACTTGCGGCCGGCGGGGAAGCCGGCACCACCGAGACCGCGCAGCCCAGAGTTCTCCATGACGCCGATCACGTCCGTGGCATGGCGCTGACCGCCAACGCAGGCTGCGGCAAGCGTGTATCCGCCATTGGCGCAGTAGGCGGCGTAGTCAATGTGCCCTGGTGTGATGGACGTGTTCGACGTGTCGTGTTTCAGCGCCGCGGTCTTCACGCGAGACACAACCTGGTCAGGAGTCGCGTTCGGCACCGGGTTCTGACCCACCACCACGACCGGCGCCGTTTCGCATCGGCCGACGCACGGCGCGTGCAGGACGCGGACATCTTTGCCGAGCAAGCGCGGCAGCGCATCCAGGAGCGTTTGCGAGCCGGCTAGCTCGCACGCGATCGAATCGCAGACCCTGACCGTGACCGCTGGCGGCGCAGTCTCGCCGTCCTTCACGACGTCGAAGTGGTGATAGAACGTCGCCACCTCATAGACCTCGGCCATCGCCATCTTCATCTCGGCCGCGAGCGCGACCAGATGCGCGGCTGACAGATAACCGTAGCGATCCTGGATCTTGTGCAGGTGCTCGATCAGCAGGTCGCGGCGTCTGGGCTCGTTGCCGAGCAGCACCTGAACCTCTTCACGAGCGTTGGGATCGACGGCGCGTCCTTTCGGCTTGCCGCGGACGCGGGAACGCTTGCCTCGGACTGGTGGTTCGACTGTAGACGCCGATGATGGTTTGGGCTCGCTCATGAACGATTGACTATCGTAGAGGCGGGTCTTCCAGACCTGCCTAACACCCCATGCTATCATCGAGTTACCCGCTGGCTGACCTCCGGCAAGCACCTATGTACGTTGAATTTCTGGGCATCCCCCGAGAACGAGCAGGAGTCTCCGAAATGGAACTGGACGCCGAAACCTTCGGCCAGGTTCTCGGAGAGCTCTCCGTCCGATGCCCAGGCCTGAGCGAGCTCATTACGTCCGAGGGTTTGCATCCGTCGATCACGGCGAATCTCAACGGCGACGAGTTCGTGAAGTCGCTCGACACGAGATTCGCGGACGAGGACCGGCTGCTGATCTTGTCCGCCGACGCAGGAGGGTAGCCACACGGCGACTCCCTTCGGATACCACGGCTGTTACCTGCGCATCGATGTCGGGAGCGGCATGGCTCAGGGCATGCCGTTGTCCGAGGACCTGCTTCGTCAATACATCGGTGGCAGCGGTCTCGGTGCGTGGCTCCTCTTGGCCGAAGGCGGTGCAACGACGAAGCCACTGTCGCCGGAGGCGCCGCTCATCTTTGCCTTCAGCCCGCTGGTCGGCAGTCCCCTCACCACCTCCGCCAAGTTCGCCGTCGTCAGCCGCAGTCCACTGACGGGCCGCTTCAACGATTCCCTCGCAAGCAGCGGCTTTGCCATCGCCGGAAAGCAGGCCGGCTGCGACGCCATCGTCCTCGTCGGGAAAGCCGCAAAGCTGTCGGTGCTCGTCATTGACGATGGCAACGTGAGGCTCGAGCCGGCTGACGATGTCGCGGGCGACTCGTGTCCGGTGACGGAAGAGAAGCTGCGGGCGAGGCTCGGCACGAACTATCGCGTTGCGTCAATCGGGCCGGCGGGTGAGCGTACCGTGCGCTACGCCACGATCTCGCACGACGGCCGTCATGCCGGACGCGGCGGCAGCGGAGCAGTCCTCGGCAGCAAGAACATCAAGGCGATCGCCGTACGCGGCACACGGCGCGTCGAATGGGCGCAGCCACGAAAGCTGACCGAGTTGAGCCGCGATCTCTCGAAGCGATCGTTCGGTCCGGCAACGGCGAAGTACCGCGAGCTCGGCACCGCGGCGAATCTGCTGACGTTCAACCGTTTTGGCACATTGCCGACTCGCAACTTCCAGCAGGGCACATTCGACGAGGCACCGAATCTGTCGCCCGAGCAGCTGCGCACGGACTACTCACGCACGCGCGCGAGTTGCGTCGCGTGCACGATCGGCTGCGAGCATATCTATTCCGTCGGTGGCGCCGGCGTACGAATCGAATACGAGAATCTGTTCGCGTTGGGCTCGTTGTGTGGCGTGAGCGATCACGCGGCCGTTCTTCGCGCGTCACAGCGCTGCGATGAACTCGGCATCGACACGATCAGCGCTGGCGGGACGATCGCCTTTGCGATGGAGTGCGTCGAGCGCGGGCTGCTCGATGAACCGTGGTTGACGTTCGGCAGCGGTGACGCTGTGCTGAAGGCGATCGATCTGATCGGACGGCGCGCGGGGATTGGCGCGCTGCTCGCCGACGGCAGTCGTCGTGCCGCCGAGACCATCGGGCAGGGAAGCATCGCGTTCGCGCCCCAGGTGAAAGGACTCGAGATTCCGGGCTACGAACCGCGCGGTCTGCAGACGATGGCGCTCGGATTTGCGGTTGGCGCGCGCGGGGCGGATCACAATCGCAGTGGCGCCTACGACGTGGATTTCTCGGACAAGGTCGATCGACGTCACGCGACGCTCGACTCAGTCCGCCACGCCATCGACACCGAAGACAAGGCCGCGTTGATGGACTCGCTGATTCTCTGCAAGTTTCTGCGGCGCGTGCTCGAGGACTTCTACAGTGAATCGGCC
>JBKPRH010000182.1:0-13413 GCA_046765795.1 Acidobacteriota bacterium | reverse complement strand
CAGGGTCCGGCGACTGGCCAGGTGGATACCTGTGCGGTCGTCATCGGCAACGATGCCAACTTCGGGAGGCCCGGCGCGGCGACCCAGGTGGATCCAAAGCTTCTCGAGGGTTGGGGCGTGCGCACGCACGACTACCAGACTGAGGTCACGCTGCAACAGGAAATACTGCCGCGTGTGTCAGCGGAGGTCGGCTACATCCACCGCACGTTCCACGGCTTCTTCGTCACCAACGACATCAACCGGAATCCCCAGACCGACTGGGTGAGCTACACCCTCACGGTGCCGAATGACCCGCGTCTCCCGGACGGCGGCGGCTATCCGGTCACCACATTCGTGGCAAATACGACGACGGCGGCACAGAACTTCCTGACTCCCGAGAGCACGTACGGCGAGGGAGGTAAGGAGCGCGACAGCTTCTACGATGGCGTCAACGTCAACGTGAACGCCCGCATGCGGAACGGTCTGTTCGTGTCGATCGGTACGCAGACCGGCCGCCGCGTGGACGATCGCTGCCACGTCGTCACCCACTACAACAACGCGGTCGCGGGCACCCCAGCGGGACCGAACCCGCGCAATTGCCGCGACATCGATCCGTGGGAGACCACGGTCCGGGGGCTGGGCAGCTACACCATTCCGAAGATCGACGTGCTCGTCAGCGCGACGGTGCGTTCGCAGGCGCCGCTGACCGTCGATGCGCAGTGGCAGGTTCCCAACACGATGATCCAGAGTCAGCTGGGCTTCTTGCCGCCGAGTTTGATCGCGACCGGCAATTCGATGGTCGACTTGACCGATAGCGATCACCGCTTGTTTGGCGAGGGCAGGCGCACGCAGGTGGACATGCGCTTCGCCAAGGTATTCCGGTTTGGCCGGACGCGGACCGACGTTGGTGTGGACCTGTGGAATCTGTTCAACACGAACTACGCGACCAGCTACGAAGACACGTTCACGGTTGGAAGCGACACGTTCTACACCCCGGAGGCCATCTATGCGCCGCGGTTCGTGCGCCTGAATTTCACGGTGAATTTCTGACGCGTCGTCACACGTAGCGAACACTCGTACGGAGTGCTCGATGAAAAGGCCCGGCGCCGCTCAGGCGCCGGCCGTTTCGCCTGCCATAGTATTCACTCCGGCACTGTGACACTCAGGTCAGTGCGTCGCCAGCTGCGCCACTTGTTGGCATAAGGCAGCACGAACAAATACAGACCGGTGAGCAGGAGCAACGCGAGCGGGAACACCGGCACATAGCTCACCCAGACGACAGGCTTCTCCTGTGCCAGTGCGATGAACGTGACGATGACCGACACCGTGAAGGCAATGGAGACCCAGCGGTGCGTCTGTCGAATCCAGTTGTTCCAGTTCACTGCGACCTCCTTACCACTTCACGAGTTGCGTGACCTGAATGAGATTGCCGCAAGTGTCGTTCAGCCTGGCGATCTTTGAGCCGGTCACGTCCGTTGGCGGCATGGTGAACGTGGCATCACGCGCTTTCATACGGTCGTAATCCGCCTGCACGTTGTCGGTGAAGAACATCGCCGCCGGCTGCCCTTGCTGAAACTGCGCCTGCTGAAACGCTTTCGCCGCGGGATTGTCGTTGAGCGCCAGCTGCAGCTCGGTGCCGTCTGGGTCCTCTGGTGAGGCGACGGTGAGCCAACGAAACGGCCCGTTGCTGAAATCGGCCTTCTTCACGAAGCCGAGCACGTCGGTATAAAAGCGCAGGGCTTTTTCCTGGTCGTCCACATACACGCTGGTCAGTTTGATCTTCATCGCTTCCCTCGTCCTGTCACATCATCGACGTTTGGTCCGTCACCACCATGACGGACGCCGACGGAGGAATGTGACCGATGTCCGAACCTGAGCAGCTTGCCGAGCAATTCGAACAGCATCGGGCGCATTTACGGGGCGTGGCGTATCGCATGCTTGGGTCGGTGACCGAGGCCGACGATGCGGTTCAGGAGAGCTGGATCCGGCTCGGCCGCTCCGATGTGAGCGCTGTCGAAAACCTGCGGGCCTGGCTCACCACCGTCGTGGCACGTGTGTGCCTGGACATGTTGCGGACGCGGACATCACGACGGGAGGACTCCTTGGACACCCACGTACCCGATCCCGTCATCACGCGCGTCGATACGGGTCCCGAGTCCGAGGCGATGCGCGCCGATTCGGTCGGGCTCGCGCTCCTCGTGGTGCTGGAAACGCTCGAGCCCGCGGAGCGACTCGCCTTTGTCCTGCATGACGTGTTCGGCATGACGTTCGAGGAGATCGCGCCGGTCGTCGACCGCTCCGTCGTTGCGACGCGTCAACTCGCGAGCCGCGCGCGTCGTCGCGTCCAGGGCGGAGCCCCAATCGCAGAACGCGACCTCAGTCAGCAGCGTCGTGTCGTCGATGCATTCATGGCAGCCGCCCAGAAGGGCGACTTCGAAGGTCTGGTCGCCGTGCTCGATCCCGACATCGTGCTGCGAGCGGATGGCGGTGCGCTCGCCGGACTGTCACGAGTCGTGCGAGGAGCGAGCGCCGTCGCGTCACAGGCGTCGACGTTCTCGAGAAGCGGGCTGTCTCTTCAGCTCGTCCTCGTCAACGGGCAACTTGGATTTGTCGCGCGCCGCGGCGACGGCCGTTTGTTTTCCGTCATCGGCTTCACGATCGCCGACGGGAAGATCGTCGAGATGGATATCCTGGCCGACCCGGAGCGTCTCAGCCGACTTGATCTCTCGGCAATCGAGGACTGAAGCGATTGGCCTGCACACCACCTCCGCATCAAGGCTCGAGTAGACGATAGGACGGAAGAGGTGCGGGCATGGGCACATCCGATGCAAGGCGAAGCCGAGGAGTCGTGGTGCGCACCTTCACCGGATCTGCGTCGGAGATTGCCCGCAAGATGGCGCGGAAAGATGTGTCGCCGAAAGGGCTCGGGTCCGCGATCCAGATGGTTCAGTACTTCATCAACCGTGGCGGCCGTGGTCTGTCTGCAACCCGTCGCCGCGAACTCGAGAGAGCCAAACGCATCCTGCAGCGGCGACGCACGAGCGGCCGTAAAACTGCGAAACGGCGCGCGGGCGCTCGCAAATCTACGGTACGGCAGGCGAAGAGGCGGACAACAGCGGCGAGACGCTAAGTGCCCTTCGCTGAGTACTTCGTCGACACCAGGTTCAACTGCGTCGCCGGGGGATCTGACGAGGCGGGCGCAGCATCTATAGCGGATGGCGTGGGGGTCAACAGCTCGGATACCAGACCGCCACTGCCGCGGTACTCGAGCAAGTGCCGATGCATCACCGACAACACGGCGACGGCCGGGATGGCCAGAAAGATGCCAGCCATTCCCGCCAGTTCGGCGCCGCTCAGAATCGCCAGAATCACTCCCAGTGGATGCATGTGGATCCCGCGACGTATGAGCCGCGGAAAGACCACGTAGTCCTGCGCGAGCCGTAGTGCGCCGAGAAACGCGAGCACCCACATGGCCTGGGTGATCGAGTGAAAGCTGGCGACCAGAGTCACACCCAGGGCAACGGCGAGTGGACCGACAAGCGGGATGAACTCGAGCAAGCCGGCCACGAGACCAAACAGGAGCGCATACGGCACGCCGATCAACAGGAATCCGATCGTGCAGACCACGCCGACGACGAGACAGGCCAGCAGCGCAGCGCGCATGTACGCGGCGAGCGTGTCGTTGATGTCCTCGAACAACTCGGCGCCGCGTCCGCGAAGCCGGCCGCGCGGAAGGGTCAGGAGAATATTCCTGCGGAACGCCTTGCCGTCCTTCAACAGAAAGAACGCCACGACGGGGATCAGAATGACCCACGGCAGATAGCCAAGTAGGGGGAGCAGACCGCCGAAGCCGTGACTCAGAGATTCCCCCGCTGCGTCGATCGTCCGCGCAAACGTTCGATCGATGGCCTCGCGAAGGGCTTGAGGAAGACGATCGGTATTGACGAAGTGCTGCCACGCCTGCAGCTGGTCGCGCGCGTAGGCGATGTAGCTGGGAACCTGCCGGCCAAATTCCGTCACCTGCGCGCCGAGAAGAGGCAGCAGGACATAGCTGGCGATGCCCACTGATACGAACAACGCGAGATACACCATCGCAATCGCGAGTGGACGCGGGATGGCCCACGGACGCCGTCCCCACGTGACGGGTCGGCACAGGAACTCCACGAGGGGAGCGATGAGGTAGGCGAAGAGCATCGACAGCAGGAGGAGCAGAATCACGCCCTGCAGCGCAAACAGCAGCCAGAGTCCAGCCGCGACGGCCAGAATGAGCAGGACCAGCCGCAGAACGGTGCGGGTCGGAGACGCAGTCGCCGGTCGTGCAGTGCGGTCATCAACTGAGCCGTACGCAGAATCACTTGTATCAGTCATTGCTGGACCATGGAGCCTCCTCTCGAAGAGGCAGATCTCAGTGTGGGCGGCTCTGGCGATGTGCGCTGTCCCCTTCAGCACAACGAGGCTGAACGGTTCAGGCGGGGGGCTGAGAGCCTGTCCACAACCGAACAGCGGGCGGTGGTTCCGATCACACATAGTTGGACACAGCGCGAGGTCGATACTTCGCAGGAGAATTCACATGCTGTACACCATCGCCGTCATCCTGTTGGTCGCGTGGTTACTGGGGTTGGTCGGACTCTACACCGTTGGCTCGTTCGTCCATGTGCTGTTGGTGGCCGCGATCGTGCTCTTCGTCATGGGTCTGCTCAACGGGCGACGCGTCTTGGGCTAGCGACATCGAATAGCCGCCACCCACGAACGATAATCGTCGGGTGGCGATTGATCTCGATCGAGTAGGAACTCCCATCGTCGTGATCGTGTGTCTGCTTGCAACATCGCTTGCGGCACAGGGTCAATGGGGCACCATCCGCGTCCAGGTCCGCGCGGAAGAAAAGCCGGTCGAGAAGGCTGAAGTCGTTGTCGGTGGCGCGAGCCAGTACACCGACGCGACGGGAGCGGCGCAGGTTCAGGTTCCCGCCGGCGAGGTGGAACTCACCATCATCAAGGACGGTTACGTGACAATGACCGTCACGGTGATGGTCGGGGCTGACGCGCAGCAGGACGTCCGCATCGATCTGCAGCCCAAGCCAACACTCGAGGAGACAGTCACGGTCGTTGCGGCAACGCGCACCAACAAGCGGCTCGAAGATCAGCCGATGCGCGTCGAGGTCCTCGCTCGCGAGGAAATCGAAGAGAAGATGCTGATGACGCCGGGCGACATCGTCATGATGTTGAACGAGATGGGCGGGATGCGCGTGCAAGCCACATCGCCGTCGCTCGGCGCCGCCAGTGTACGTATTCAAGGCATGCGCGGCCGCTACACGCGCGTGCTGTCTGACGGGTTGCCGCTGTTTGGTGAGGTCGGTGGCCTCGGCCTGCTCCAGGTTCCTCCGATGGATCTTGGCCAGGTCGAAGTCGTGAAAGGTGTCGCGTCTGCGCTCTATGGTGCCGGCGCAATGGGCGGCGTCATCAATCTCGTTTCGCGGCGTCCGACACCGGAAACGCAGCGCGAGTTCCTTCTCAATCGCTCGACGCGCGGCGCCACCGACGCAGTGACGTTCTTAGCCTCGCCGCTCTCACGCGGCTGGAGCGCGTCGTTGCTTGGTGGCGGACACTGGCAGCAGATCAACGACGTCAACGATGACGCATGGGCCGATCTTCCTGGATACAGCCGCGGCGTGGTGCGTCCACGCGTGTTCTGGGATGGACGCAACGGCCGCTCGTTCTTCGCGACCGCTGGATTCACGTACGAAGACCGCGAAGGCGGCACGCCAAGCGGATCGGTTCTGCCCGCGACCGGTACACCGTACGTCGAAGCTCTAGAAACCCGTCGATACGACGCCGGCGCGTTTGGCCAGTTCCTGCTCCGCAGTCAATACGTCGTCACCGCGCGAGCGGCAGTCGCGCGGCAGACTCACGATCATCAATTCGGCGAAGTGCTCGAACGAGATCATCACGACACGGCCTTCGGGGAGATGGCGATTCGTGGCACCGCCGGAAAACAGACATGGGTTGGCGGCATCGCTGTTGAGCGCGATGCGTATCGTCCGCGCGACGTTCCCCAATTCGAGTACGCCTTCGTCGTTCCGGGCGCATTCGGACAATACGACTACACCCTCGGTCCGGCCGTGTCGCTCTCGGCAAGTGGTCGAATCGATTTTCACAGCGAGTACGGCACCTTCTTCAGTCCGCGAGTCTCGGTCCTGGCGCGCAGCGGTCGATGGACGAGTCGCGCGTCGGTGGGCACCGGCTTCTTCGCGTCGACGCCGCTCACCGAGGAGACGGAGGCAGCCGGCCTGACGCTGCTCCAGGTGGAGCGACCGCTCGAGGCGGAGCGTGGTCTGAGCGCATCGTTCGATGTCACGCGGACGGATGGATCGTTCTCGTATACGGCCACGGTGTTTGGGTCGCGGATTACCGATCCAATCCACGTCGATCGATCGTCCGTCTACGTCCTCCGTAATCTGGTCGATCCGACGACGAACGTCGGTGTGGAATTGCTCGGCACGTTCAGAAAAGTGCCGTTCGCAGTCACGGCCACGTACACCTACGTCCTCGCTCGCGAGACAGTGGATGCGATCGATGTCGACGTTCCGCAAACACCTCGTCACAGCAGTGGCGTCGTTGGGATGTGGGAAGTGGAGGATGTCGGGCGCGTCGGCGTTGAGTGGTACTACACCGGCCGACAGTCGGTGGAGGAGAATCCGTACCGCACGGTCAGTGAACCGTACATGATTCTCGGCGTGCTCGCCGAACGACAGTTCGGCAAGCTCCGCGTGTTCGTGAACGGCGAAAACCTCACCGGCATCCGCCAGACGCGATGGGACCCATTGCTGAGACCATCACGCGGTGTGGACGGCCGGTGGACCGTGGACGCGTGGGCACCGCTCGAGGGACGAAACGTCAACGGCGGTATTCGAGTGCGGTTCTAACGCGTCCCGGCCTGACCAGTCTTGCGCTCGGATCGACTAAATGCCTTTCGCTGAGTACTTCGTCAGCACCTGATTCAACTGCGTCGCCGCGGGCGGCGTCGGCAGATCTCCCCCAAGAATGTCGGACGCATTGAGCTGCTTGCCGTACACCGCTTTGATAGCGCCCTCGTCCTGATGCAGCGTCGTTCCTTGCAGCGACACGCCGCCGAAGACGCCCTTACTACGCGAGTAACTCAGAATTTTTGCGTTCAACGCCGCGTCGGTTTCGGCACTGGCTTCCCGGCCTACTGGACCGGCTGCCACCGATGCATCGCCACCGAGTGTGAACTTGCTCTTCAGGAGACTGTCGATCCCCTCGCGATTCATGATCAGCATGACGACGTCGGTCGCTTCGCCGCCGATTTGAAGCCCGACACTTCCACCGCCGAGTTCCACCATCGCCGGCGCAGTCCATCCGGACTTGTCCTTGGTGCGGCACGTCACCGCGCCTCGCCCGAACGATCCACCGACGATGAACCCGCCTTTCTTCATGCCAGGCACGACCACCACGCACTCAGCCTTGTTGAGTACCGAGCCGGGGATGCCTTTGTCCGGCACCGACATGATTTCTTCGAACGCTTTGGCCGCGTTGGCCAATCGTTCGTCTGTCGCCTTGTCTGCGATGAGCAGGCCGCTCGACAGCGAGAGGAGAGCAGCTGTTACAGCCAGGGTTCTCATGGAGTGTCTCCTTGAATGCGACGCGTGACGCGAAGTCGATGCATGACGTACGCCGAGACCGTGTGGGTGGCTAATGAGCGTTTTCACGCACGAGCGGACGCGCTAGGTCGACAGAAGGAGAGTCGTCCGCGGAATATCGCGATCCTGGTGTGTCTAGTGATGTGATGACCTGACCCCAGCCTGATCCACGAATCCGCCTTGCGCCGCCCTGTGCGGGATGGGCCAGCCGAAGTACACCTCGACATCGACGATCTGTTCGTCCCGAATGGTGACGATCTCGGTGTTCCGAAATCGATGACCGTTGGTGTTGCGTCCCTCGTACGTGACGAAGACGCGGTCGCCATCCGCTACAAGGTGGATGAATTCGAAACCCGCAATGGTCTTGCTGTTTGGCCAGCAGCGACGGAAGTACGTCTCGCGGTCGAGACGATTGTCCAACGGGCTGGTGAAATGAAAATCGTTGGCGATGATCGCCTCGAGCGCTGCCCGGTCCTTGGTCACATACGCGTCATAGGCTGCCCGCGCGATCTCCACGTTACGCGCCGTCGTCTCTGAGGCCGTCTGCATGGCCATGACTCCTCTCGGACTGACACGTCAGGACGAGGTGACTGCGATTTGTCTCTGACGTCCGAACAGCTTGCGCGCGGCTGGGATCGTTGTCGCGATACCAAAGGCGAGCAGGCTCATGCCGACCCCACGACGGCTCGACTCGCTGAACTTCTTGGAAAGCAGGAGACCGGCGCCAAAGCCGAGCGCACCGCGCGTTGCCGCGATGAAGGCGACTTCAGGAATGGTTAGCACAAGCTTTCGCATAGCTCCTCCACGGTAGATACAGGTGCACGTCTGCACCGCGCGTGCCTGAAAATATTCAAGCGATCAGCTGGCTCGTTCAGAAATATGGACGGCCCATGACTTGCTGGCGTCACGTATGACCGTGGTCACTCGTCCTTCTGCCTTGAGGAGATCGAGACAATGGCTCAGATGGCAACCTCTCGCGAGACTCAGCCACATGCTTTCGTCGTGAGTATCCACGGCGTCCGTTATCAGGTGAAGGATGTCGCGCGGTCGGCCGCCTTCTACACCACACACCTCGGGTTCACGCTGCAACACCAGCAGCTCCCCGCGTTTGCGAGTGTGACGCTCGGCGACGCGCAGATTCTGCTCAGCGGTCCAGGCGCATCTGGTTCCCGTCCACTGCCTGATGGACAAAAGCAGGAGCCGGGCGGCTGGAATCGCGTGGTGTTGAAGGTGAAGGATCTTCCCGCGTGCATCACCGAATTGAAGAAGGCGGGCGTGCGCTTTCGCAACGAGATGGAAACAGGCCCCGGCGGCCGGCAGATTCAGGTCGAGGATCCCGACGGGAATCCGATCGAGTTGTTCGAGCCTGCCGCCAGGTCGTGAGGTAACGACATGATTCGCAAGTTGAAGACCGGCGAGTACCGCTTGTACTCACGGAAGGTTGATCCGCGTACCGGCCGGCGGCGCAATCTCGGCACGTTCAACAGCCGAGCGGCGGCGGAGAAGCACGAGCGTCAGGTTCAGTTCTTCAAACGTCACTGACGCGTGGCGATTAGCGCCGAAACTTCCACCACGCAAACTTCAATGCCGTGACGCCGGCCACGCCTGCGATCAGGGCTAGAGATAGATGTGTCCTCGACACTGCCGTGAACAGCCAGAGATGCGCGGAGAGGAGGAGCACAGTCGCGACGATCGCAATCCAGCCACGTGCGTGATGGAGATGAGCGTCCACGGCGTCACCCTTTGACGGTCGCCAGCACGAATTGAAGACTACTGATGCCAACCTGCCCACTCTCGACGGCGTGGAGGCCACCTTCCTCCAGCAACGATACGATCTGACGCGGATCGACGTGCCCATGGCGGTGAATGTGCGCGAGCAGTCCTGTTTTCTCCTGGGCGTTTGCGAAGTCCACGATCAGCACGCGACCTGCCGGCTTCAGCACGCGGCGCATCTCACGTACGAATTGCTGCCGCACCGGTCGCGGCAGGTGATGCAGCATCAACGTGCTGAGGACGAGGTCGAACGTCGCGGCGGAGAAGGGGAGTGCTTCGGCGACCCCGGTCTCGAACGTCACGTCGGTTCCGGCCTTGGCGGCCTTCGACCGGGCCCGCGCGATCATCGCCGGTGACGGGTCGATACCGCACACCGTGCCAGTCGGGCCGACCTTGCGGCCGGCGACGATGGCCAGGCTACCAGTGCCGCACCCGACATCCAGCACGGCTTCACCGGGCGTGAGACGCGCCAGGTCCACCAGCGTCTCGCGGAACGCGCGATCGCGTCCGCGCGTCAACAGCCAGACGAGCAGGTCGTAGCGCGCGGCCCAATGCAGCACCAGGCCCGTTGTGGCAGGAGCGGTCTGAACGGTGTTTGTCATCACGCCCTCAGCGTAGACTTGGACTGAACGGCGGTGAAGAACACACAACCTCGACACGTCCGAAACCGGACATCACGCACAAATCGTCCGGAAACGCCCGCGCGCTCGCGCGACCGGCGCGTGCAGAAGACGAAAGCCTCGCTGCACAATGCCTTGATCGGTCTCGCTCGGGAAAAGCCGTATCCGTCGATCGTCGTGAAGGAGATTCTCGATCGCGCCAACGTTGGCCGCTCGACCTTCTACACGCATTTCCGCGACAAGGACGATCTCCTCGAGAGTGGTATCTACGACGTCCTGCGATCGCTCCAGGATCTGCCCCGCCGTAGCAGCGCCCCCGAACGTCTCGTCGCATTCAGTCTGCCGCTGTTGCGGCACATCGACGAACATCGTCGTACTGCCGGTCCGCGTATGGGACGTGAAGGGCGCGCGACGATGCACGCGCACATGGAGGACGTGTTAACGACGGTCATCGCCGATCAACTGGCGACGGCTATGCGTGTGTCACAGGCGGAGACGCCGATGGATCTCGTCGCGCGGTATGTCGCGTCCACGTTCGTACTCGTGTTGAACCAGTGGGTCGAGAACGACACGGAATGGACGCCGGCAGAAGCTGACGCGCGTTTTCGCGCTCTTGCAATGCCGACTCTGAACAGCTTGTTCAAGCCCTGAGCGCCGCGCTATTGGCTTTCTGCAGACCCTGCAAGCCGCCGAGATACGTCAGCGGCACCAGCGACAACAGAAACGTGAGGTGATACCAGATCGGAAACGTGTGCCACAGCGCGATGTGCTGGGGGATGAACACAGCGAGCAGGATGATCCCTGGTATCACTCGGACGAGCAGCGGTCTCGGCGCGAGCGCGGCGGTGACCCAGCCTGCTGCGAGTGTGGCCACTGCGCCGATTGACAGGCGCGCGAGCATCATCGGCAGCGTGAACGTCATGGCATCGGCGACGCGCGCGTACGCCGGCCACGATGACCGCATGATGAGTCCTGCCACCGCGACGACCGCGATCCACGCGGCGAGTCCCGCAACAACACCGATCACCTTTTTCACCAATCCGCCATTCATAGGCGGAGTCTACGGAAGGTCGTCGCAGCGCGTCTTGGAAAAATCGGCCACACCCACCGATGCCAGACGGCCAGGTGTCGCGCCAGCGAATCGGGCGACGTCGAGTGTGAGATGCGCCTGATCGAAGTAGCCGTTGTCGGTCGCCAGGGCCGCGGCCTTAGCGCGCGGAGAGCGGTCCATGCCGTGCAGTGTCGATTGAAACCTGATGATGTTGGCGTACGACTTCGGACCGTATCCGACCCAGGTGCACATCAGCCGATGCAGGTGCCGCGAGCTCACGTGGCATTTCGCGGCGACATCCGTTGTTCGAATGCAGCCGTGCGCGCGCTCGATTTCACTCAGCGCTTCGTCTACGACGCTGTTGAGACTCGCCCCTGCGAGGCGTTGCAAGAGAAACCGTTGCAGGGCGTCGATGCATCGTTCCGAGGTCAGCGGCTGAATCGACTCTGCGACCAGATCTGTGAACGACGGTTCATCAGATAGTTCGATACGGCGACCAACCATCGCGTGCGCGGGCGTGTTGCTCAGCAGGAAGGCGACGCCCGGGCGTAACCGAATCCCGATCAGCGTGGCCTCCGCCGTGAAGCGACGCTCGTCAGGCTGGACCAGCGGACCGCGCAGACACCATTCCGCGCTGAGACCCTTCTGTATCTGAATAGAGATCGACGTGCTGCCGTCAGGCACGACGCGAATCGTCGCGTCAGGCTGTGCCGTCACCACCCAGAAGCATCCGACAAATGGACGGAGTGGTTCGGCGGCTTCGTGGAACGCGATTTCCGCGCGATGGACGAGCGTGCTGCTGATGCTCATCGGCCCTTATCCTAACGCTGTTCCGATTGACATGAACGACCCGCTTACATGGTGCGCGTCGTGCAGGCTTCGAGGCGATCATGAAGCTGCAAGACTCTGGCAATCAACTCGGCAGAAGGTCATTCATGCACGTGGGCACGCTCGTCGGCACGGGATTGTTGGTGCCCGCCACGCTCGTCGCTGAGCAGCGGGCCGGCGCTCGCGGTGGCGCCGAGCCCGAAAAGGACGTCGCGCCGCCGGAAGATCTCATGCGCGAGCACGGCGTGCTCAAGCGTGTGCTGCTGGTCTACGAAGAGGCCATTCGCCGGATCGACGGCAAGAAGGATTTCCCTGTGGACACCGTGAAGAATGGCGCGGAGGTGATTCGCACGTTCATCGAGGACTACCACGAGAAGCTCGAAGAGGATTACTTGTTTCCGCGCTTCGAGAAGGCGGGCAAGCTCGCGGATCTGACGAAGGTCCTGCGTGAACAACACAAGGCCGGTCGCAGTGTCACCGAGCAGATTACACAACTCGCAACTGCGCAGACCCTGAAGAATCCCTCGTCTTCGGCGAAACTGAAGGACCTGATGCGGCAGTTTGTTCGCATGTACGCGCCGCACGAAGCACGCGAAGACACGGTGCTGTTTCCCGCGCTCCGCAGCGTGGTCTCCAAACACGAATTCGACGCACTCGGTGAGGACTTCGAGAAGAAGGAACATCAACTGTTCGGCGAAGAGGGCTTCGAGAAGATGGTCGAACGCGTCGCGTCGATCGAGAAGTCACTCGGAATTTACGACCTCGCGCAGTTCACACCGCACGGCTGATCGTTTACATCGTCTTCGCATAGATGAAACGCGAGCGCCAACATGCGCCTCCAGACTTGGGTCCTCATCCCAGGGAGGCAGAATGGCAAATTCCAGTCATCGTATCGATAGACGTTCGTTTCTCGCTCGCACAGCGGCAACCGCGGGTATCAGTGTGGCCGGTCCGCTCACGGCGTTGCTGTCAGCCGGTCCAGTTTTTCCGCGCCCAGGCCGCGGGCCCAGTCCCGATTACGGCCCACTCGTTCCAGCGATCGATGAAACGACAGGCTTGCCACTCCTGATGCTCCCTGAGGACTTCAGATATCTGTCATTCGGGTGGACGCGCGATCCGATGAACGACGGACGGCTCACGCCGTCGGCGCACGATGGAATGGCGACGTTTGCCGCGGGCAAGGGCCGCATTCATCTCGTGCGCAATCACGAAGTCGGTGATGGGCCCGACGCCTTCGCGCCGAACCTCGCTTACGATCCCAAAGCGGGCGGCGGCACGACGACGCTGGAATTCGACACGAACCGCGGCCTGTTACTCAGCTCCTGGTCCAGCATCAGCGGCACCGTTCGCAACTGCGCCGGCGGCACGACGCCGTGGGGCTCGTGGCTCACGTGCGAGGAGACGACGCTCGGCAGCACTGATGGCGATCTGACGAAGAACCATGGCTACATCTTCGAGGTTCCCGCGACGGGAACAGAGCTGACGGCGGGGCTCGATCCCAAAC
>JBKPRH010000181.1:0-12064 GCA_046765795.1 Acidobacteriota bacterium | reverse complement strand
ACGGCGCCCTTCTCGGCCAATATGAATCGTTGTAATGCCGTCTGCCGTGCCGATTGCTGCAAGATGAAATCACCCTTTTCAAATCGAACGACTATGACCAGCGCTCGGTCGAACATTGAACCTGGACGGCGACGAGCCGCTCCATCAGGACAGACGCAGTCCGCGTACCGTCAGAACGGGACACGTGGCGCGGCGCACGACCTGCTGCGTCGAGGAGCCGAATAGCGCGAGGTCCACACCGCCGCTGCCCTGTGCGCCCATCACGATGAGATCGGCGCCCTTCGTCTCCGCTATACGAAGGATCTCACGATGAGCCCGACCAAACACGACAACCGACTCGATCTCAGCCCATGTCCGTGATTCGTTGGCGACCAACGCACGCAGTCGTTGCGTAGCGTCCTCGGCCAATGAATGGCGAAACGCGTCGGTATCGAAACGCATCGACGTTCGGGGAATGTCCTCGGACGGCCATTCGAGTGCGTGCATGAGCGTGACTCGGCCATTGGCTTGACGCGCGAGATCAAGAGCAAAGCCCAGCGCTTGGAGCGATGACGGCGAGAAGTCGATCGGACACAGCACATGTTTGAACACGACCGGCTCCGATGAGGCCGCTCCGGCACGGGGCGGTACCGTGAGAACCGGACACGGAGCTTCGTGCAACACTGTTTCAGTCACCGATCCGAGCAGCAGCCGCTTGAACCCGCGACGGCCATGAGTGCCCATGACAATCAGATCGGCGCCGATCGACAATGCCTGATCGGTGATCGTCTTCGTCGTGTCGCCAGCTACGGCGGTCAGAGTCGGCGTCCCCGGCGCCGTGGTGCGCTGCACGGCTCGCTGCAGCTCGTCGAGCACCTGCTCCCGCGCAATCGGATTCACGACCTGAATCGGCTCGCCAAGATCGCCTCGGACCTGCATGGGTTCGAAGGTCGGGACCACATGCAGAACGGTCAGTTGCGCCTTATACCAGTCGGCCAATGCAGCGGCATGATCCAGCGACCGAAGCGATGATTCGCTGAAATCAATCGGACACAGGATTCGTGTGAATTCGATCATGACGTTCCTCACCGCTCGACGAGAACGGGTACAGGACTGCGATTGAGAGCTCCCTCGGCCACACTCCCCAGCAGCAGTTGACGAACGCGCACGCGCATGTCAGCCGGCCATGGGAAGTGCCGGCGGCTTGCGCGTGAGGCGATCATCTGTCGCGACGAGGACTGCGGAATGATTCTTTGCCATGGTTGAGCGGTGCTCTCGGTTCGACTCTAGCAATGAGCGAACCATCGCCAGGCGCGGCAGGACGCTAGCGCGGCCGTCGAACGTGCGCCGCGACGATGGCCGATTCAGACATCGAAGTCGCGATTCAAGTGCGACATCACTCGAACGCGGAGCCCGAACTGACCTGATCGTCAGGGGCGTCGCACCGCGTCATTGGCTCGATGAAGTCATCTCTGGATCGACCCTGCGTGCAGTCCTGCGCCGCGCGAAGGCCCGGTTCTTGTCGAACCTCGAGCGTTCGGCGATCGCTCGAATCGGAATGCAGCTTCGGTCCAGCGTCACTCCGACCGGTATATGCTGGCCGGACTGGATAGGCGCCGTTGTCATCCGCAGCCCTTCACATTGCGATCATCCTGTCGCCGTTTCTCGCAATGCCGCTGGTCGGTTGGCTCGGCAGGGGGACGAGGCGCGCGCATCTTCCGGCGCTGATTCCCGCCGCCCTGACCGCCTACTTCACATACGCGTTCCTGGTTGTCAGCAGCAGTGGTCCATTCACGGTGTCGACGCCATGGGCCCCTGCGCTGAATCTGTCGCTCTCGTTTCGATTCGACGGCCTGAGCATGCTGTTCGCGATCCTGATTGCGGCGATCGGAACGTTGATCGTTCTGTACGCCGCAAAATATCTCGAGCACCATCCACAGCGCGGCAGGTTTGCCGTCGTGCTCTTTGCGTTCATGGGGTCGATGCTTGGCCTCGTGCTCAGTGACAATCTGATCGCGTTGTTCGTCTTCTGGGAGCTCACCGGGTTCACGTCGTACCTGCTCATCGGGTTCGACCACGACCGACCCGAGGCGCGTCGAGCGGCGACACAAGCGCTGCTCGTGACCGCCGGTGGCGGTCTCGCACTGTTGGCTGCGGCAATTCTTCTGGCGCAGGGCGGAGGCTCAGCGCAGCTGTCTGAGTTGGCCGGCAGGGGTTCGCTGGCCGGCGATCCACTCTATGGCGGCATCCTCGCACTTCTCCTGCTCGCCGCATTCACCAAGTCGGCTCAGTTCCCCTTTCATTTCTGGTTGCCGAACGCGATGCAGGCGCCAACGCCTGTGAGCGCATACCTGCACTCCGCGACGATGGTGAAAGCCGGCGTCTATCTCGTCGCGCGAATGACGCCGATCGTCGGCGGGACGATGCTCTGGACCAGCACGATCACGATCGTGGGCGCAATCACCATGCTCGTCGGCGCGGTCCGCGCCGTGATGGAGACCGATCTCAAGCGCGTGCTTGCCTATTCGACGATCAGTGCACTCGGGATCTTGATGCTGCTGTTTGCGATTGGCACGCCAACCGCAGTGACGGCTGCTCTCGTCTACCTGCTCGCGCACGCTTGCTACAAAGGCGCACTGTTCCTCGTGGCGGGCGCCGTCGAACACGAAACTGGAACGAGGGATGTTTCGATGCTGGCAGGCCTGCGCCGCGCCATGCCGACGACGGCGCTTGCGGCGGGCCTGGCCGCCGCGTCAATGGCGGGCATTCCGCTGTTCGCCGGGTTCATCGCGAAGGAGCAGTTCTACGACAGCGTCATGATGTCGGCTCTTCCCGGTGTCTCGAGTGCCGCTCTCATGGCCGCCGCGGTTGGCACGAGCATGTGTCTGGGAGCCGCAGGATTGGTTGCCGGTGTCGCACCATTTCGAGGTCGATCGATGCCGATGCCAGCGCCCCATGATGCGCCGGTATCACTATGGTTCGGGCCACTAATTCTCGGTTGTGCTGGCCTCATCTTCGGTTTTGTTCCCGCACTGATCTCTGGACCAATCGCAGTGGCCGGCGCGTCAGTCACAGGAAACGTGTCCACGGTCACGCTCGCGCCCTGGCATGGCTTCACCGTGGTACTCGCGCTCAGTTCCCTGACGTTGGCTGGTTCGGTGGCGTTGTTCATGTATCGCCGCCCACTGTGGCGTCTCACCTGGCCCGCGACCCTGCATGCCGAGCGGCTGTACTCCGGAGCGTTGACCGGTCTCGATGCGATCAGCCGCCGCATCAGTCCGGCCCTGCAGAGTGCGTCGCTGCGCTCGTACATTCTGACGGTGACAGCGACGGCTGTCGCGCTGGTCGCAATCGCACTTCTGATCGGGCGCATTCTGCCGCCGCCGCGACGCTGGACGTCCGTGCTGGTGCATGAGGGTGTGCTCGTGGCACTGATTGTCGCTGGCGCCGTGTCGGCTGCCCTCGCGCGATCGACGATGGCTGCCGTCTTGTCGCTGGGTGTGGTGGGTTACGGTGTCGCGGTGATGTACGCGCTCATGGGCGCGCCTGATCTGGCGATGACGCAGTTCGCGGTCGAGACCTTGACCGTCGTCATCTTCGTACTGGTGTTTTCGCGCATGCGCGGGTTTGGTGATCTCTCGTCACGGTTCGTGAAAGTACGTGACGCGCTCGTCGCCATCGCAGCAGGCGCGTTGGTGACAACGCTGGTGTGGTTCGTCGGCGCCTCCGGAACGACGTCAAGGCTCTCGCCGTACTTCGCTGACGCCGCTCCTCGTCTTGCGCACGGCGACAACATCGTAGACGTGATTCTGGTGGACTTCCGTGGGTTCGACACCATGGGCGAGATCACCGTGCTCGTGACGGTCGCAATCGGGGTTCGCGCGCTCCTGCTCATTGGTCGGGAACGGCGCCAATGACCTCCTCTATTCTCCAGACGGCGGTGCGTCTTCTGATGCCACTGCTGCTGTTGTTTGCCCTGTTCCTGCTGCTGCGAGGACACAACCAGCCTGGCGGCGGGTTTGTCGGCGGCCTCGTGGTTGCAGCGTCCTTCGTCCTGTATGCGATCGCATTCGGGGCTGAGGCCGCGCGTCGTGCGCTGCTCGTCCAACCGTCGCGGCTCCTTGGCATAGGCCTTCTCGTCGCGCTCGTCAGCGGCCTGCCCGGAGTTATCGGCGGTCAACCGTTCATGACGGCCGTGTGGACAACGGTCGCTTTCGGATCAGCGGTGCTCGACGTCGGAACGCCGTTGGTCTTTGACATCGGCGTGTTTCTCGCAGTGATTGGCGTCGTCTTGACCATTGTGCTCACGTTGGCCGAGGCAGTTCTGACTGAGGGATGACATGGAGCTTCTGCTGGCGATCGTCTCAGGGGTGCTGTACGCGAGCGGCTTGTATCTGATGCTGAGGCGCCGGCTGGCACAGCTGATCATCGGCCTGAGCCTGTTGTCGAACGGATCGAACATCCTGATTCTGTCGGCCGCCGGCGTCACGCGCGGGAAGCCGCCGTTGATTTCGGAAGGGATCGCGATGGAACACTACGCCGACCCCGTACCGCAATCGCTCATCCTCACCGCGATCGTGATCGGATTCGGTGTGCTCGCGTTCTCGCTCGTCCTCGCTCATCGCGTGCATCACTCCACAGGGTCAGACGACATCGACAGCATCGGACCCGACTCCGCCACGGCGTCGTCGGATTCGCCGGATCGGGCGTGATGCTGCTCGCTCTGCCGATTCTGCTGCCACTCCTGACGGCGATCGTGCTGCACCTGCTGCCGCAACGCAGTCGTCTGCTTCGCGTGGTCGCCTTCGCTGGGTCGCTCGGTGTCCTGGCCACAACAGCGTTGATTTTTGTCCGAGTCCAGCAGGCCGGCATTCAGGTTCTTCAAGTCGCCTCGTGGCCGGCTCCATTCGGCATCACGCTCGTCGCCGATGTGTTCAGCGCGGTCATGGTGGTGATGGTCAGCATCATCGGTGTGGCGGTGACGGGGTCATCGTTTGCCGGTGTCGATCCTCGCCGTGAAGCGCTGGGCTACCACCCGCTCATTCAGGTCGTCCTGATGGGGGTGGCTGGTGCGTTTCTCACCGGCGACATCTTCAACCTCTACGTCTGGTTCGAAGTGATGTTGATTGGCTCGTTCGTGCTCATGTCGTTGCACCGAACGCGAGCCCAGCTCCAGGCCGCATTCACGTACGTGGGCCTCAACCTTCTTGCGTCGGCGTTCCTGCTGACCGCCATCGGTCTTCTGTACGGGCAGGCGGGGACATTGAACCTTGCAGATCTCGCCCGCGCCTGGCCGGAGCGGCGCACGCCAGGTCTCGAAGCGGCGCTGTCAATGTTGTTTCTCACGGCGTTTGGCATCAAGGCTGGCCTGTTTCCGTTGTTCTTCTGGTTGCCCGCGTCGTACCACACGCCACCGGCAGCGGTCGGAGCGCTGCTCGCCGGACTGCTGACGAAGGTCGGTGTCTACGCGATGATTCGTGTGTTCACGCTGCTGTTTCCCGATCCGAACGCCATCGTGTACACCGTCGTACTCGTGCTCTCGGCGGTCACGATGGTCGTGGGTCTCTCAGGCGCACTCGCACAAAGAGATTTCCGGCGTGTACTGTCATTCAATCTGGTTGGGCACATTGGCTTCACGACGGTCGGTCTTGCCTTATGGACGCCGGCGGCTCTGGGTGGATCGATTCTGTACGTGCTACATCACATGCTCGTCATCTCAACGCTGTTCCTCGTGAGCGGTCTCTTTCTTCGGCGGAGAAGAACGACTGACCTTCGCGCCCTCGGAGGTCTGTATCGGTCTCAGCCGGCAGTGGCCTGTCTGGCGCTGATTCCGCTGTTCTCGCTCGCCGGCATTCCTCCGCTGTCGGGGTTTGTGGCGAAGGTGGCTGTGGTGGGCCCGATGATTGCGTCTCGCCAGTACCTGCTTGCTACAGTGTCGCTTGCCGTGAGCTTGTTGACAGTGTTGTCGATGGCGCGGCTGTGGGAGGAATCGTTCTGGAAGCCAGCGCCCGTGCCCCTGTCTTCGTCTGCTCCGCAGGCCCGGCTCGGCGTGCCGATCCTCGCGCCTATCGCGTTCCTCGTGAGCCTGACGATCGCGCTCACCGCGTTCGCCGGGCCGGTATCCAGCGTGACCACGCGGGCGGCAGAACAGTTGCTCGATAGGAACGCGTATCTCCGTGCTGTTCTTGGCGAGGGGGTGCCGCGTGCTGCTCGGTAACCTGCTTCTGGCGCTGGCGTGGGCAGCGCTCCAGGGAGAATTCTCCCTGCAGACGTTGGTGACTGGGCTTGTGCTTGGTTATGTCATTCTGCTCGCGTTGGTCCGGGGCGGTGTGCTCAACCCATCGCCCTATATTGGGCGTGTCCATCGCGTCCTGGGTCTGGGGGCGTACTTCTTCTGGGAGCTCGTCAAGGCAAACTTCCGGCTGGCGCTCGATGTCGCCACACCTCGTTTCAATATGAAGCCGGGCATCATCGCCCTGCCATTGGACGCGACTGAAGACAGCCAGATCCTGCTGCTGTCGATGCTGATCAACACGACGCCCGGCAGCGTCGCCCTCGACGTGTCGCCGGATCGCAAAACCCTTTACGTTCACGTGATGTACATGGACACACCTGAGGCCGCGCGCGAGGAGATCAAGCAAGGCTTCGAACGCCGCGTCCTGGGAGTACTTGGCTGAACAGGTTATGCCGAGCGGCCCGCTCCTCGTTGCGCTGACAATGCTCGCCGTGGCAGCGGGCTTGACCTTCATCAGGCTGGCGATGGGGCCCACGCTGCCCGACCGTGTGATCGCCATCGATTTGATCGGCGTCGTGTTGGTGTGCATGCTCGTCCTCATGGCCGGTGTGACGGCGCAACAGGCGTTCCTCGACGTCGCGATGGTCATCGCGTTGATCAGCTTCGTGGGAACTGTCGCCTACGCGCGCTACATCGAGCGAGACGGATCATGATCGAGTGGCTATCTGGTGGCTTCTTCATCGCTGGTGCGACGCTCGCATTGCTCGCCGGCGTCGGCGTGCTTCGGATGCCCGACGTCTTCACGCGCATGCAGGCATCCACCAAGGCGTCGACGCTCGGCCTTGGGTGCCTGCTGGTCGGCGTGGCGCTTCGAAACCCTGAACTGTCCTTCGTCGTGCGCGCGGCCAGCATCGCGGCATTCATGCTGCTGACGACGGCGGTGGCCGCACACGTCATCGCACGAGCAGCGGCGCGGAGCGGCGCTCCAATATGGGAGGGCACGATCGTCGATGAACGTCCGCGGGAGATTACCGGGCGGGATTAGAAGTGAGCACGGGCGCGGCGCAGCGGGATAGCTACTCCGGCAGCGTGTAGCGCCCTTCGATGAAGCTCACGATCAGGTTTCGGGTTTCCCCCGGCTGCAGATCCCGCCTATGCTCGATCCGCTCTGTCTGGTCAGCGAGATACGGATCTTTCACCGCTTCGCGAAACCACTTCGAGTAGTCGCCGTTCTCTAGGTGAAAGGACCAGGTCTCTTCGTCGATGCCCTCGGCGATTTGCACGAACAGCACCAGATTCTGCGCTTTCAGATTGAGTCGCCCATCCGGTCCGCGAAAGTAGAAGCTCCGATCCCGCATGTCGCCCTCGGCATACTTGCGCAGGTGGCGGATACGATCGACGCGGCTGGCCATTATGCGCATCGAGAACGGCGGCTTCCCGCTGCGCGGGAACCACGCGACCGCATGGCCGCGCTGGTACGACAAACCGTCAGGCCACTGAAATACCAGGCCGAGCGCGTCGGCAAACGCTTTCAACCTTTTCTCCGGCGACATTCCAACCAGGACAACCAGATCGACCAGTGACAAGGTCTCTTGCGCCAAATGGTCAGGATGCACGGTGACCAACACCGTCTCGCCGAGTCTGTGCGGCAGGGCCTTACCGACATGGCCCCAGTCGGATGGCAGCATGTGATGCGCCTCGTCGAGAACGATCCAATGCGGGCGGCCGGTTCGAGTCCTCATCGCCTGCAGGCTTGGGAAAAGATGCCCGAAGTACTGCGGTCTGTCGGCGAGCGGTATTCCCAACAGATTGAGATTCAGATTCAGCTTGGGGTCCTCGAGAACAGCAACCGCCTCATTCACGGGGATGGCATGCCGCGGGCTTCCCAAGGTAAGCACCTCGGGCAACGTCCCGTAATCGCCTTCGGGATCGATCATGCAGACTTGATAAGCGCGATCGATGAGTCGCTCCACGATCCCGGCGGTGACCGTCGACTTACCGCTACCCGAAGGTCCGGCAATCAGGATATTGAGACCGTACGGAGCAATGGCAACCGCCTTTCCGTCCGGCCCCATGCCAATGGCCACGAGGTTTCTTTCAAGCCGGCCGTGCATTCTGGACAAGTCGTTGGCGATCAACTCGTCGATCACCTCGACAACACCCTGCCCCGCTTCGCCAGCTGTTGTAAACGCCGCGAGCTCGCGTATGGTCGGCAGGGCATTGGCCACCGCTACCGCGCATTCGCAGCGTTCGAGGAATGAGTGATCGTTCTGGGCGTCGCCGATGCCGATCGCTTCGTGCGGCGAAAAACCGAGCTTCCGTAGCGCATGATCCATACCGCTCGCCTTATTCACGCCGGCCGGTAAGACCATGACCGCGTCTCTGTTGAAGACGATCTGAAGATCCAGGCCCATCTCCTGAATGGCTTGAAGCACCGCAGAATGATGTGGTACCCGTGTGTCGACGATAACTTTCCCAACGCCGATCGAATTGCCGGCAAGCTCTCGCAACCGCCGAAGAAATCGCGCCGACGGGTGGGGGCCGAGAAGCGTCTGCTGCCGGGTTCGCGGCTCGTAAAGTACCGCCCCGTTTTCCGCCACAACATAGTCGAACAGAGAGAGCCTCGGACACACAGTCAACAGATCGTCGAGTTGTCTGCCGGTGAGCAGGATCGCGCGCCGGCCGGACATGCGCAGCCTCTCGAGCGCCGAAAGCGTCGACTCGTCGGCCACACCGTCCGTGGCAAGAGTGCCGTCGTAGTCGGTGACTAGAACCAAATAGCGCATCTGCAGCGCCCCTTTTCCATTTCCCCTCAGCGTCGTTGTTTCGCGGCCTGAGCAGTTCGATCGCAGTCGTGGCGAGTGACTGGTGGGGCAGAAACACTCATCGCCGCATAGGAAAGGACCTTGTTCATCTGGGCTCGAATGACCGCGGCGGACCGCGGCGCATCGTGACCGATGCGCTGTATTCGCTATCTAATCGTGGGCACCGGAGATCGTGCCTGACGGACGATCTGATGAGCAGTCGATCCGAACAGCAGTTCCGAAATGACCCGCACGTGACGCCCCTCCTGCCGGCCAAGGTCGTCTGCTGCCTATGGCTGACGAGAGCAAATCGCAAGCCGACGGAAAGTCGTCAGAAGAGATCGAAAACTTGACGGACGAGATAGACGCACGTTGCGCTCGGGAACTCGTGATTGACCATGCGGAACCAGCCGACGAAGTACTGCACTTCGTTGGTGCGTGTAAGGTCGATCTGGTCGTCCTCGGTACGCCGGAATCCGATCGATCGGATGGTCTTCGGATCGACGACACAACGGCTCATTCGTGAGGGCGCGTCTGGGGTACTGACTGTCGCGCGCTCGAGAGTACATGAGGAGGCAGGGTCATGCGCGCTGTACGATTCGCCGGCGTTGGTCGGCCCGCTCAAATCGCGGATGTTCCGAAGCCCGCGCCAGGCCCGGGACAGGTACTGGTCAAGATTGGCGGGGCCGGCGTGTGCCACTCCGATCTGCATGTCATGGAAGAAGACTTTGGTTTCAAACCGCCCTTTACGCTTGGACATGAAAATGCGGGCTGGGTTGCGGGGCTCGGAGGAGGTGTTTCTGGGTTCAACGAAGGCGACGCGGTAGCAGTCTACGGTCCGTGGGGGTGCGGCCGGTGTCACGCGTGCCAGCTCTCCATGGAGAACTATTGCGAGAACTGGGCCGAGATCGCCGGCTTTGGCGGAGGCCTTGGTTTTGACGGTGGGATGGCGGACTACATGTTGGTTCCAGCCGCACGCCTGCTGGTGCCGCTTGGCGACCTCAGTCCGGCGAAGGCCGCTCCGCTGAGCGACGCCGCGCTGACGCCCTATCACGCCATCAAACGCGCGCTGCCACGCCTCAATGCCGACAGCACCGTCGTCGTAATGGGCGTCGGCGGGCTGGGACACATGGCGATTCAACTCCTTCGCCTGCTTGCGCCCATGCGCATTGTCGCGGCCGACGTGGATAACACAAAACTCGAACAAGCGAAGGCGCTTGGCGCGCATGACGTGGTCAACAACCGAAATGTCGACGAAGCTGCCGAGCGGATACAGCACATTGCGGGTTCGCGCGGCGTCGGCCTCGTGCTCGACTGTGTCGGTGTGCAGCCAACCATCGATCTCGGTGCGAGACTGCTCGGACGCAATTCAATGTGGACCATCGTTGGATTAGTCGGTGGACACCATGACTTCCACCACGGCAGCACACCCTACGGATGCTCGGTAAGCATTCCGTACTGGGGCTCTCGTGTAGAGCTGATGGAAGTGATTGCGATGGCGCGCAACGGAAGAATCCACGCAGAGACGACGGAGTTCCCATTCGAGCAGGCTGACGCCGTTTACGAGAGACTCAAAGCCGGGCAAATCACCGGGCGCGCGGTGCTGGTACCTCAATGATGTCTTCGTTCAGGAGCATCCTCGTTGACATCGATGCTGCAGCGACGAAGCACCCCGCTCTCGAGCGAGCGATCCTGTTGGCGAACAAGTCGGGCGGCACGCTGACTGTCGCCGATGTCATGACGGTTCCGCCCCACGCGCGCCACTACTTACCCGCGGAGATCGAAGAACGTCTCGTGCGCGATCGCCGGCAACAACTCGCGCGAATTGCTGGAGAGGTCAGCGACGTGCGCGCCGAGGCAAAGCTCCTCGTGGGGCGGCCCGCCACGGTGTTGATCGAAGAAGTGTTGCGATCGAATCACGATTTGATCATGCGATCGCACGCACGTGATCTGACGAGCCCGGGACCCAGGCCCTTTGGTGCGGTGGATATGGAGCTCTTGCGGAAGTGTCCATGTCCTGTGTTGCTCGTCCGTCACGGGCAGCCGGCCACTGAACCGCGGATCGCGTGCGCGATCGATGCGAGTGCTGACGATCCCGAGGCTCAGGCGTTGAACGCAAAGATCATCGAGTTGGCACTCGTCATGGCCGACTACCTCGAGTCGGGTTCGCCCACACTGTTTCACGCGTGGACGCCGATTGCCGAACGAGCCGTTCGCAGCCATGTGCTGGACGATCAATTCGCGACCTATTTGGAGAAGACGCGACAAAGCGCGACATCAACGCTCGCGCGTATTGCTCAATCGTTTGAAGGGCGACTCGATGAAAAGCAGATTGTGCTTCGTCGAGGCGAGCCCGACGATGTCATTCCCGAGTTCGTCGTGTCCGAAGGTATCGATGTGCTCGTGATGGGCACGGTCGCGCGTGGCGGGATTCCCGGGATGCTCATCGGCAACACGGCAGAACGAGTGCTTCGAAAGTTGCCGTGTTCCGTGTTGACCGTCAAGCCAGATGGATTCGTGAGTCCTGTGCGCCTCACGACCGCTTAAAAGCGGCGCAGCGATGCAGAGAAACGCGTCATGTCGGAGACAACGACACCCAGTGACCTACCGTACGGGATACCGCCTCCGGCGTTTCGCTTGCCCAGCGGCGCGCACGTAGGCGCGGTGCATCTGCAGGTTGCCGACCTGCAGCGCTCGCTGTCGTACTACGACGAGGTGTTGGGACTTCGGGCGCACAGCATCACAGACGATTCTGCGGTCCTCAGCGGGCAGGGCGACGAACGACCCTTGCTGACGCTGCACACGAGACGCGGTGTCACGCGTGCGCGGCGAGGTGCATTGGGTCTCTATCATTTCGCGCTCCTGTTACCGGAGCGCAGTGCCCTCGGGCGCTTTGCCGCGCACCTGGCATCTCTCGATCGACGGGTGGGAATGGCCGATCACCTCGTGAGCGAATCGCTGTATCTGTGGGATCCGGACGGACTGGGGATCGAAGTGTATGCCGATCGCCCGCGCGACGCCTGGCAACGCCACGACCGCGAACTCG
>JBKPRH010000180.1:0-8067 GCA_046765795.1 Acidobacteriota bacterium | reverse complement strand
AAGCGGGGGCAGACGATTGGATTTCCGACGGCGAACATGGCGACAGAGAACGAGCTGATCCCGCCACACGGCGTTTACGCGACGACGATGACTATTGACGGCATCGTGCACGGCGGGCTGACCAATATCGGCGTGAGGCCGACGTTCAACGAAACCGAACCGACGATCGAGACGCACCTGCTGCGCTACTCCGGCGACTTGTACGGTCGGCGTGTGCGGTTGTCGTTCGTGCAGCGCCTGCGCGATGAGCGGCGGTTCGACAACGTGGATGCGCTGCGTGCGCAGATCGAAGCGGACCGGCGCCGCGCCGACCATCTCTTCAGCCGGATTTCGGTGTAGTCGTGGACGCAACGACATTCGAATTCCAGGTCTCGGTGCCTCGCAATGCGGAAGTGGCGGCGGTGGTTCGTATGCTCGCAGAACAGGCCGCGCGCTATGTCGGGTGCAATGAGCCGAGCGCGGCAGAGTTCGGTCAGCGCGTCGCCGAAGCCGTGGGTGCACACCTGAACGGCTCGATCGCGCACACCTCGAGCTCCATCGCGGTCGTCGTGCGGCGCTCGACCGGCCCTCTCGAGGTGCAGGTCGCTACACGGACCGTCGCCCTCGATCTCTAATCACGCCCCATGCTCCGGTTGTACAACACGCTGTCGCGACAGGAAGAACCGTTCGCGCCGCTCCGCGACAACACCGTGCGGATGTATGCGTGCGGGCTGACCGTCTACAACCGCGGACACATCGGCAATTTCCGTACATACGTGTGCCTCGATGTACTGCGGCGCACGCTCAAGTATCTGTGCGGGTATCAGGTGCAGCAGGTCGTCAACTACACAGACGTCGACGACAAGACGATTGCCGGCGCCCAGAAAGCTGGCATGCCGCTGCGCGAATACACCGATCAGTGGATTCGGGCGTTCAGAGAAGACGCGGCCCGGCTCGGCATCGAGACGCCGGAAGAATTACCGCGAGCCACCGATCCGGACAACATGACGGCCATGTGCGACATGATCCATGCGCTCGAGCGCAATGGCCACACCTACAACCGGGATGGATCGGTGTATTTCAAGATCGCCTCGTTGCCGTCGTACGGTCGGCTGGCGCGTCTCGATCACGACGGCCTCCATGCCGGCGCGCGCGTCGACGTGGACGAGTACTCGAAAGACGATGCCCGCGACTTCGTGTTGTGGAAGGCGGCGAAGCCTGGCGAGCCGTCATGGGAGTGCAACGGCGCAGGCCCAGGACGTCCGGGCTGGCACATCGAGTGTTCGGCGATGGCTGTGCGTCTGCTGGGGGAGTCCATCGACATCCATGCCGGCGGCGTCGATCTGATCTTTCCGCATCACGAGAACGAGATCGCGCAGGCCGAGGGCGCGACGAAGCAGACCTTCTCGCGATTCTGGGTCCACGTTGAGCATCTCTTCGTCGAGAACGAGAAGATGTCGAAGTCGATTGGCAATGTCTACACCGTGCCGGACGTCGTCGCGAAAGGCTATCGGCCTTCAGCGCTGCGGTATCTGTTGCTGTCGTCGCACTACCGCAAGCAACTGAACTTCACGTGGGCCGGTGTCGAGCAGGCCGAAGAATCGTTGCGACGGATCGTGGACTTTCTTGCGAAACTAGACGACATGACAAGCGCCACAGGCGCCGGCGACGTCCGCAACGCCGAGCTCGACGCCGCTGTTGGCCGTGCGCGCGTCGCCTTCCGCGATGCGCTGTCGAGCGACCTCAACACGGCAGCAGGTCTTGCCGCAGTGTTCGACCTCGTACGTGAAGGCAACAGCGCGATCGCGGCGAAGAAGATGAGTGCGGCTGATGCGCGAGTTGTGCGTGAAGCGATCGAGGACTTCGATCGCGTGCTCGGGGTCATCACACTGCGCCGTGCCGAAGACGCCACGCCCGACGTGCCGGTGAATGAAATCGAGCAGCTGATCGAAGAGCGGAAGACCGCTAAACAGCGGCGCGAGTTCGCACGTGCCGACGAGATCCGCAAGACACTCGCCGACCGCGGCATCCTGCTCGAAGACACACCGGCCGGCACGCGCTGGAAGAAGAAATGAACGGCCCGTCGCTCAAGACCGCGCTTCCGGGTCCGAAGGCGGCCGCGATCATCGAGCGTGATGGGCGTGTCGTCTCAACGTCCTACACGCGCGACTATCCGCTGGTGATGGCACGCGGTGAGGGCGCGTGGGTTGAGGACGTGGACGGCAACGTCTTCCTCGACTGCACCGCGGGCATCGCCGTCACGGCCACCGGGCACTCGCATCCCGACGTCGTCAAGGCGATCGTCGATCAGGCTGGCAAGTTCCTGCACATGTCGGGGACCGACTTTTATTACGAGCCGCAGGTGCAGCTTGGCGAGGAGTTGTCGGCGATCGCGCCGATGCCTGGTCCGCATCGGTCGTTCTTCGGCAATTCGGGCACTGAGGCCAACGAAGCCGCGATCAAGCTCGCGCGGTATTACACGAAGCGGCCGGGCATCATCGCGTTCTTCGGTTCGTTCCATGGCCGCACGATGGGTTCGCTGTCGCTGACGGCCAGCAAGCTCACGCAGCGTCGCGGGTTTGGTCCGTTCATTCCCGGCGTGTATCACGCGCCGTACGCGAACTGCTATCGCTGTCCGGTCGGCAATCGTCCGGAGACGTGTGCGGCTGAGTGTCTGCGCTTCATCGAAGAACAGCTGCTCATGCACGTCGTCTCGCCTGAAGACGTCGCGGCGATCGTCGTCGAGCCGATTCAGGGCGAGGGTGGTTATGTCGTGCCACCCAACGTCTTCATGGAGCGGCTGCGTGAGATCACAACGCAGCACGGCATGCTGCTCGTCGTCGATGAAGTGCAGTCGGGCATGGGGCGCACCGGCAAGATGTTCGCTATCGAGCACACCGGCGTGCAGCCCGACGTCGTGACGATGGCGAAGGGGATTGCATCGGGGCTGCCGCTCGGTGTCGCGACCGCGCGGTCGGAGATCATTTCCTGGCCGCCCGGTACTCACGCGAGTACCTTCGGCGGCAATCCCGTGTCATGCGCGGCATCGCTGGCGACGATCAAGCTGTTGCGGGAGAGTCTCATCAAGAACGCCGAGGTCGTCGGCGCGCATCTGCTCGATGGTGCCAAGGCGCTGATGGAGAAGCATCGCATCATCGGCGACGTGCGCGGTCGCGGGCTGATGATTGGGCTGGAGCTGGTGCGCGATCGGCAGACCAAAGAGCGCGCGACCACGGAACGCGATGCCGTCGTCCGTGGTTGCTTTTCGCGGGGCCTGCTCGTCCTCGGCGCGGGGCAGAACGCGATCCGCCTGTCGCCCCCGCTCGTGCTGACCAAACAGCAAGCCGACACCGCCCTCGAGATCCTGGATCAGGCGCTCGCCGGGATTGGGGTCTGACCCGGGGTCAGACCCCAACGAGTTCTGTCAACGGTGGTTGACGCTCAGTCGGGCGGCGGGTTCGGCAGCCGGTCGTAATAAGCGACATTCAAAACGGAAACGCCGGTTTCGCTGTCGCGCCGGAAGGTAATCGTCATCGACTTGCCATCGGCGGCGATGACGCGGCGCGCCGTGCCGAAAACGCGCCCGGCGTGCGACAGGACCGCCTCTGACGTGGACCGGTCGATGCGCTTGAGAACGACCATGTCGTAGTCCTCGGTGCCGGTGACAGGGTATTCGCGGTCGTAGTTGGCCGTGTACTCGATGCGCTCGCGTCGGCCGTTGGCAAACTCGCGCAGGATCACCCCGAGGACGTTCTCACCCACGCGGACGTAGGTGCGGGTCTCGCTGAGCGGCGCCGGACCCGGCCGGTACCTGGATTTAGCCACATCCAGACGCCAGGCCCCGACCAGCTGGTCAGGCTCTTTCGGCGACGTCGATTGCGCGGTCAGCACCGCGCTGGCGCTGACCGCAACGAACGAAACGACGAGAAGAGACAGGAGGCGCATGGTGATCCTCCGGAATGCCTTCAGCGGCGTCAGGTGCTGGGCGTGACGAAGTCGCTGCTGAAGATGACGTACTCAATAAACCACTGGTTGTTGTTCTCGCGGAAAATCCACAGAAACTTGCCGCGATCGCGCCGCGCCGGCTTGCCGTCGCTCGAGGCGAGATTCAGCCGGTAATCGCCGCTCGCATACGCCAGCGTGCCCGAGCCGGAGACATCCGCGGCTTTGAGTTCGAGATCGGACGCACCCTCGGCAAACCGATCCTTATAGTACTGCTCGACGAATTGCCTCCCGCGCATGATGGGCTTGTTCGGTGGCATGACGACGCCGGTGGTGGAATACAAGGCCGCGGCCTTGGCCGAGTCCTTGGCATTGAAGGCCGTCCGCAGGTCTTCGATCAGACGGTTGATGTTGTCAACGTCGGTTTTGTCGAAGCGCGGTCCGGAATTCCCGGAACAGGCCGCGCTCATGATGGCTACGAAAGCGATGAAGAGTCCTCTACGCATGTTCTCCAGTGTTCTCCCAGTATCCTAACGCGTACTTCGACACCTTTGACACCGAGCTGGCCCGAAACGTGCCACGCCAACGGGCATGTCAGACGACGCCCGGCAGATCCTTGGAAAACACGGTGAAGATCTCGCGTGCACCGAGCTCGAACGACTCGGGTACGCAATTCTTGATCGTCGCTACCGAACGCGCATTGGAGAAATTGACATCGTCTGCTCGCATGAGGGTACGACGGTGTTTGTCGAAGTGAAGACGCGCCTCGGCGAGCAGTTCGGCGGTGGTGAGGAGGCGATCACCGTGTGGAAGCAGCGACGATTGACGCAGATGGCCGTAGACTATCTGGCCAGGCATCGCCTGCACGACCGGCCGTGCCGCTTCGACGTGGTCGCCATCGACATCGAAGGGGGCCGGCCGCGCATTCAGGTATATGCTCACGCCTTCGACGCATCATCGTAGGAGCCCGTGTCTGAACTGAGGAAAGATCCGGTTACCGGCCGCTGGGTCATCATCTCGACCGAGCGGAGCAAGCGACTTTCAGATTTCCAGCTCGAATCGGTCGCCATCACTCCCGACGACAGCTGTCCGTTTTGCGAAGGGCATGAACACATGACCCCGCGCGAGCTGCTGTCGCGACGCCGCGACGGCACGCACGCCGACGGCCCGGGTTGGGACCTGCGCGTGGTCCCCAATCAGTTCCCTGTGCTTCGCGTCGAAGGCACGCTCGATCGCCGCGGTGAAGGCCTGTTCGATCGCATGAACGGCATCGGCGCCCACGAAGTGGTCATCGAATCGCCACGCCACGTCGACACGCTGGCGACGATGGGGGAGTCGGCCGTGGAGCAGGTGCTCGGCGCTTTTCGCGATCGTGTGCAAGATCTCAAACGCGACCGTCGCTTCCGCTACATCGTCATTTTTAAGAATTACGGGAAGGCTGCGGGGGCGTCACTCGATCATTCGTATTCGCAGTTGATCGCGCTGCCGATCGTCCCGCGCGAGGTGCGCGACGAGATGGACGGCGCGCGCGCGCATTACACCGCCAAGGAGCGATGCGTTTTCTGCGACATCATCTCGCAGGATTCTCAAGACGGACGACGGGTGATTGCGGAGAATGCGGATATGGTGGCGATGTCACCGTATGCGCCGCGGTTTCCGTTCGAGACGTGGATCCTGCCAAAGCGGCATCAGGCGCTCTTCGAGGACACGCCGCGTCATGAATACGCATCGCTGGCGCGACTGCTCGGCGACATCCTGAGACGGATGAACAAGACACTGCGCCATCCGCCCTACAACCTGCTCATTCACACGGCGCCGCTTGCTGAGCCGGCGGGCGATTTCTATCACTGGCACGTGGAGATCATTCCGAAGCTGACACGGGTCGCTGGATTCGAATGGGCCACGGGCTTTTACGTCAATCCCACAGCACCGGAAGAAGCTGCCGCAGTGCTCCGCGACGCGCGCGGCTAGAGATGTGTAGTCGGGCGTTGGTAGAGGCGGGTTTTCAGACCCGCCTTCAACGTTCGTCTCACGGCACCGGCGGAAGTCGATCCGGTGGAATCCCCAGCGCTGAAGCGATATTGCGAAGCGAGGCCTGCACTGCGCGCGCATTACGCGGACCAAGCCGTAGCAAGTGCTTCTGTGCCTTCGTGAGTCGCTCGAGTGCCGGATCGACGTAGAGATACTCGGTCGCCCTGCCAGGCTGAAGAAGGATCGGCTTGTCCGGGACAGTGGTCTCGAGCAGCGACACGATCGCGCGTTCAAGTGTTCGATCGAACGATGTGTTGTACCCCAACTCGCGATAGGCGTCCTCGATCCGCGGCTTGAGTGTCGCGTAGAGTTTTGCAGCGCCTGCGGGATCGATCGATGACACCGCATCCGCCAATGGCGTGTAGCGCTGATAGCTGCGATCGTCGAGGTACGTGTCCTCGCCGCGACGTCGTACGGCGAAGCTGGCGCGGGGTCGCATCATCTTCAGGTTTGTTGCCGGCGACTGTCCCTCGGCCACCTTGACGACGGTGAGGGTGAAGGTTCGGATCAAGTCATCGGATGCGAGCCAGGCGACGAATGTGGGGTTCTCCGACAACATCCGCGCGAGCATTCGTACGACCGCATCGCTCTCGTCGAGCGGCGGTATCGAGACCGCCTCCGGTTCACCGCCCAGCGGGATCGGTTGCGGGACGGTGGGGGCGGCGGCGGGTTGCGGCTGGACGGCGGCGGTCGGGGAACGCGGCGTCGGCTGACGGCTGACGTAATAGATGGTGCCGAGCCCTAACGCGAGGACAACAACGGCCGCCAGGGCAATCGGGCCAGTGTTCGAGCGGACGGGCACGGCCAATGGCGGGCGAGGCTCGTCCCCCTCTGGTCGAAGGTTTAGCTCGTCACCTTCTGGTCGAAAATTGAGATCGAGATGCTCCACGTGAAGCCTCCGTGGGTGAGTGAATTTTCACCTGCAGAACTGGTGCCGCGACAGCCCTGTCGGATGTCGTGCGCTTGCCCGTGCCAAGATCGCTGTGGTACGCTACGGATCCGTCGCGAGCGGGAATAACTCAGTGGTAGAGTGCGACCTTGCCAAGGTCGAAGTCGCGGGTTCGAATCCCGTTTCCCGCTCCATCCTTCGCTTGCCTGACACGCGAGCGAGCTTCGGATGGCGAGCCAACCTTGATGCGAAGGATGTCCACCATAGCGGCGCAGCCGCGGAGGTGGACCGCAGAGACGAGCGAATGAACCACCTGCCTTCGATCGTGCGCGTTGCCCGGCTTCAGCCGGACCATCGCTGTTGTCGCGTCAACTAGACGCGGCCGGATCTATCCTCGTACACAGTTCCAGCCGGCGCCGTCGCCAAGTGGTAAGGCAGAGGTCTGCAAAACCTCCATCCCCGGTTCAAATCCGGGCGGCGCCTCCAATCCCAAATTCCCGTCTGTCAAGCACTTGCAAATCTAGGGTGGCCCCGACGACGGCCCTGTGAGGACTCAATCGGACGTGAGTTTTTGCGTAGAGGTCCAGAGAACCTCCCGCCCATTTTGATCGTTGCTCCTTTCTACTCGTGGCGCAGATGGTGAAGGAGCGGCCAGCCGGCGCGGGCTGGCCGCCCTTCCACAGAGGATCAACGGCTCAATGCGGCGCGGATCGCCTCGCTCGACGGCCGAGGAGCGGACTGAGTTTCCGGGAGCTCGTGAAGGGCGTTGAGCAGCACGAAGTCGTGGATTGTCCCGTTGTAACGGGTTGTGGTCACCGGAACGCCCGCGTTCCTGAGCTTTCGCGCATATGCTTCCCCCTCGTCGCGAAGCGGATCATTTTCCGCGGTGATGACGAGTGCCGGAGGCAGTCCTTGCAGCTCCTCGTCGCTGGCACGCAGCGGCGACACATACGGGTTGTTGCGCGTCTTCTCGTCAGGCGCGTACAGGTCCCACCCGTACTTCATGAACGCGCGCGGGAGAAAGCGGCCGGTTGCGAACTCATGGTACGAAGCCGTGTCGACGCTGGCGTCCATCGCCGGAATCAGAAGTACCTGATACGCGACCTTCGGCCCCTTCCGATCCTTCGCCATTCGCGTCAATGCCGCGGTCATGTTTCCGCCGACCGAATTGCCTGCGATCGCGATCCGGCTGCCGTCAGCTCCGAGCTCACCGCTGTGCGTGGAGA
>JBKPRH010000179.1:0-3622 GCA_046765795.1 Acidobacteriota bacterium | reverse complement strand
GCTCGCGATCGATCAATCGTTCAAGCTTCCGCCATCGCGTCACAAAATCTGCGGCTTCTTCTGCACCTTGATAGTGGCTGTCGTAGATGTGCTGAATGACGGTCTTGCCTGAATGCAGGACGTATGTGTACGGCACGTGATGAAAGAAGAGCAGGAGCTCGTCTGGCGTAGACGTCAGCGATTCAAATTGTGCGCCGAGGATCGGGATGTACTGCGCTGTGAAACCCGTGCCTGTGGCGACCGTCCGATCCATGCCGATGCCTTGACCATTCGCGCGGTGCCACTGGCCCCAGCCGTTCCGTTCGGAGGATTCGATCCCTGGACCGTAGTGCACGCGAATGATGTCAGTCAGTGTTCCGGCACCGAGCGGTCCCGTGTAGCGTTCGTACGACGGCCATGAATCAAGCAGGATGCTGGTGATCGTCTCAACGACCTGCGGGTCGTGACCGAACGTCTGCATCGTCCAGTCAGCGGCGATCGATCGCGCCGACGTCGTCGGATTCCACGCCAGCCGGCCAAAGCCATACAGGTTGGCCATCGCAAGGTCGTGTCCCAGCCAGTTGGTGTCACGTCCAACGTTCGAGACTCCGACAAAGCCACCGACCGGTCGATTGAACGTACGGCCTGAGACCAGATCCCGCACGGGTGTGCCCGGTGATGTGGACGTCGCCATCATGTCGAAGTCGAGCACTGTCTTCCACATCGGCACCAGGAAGCAGACGTGACGTTGCTGGCCTAGATACTCCTGAGTGATTTGCAGCTCAATGGCCTGATTGGTGTTGCGCAGCGCCCCGAATAGCGGCGAGGCCGGTTCACGCACCTGGAAGTCAATCGGTCCGTGTTTGATCTGCAGGACGACGTTCGCGTCGAACTTGCCGTCGAGTGGATGAAAGTTATCGTAGGCAGCGCGGGCACGATCGTTTTTGGGATCACGCCAGTCCATCAGGTTGTCGTAGACAAAGCCACGATAGAAGATCACGCCCTTGTGCGGCGCGAGCGCTCGCGCGATCACGTTCGCCGCATCTGCATGCGTGCGGTTGTATGCCGACGGACCGAGTCGTCCTTCAGAGTCGGCCTTCAGGACGATCCCGCCAAGATCGGGAATCGCCCGATACAGGGCATCGATTCGATCTTTCCAGAACGCCGCGACACGAGCGTCCAACGGGTCGAACGTGTCCAAACCGCCAATCCGTCTGGGGCTGCTGAAGTCCACCGAGACTGAAACGGCGACGCCCCAGGGCCGCAGCACGTCGGCGATCAGGGCGATCTGGGGGATGAATGCGTCGGTGATCACCAACGGGTTCGCGTTGACGTTGTTGACGGTCACGCCGTTGATGCCGACCGACGCCAGCAGACGTCCGTAGTCGCGGACCCGCATCGGTTCGTCGAGGACGTGGCCACCTTCGAAGAAGATCGAGCGGCCGGCATAGCCACGTTCGATCGTCCCATCGAGATTGTCCCAGTGATTGACCCACCGGATTGCGGCAGCGGGCTCCTGACGTTCGTTGAGGCGCGAGACGTTCTCACCGCGGGCGATCCGCTGCAGCAGCGCGAACGTGCCGTAGAGCACACCTCGTTCGTTTGGACCAGCGACGACGGTCACCGTTTGGCCGCGCAGCGTGGTCGTCCCAAGCCAAAAGCCGTCGGTGGTGAGATCGGCGGCCATCGGCGCAGCAGGCACGAGAGGCCTGATGCGTTCGAGGGTTCCCAGGAGGATGGTGGGTGCTGGTGGAGGGGCAGCACTGGCCGTGATCGGCGTCGCGAGCATCGAGGAGAGACCGCGCACCATCTCGTCGCGTGCACTTTTCAGGACCGGCGAGTCGCCAAGCAGCGTGACGGAGGTCGGCACAGACCCAATGCGGGCCATGATCGGCGCGGGCAGCGGGGCATACCGCAGCCAGGCGTCGTACCCAGTCTCGGCCCGCACTGACGCCGCGTTCGCTATGAGAAGGATTCCTGCGGCCCAAAGCCGAGTGCTCCACGTAGAATGCACGCGCTGAGGATACACCGCACCGCATGACGACTCTCGACTGGGTCACTATCGCGTTGTACTTCGGACTTCTCGCCGGCCTCACGTGGTGGTCTGTCGCGAGGAACCGAGACACCGCTGACGACTACTTCCTCGCTGGCCGCAACCTTGGATGGCTTGTGGTTGGCGCGTCGATCTTCGCGTCGAACATCGGGTCGGAGCATCTCGTCGGTCTGGCAGGCGCAGGTGCGACGAGCGGCGTTGCATTGGCGCACTTCGAGCTCCATGCATGGTGTCTGCTCGTCCTTGGCTGGGTGCTGGTGCCGTTCTATCTGCGTTCTCGCGTTTACACGATGCCGGAGTTTCTCGAGCTGCGGTTCTCGGCAACGGCACGTTGGGTCTTGTCGCTCATCTCGTTGGTCGCTTACGTGCTGACAAAAATGGCGGTCGGCATCTTCGCCGGAGGCGTTGTCTTTGGGACATTGCTGCCCGAAATGCAGATCCAGATCGGCGGCGCAGTCTTCAACAGCTTCTGGATCGGCTCGGTGCTGGTCGTTCTCCTCACAGGGCTCTATTCTGTGATCGGCGGCATGCGCGCGATCGCGTATACCGAAGCCGTGCAGACCGCCGTGTTCATCGCCGGTTCGCTCATGCTGATGATCGTCGGGTTGTATCGGCTCGGCGGGTGGAGCGAACTGCGAGCCGTGCTCGGCTCTGAGATGTTCAACCTGTGGAAGCCGATCATTCCCGGGGGTGTCGAGGGCACGTGGCTCCCGGTCAAGGAGAGCGGTCGGATGGCGTGGTACTTCAACCAGAACTACCCGTGGCTCGGCATGCTGTTCTGCGCGCCGATCATTGGTCTCTGGTACTGGTGCACGGATCAGTACATCGTGCAACGCACGCTGGGCGCTCCCAATGAGACTGAGGCGCGACGCGGGACCATTTTTGCGGCGTTCCTCAAACTCCTACCGGTCTTCATCTTCATCGTTCCGGGCATGCTCGCGCTGGCGCTCGCCCGTACCGGCAAGGTCCCCGGGCTCAGCGTGCTCGTGGATGGTAGCGGCAACGTCGTGCCGATCGCCGCACAGGCAGCCTTTCCATTGCTCGTGCAGCACGTCATGCCCGCAGGGTTGCGCGGCCTGGTCGTGGCCGGGCTGTTGGCGGCCCTCATGAGTTCCCTTGCCGGCGCCTTCAATGCTTCGTCGACGCTCTTCACGATTGACTTCTATCGCAAGCTCAGACCCAACGCGTCGCAGGCACAGCTGGTGTGGATTGGGCGTGTGGCGACCATGGTCATGGTCGTGATCGCGCTCACGTGGATTCCGGTGATCCAGGGTGCACGGGGCTTGTACGACTACCTGCAGGGGATTCAGGCCTATCTGGCCCCGCCGATCGCCGCGGTGTTCTACTGCGTCGTCTTGATGCGGCGGCTGACAGGAGCCGGCTGTCTCGCTGCGCTGCTGACCGGCTTCGGAATGGGCGTGCTTCGACTCTTCGTCGACACACCGGTGACGCTCGGGATGCCGGGATATCAGAATGGGTACACATCGGGCTCGTGGCTCTGGATCCTGAACAACATTTACTTTCAGTATTACGGCCTGCTGATCTTCGTGGTGTCGGTGGCGGTGTTGATCGTGGTTAGCTATGTAACGC
>JBKPRH010000178.1:0-15686 GCA_046765795.1 Acidobacteriota bacterium | reverse complement strand
GATCTGGGTCTCGGCCATGTCACGCAGCTACAAGCTCACGTGGCAGCCTGAGTCGTCGACGTTTGCGCTCGCCGGCGAGTCGCTCGACACACTCATCAAGCGGCTGGCCTTGCAGTTCATTAATGATTGACGATTTTTGATCGGTGAATCCTTGTCGATTGACGACTATGGATTGTTGATTGACTCGAATCAACAATCAGCCATCGACAATCACCAACGAATCTCCAATCACAAATCGACAATCGTCAATGATCCTCGTCCCCCTCGTACCAATCCACGTGCAGCGAGTGCTCGTGGCACTTCAGGCACGTCGTCCACTGCCATTGGTGACTGCAGCCGGGACAACGGCCGCGCGTTGAGAACGTATTCCACACAGTGCCGCACGACTCGAAGTACGGTTCGGGCGTTCCGACACAGCTGCATGACCAGCGGCTCGACTTCCGCGGTCGCCACCCGCATTGTGGGCAGCGAATGCCCTGGAACTCGTCCTCGCGGAGGAGGTCGAAGTCCGTCGTGATGATCTGATCCGGTGTTCGGTCTTCCTTCAGGAAGAGCTGTCCTGCTGTAGACATCCTCCTCAATTTTAAAACTAGGTCTTCCGATACGAGCGGCCGAGTCGCCGGCCAATCGCTTTGACCACCCGTTCGGGAACGTAACGCACGAGCAGCGCGATCGAGCGATTGACGCGACCGTTGATGTAGATGGGCGTGCCGGCCATGACCGCCTCGAATCCCTGGCGCGCGACCGTCGGCGAATCCATCCACATCCATGGCGGCAGGCTCTTCATCTGCTCGCGCGTGCCAGTGACGTCGTGGAACTCGCTGATGGTGAACCCAGGACATACGGCCGTGACATGGACGTTGTGCTTTCGTACTTCGTTCGACAACGCCTCCGAAAACTTGATGACGAGCGCCTTGGCTGCCGCGTAGAGCGTGTGTCCCGCCGGTGCCGGGACAAGACCCGCAAGCGATGCGACATTGACGATGCGGCCGTAGCCGCGTTCGATCATGCCTGGCAGCAGACGATGCGTGAGCTCCGCCAGCCCGACGACCATGACCTGCAGCATGTCCTGATGGCGCTGCCATGGCGACGCGACAAAGGTGCCGGGCACGCCATAGCCGGCGTTGTTCACCAGCGCGTCGATGGTCAGTCCTCTTGTTGCGAGCTCGGTGCAGAGCCGCACCGCGGTGTCCGGCCGCGAGTGATCGGCAACAAAGACGAGCACGCGGATTCCATAGCGCTGCTCGAGGCGAGCGGCGACCGCGCTCAGGCGGTCCTCCCGCCGCGCGGTGATGACCAGGTCGAAGCCGTGTGCGGCAAAGACTTCCGCAAATGCTTCGCCGATGCCCGACGAAGCGCCGGTAATCAGTGCGGTTCGTGAGGCCACACGGGATGCAGTCGGCACGTTCACGTAGAATTCCCTCTCATGACACGGCTCTGGATGATCGGAGTCGCGATTGTGGCCGCGGCAATCGTCTGGTTCGCGCCGGTCCACGCGCAGCAGCCGGCCCGCGCTTCGTTCTCGATCGTCGAGGCCACCATCGCAGACACGCGCGCCGCCCTCGAACAGGGGCGCGTCACGTCACGAGACATTGTCGCCCAATCGCTGATGCGGATTGCCCTCTATGAGGATCGGCTGCATGCGGCGCTGTACGTGAACCCGCGCGCGCTCGAGGAAGCGGCCGAACGCGACCGCGAACGGCGCCTGCGGAAGGTCCGCGGTCCACTCCACGGCATTCCGATTGCGGTCAAGGACAACATCCACACGACCGACATGCCCACGACCGGTGGGGCGCTGGCGTTTGCCGGCCTGATTCCGCCCTACGAAGCGACGCTCACGAAGAACCTGCGCGACGCCGGCGCGATCATCATCGCCAAGACCACGATGACGGAGCTGGCGAACTGGGTGGCGGCGGCAATGCCGACCAACTACAACTCGCTCAGCGGATTCGCGTTCAATCCATACGATCCTCGCCGCGATCCGCGCGAGGCGACAGGCGACGGACGGCCTGTATTGGCCACCGGTGGCTCCAGTTCAGGGATCGGAACCGCGATGAGTTTCTGGATGGCCAACGTCGGGACCGAGACATCAGGGTCGATCCTCAGCCCGTCCAACCAGAACATGCTCGTGGGCATCAAGCCGACCGTCGGTCGCGTGAGCCGATACGGTGTGATTCCGATTGCAGCCGATCAGGACACGCCAGGACCGATGGCGCGCACGGTCTCCGATGCGGCGATCATGCTCGGCGCCATGGAAGGTCCGATGCCGGATCCCAACGATCGCGCGACGAGCACGTGCACGCCGCCGCCACAGCGCGACTACACGAAGTTCCTTCGGCGCGACGGCCTGAAGGGCGCGCGCCTCGGCATCCCGCGCGCGTTCTACTACGACCCCGCGGCCACACCGGGTGAGAGCGGATCGAATGGCGGATTGACTGACGCGCAGAAGCGGCTCATGACCGACGCCATTGCTGCCATGCGCGCGCAAGGGGCCACTGTGATCGATCCCGCGGACATTCCATCTGTCGTCACGACCGATCCAGCGCGGAGCCTGCTCAAGTGGGGTGTGTGCAGCGGACCTGAGGACGCGAAGGGCCGCGACGAGGACTGCTCCGTGGTGTTCAAGTACGGCATGAAGCGCGATTTCAATGCGTGGCTTGCGTCGCTCGGCGATCGGGCGCCGGTGAAATCGTTGACCGCCCTGCGCGAATGGAATCGTGTGCATCAGTCCGCCGGCACGCTGAAGTACGGACAGGCACAGTTGGATAACTCGGACGAGATGGATCTGACCGCCGATCGCGCGCGCTACCAGGCCGACCGCGCGAAGGATCTGGCCCTGTCGCGAGACGAGGGCATCGACGCGGTGATGAAGGCCAACAGACTCGACGCGCTCATCTTCCCGGGCGGAACCGGCGCCGCGATTGCGGCCAAGGCCGGCTACCCAACAGTGATCGTCCCGTTCGGCACCGTGCCAAACTCAGTCGGAATGCCCGCCGGATTCAACGCCAAGCCGTCGCCGTACGGCGTCGCGTTCACCGGTGGCGCGTGCAGCGAACCGCGGTTGATCGAGATCGCATACGCCTTCGAGCAGGCGACGAAGCGGCGTGTTCCTCCGCGGATCGACTGAGCATCGCATTGGTGATTTATCGATCTTTGATTGGTGATTCGTTGACGAATGATGATTGTTGACTGGTGATTTGCGGCGCTCGCGCCGGGGGCTTTTAGTGGCCTTGCGAGACGACATACCAACGTCCATTCACGCCGAATTGCTTTGATTCAGCTACAAATCGAGAATCGACATTCACAAATCAACAATTCAATCAACGATCAAAGATCGCAAAATCTCAAATTGCGACTCAGTGAAGGTGCACATCGCCGACGAAAAGGCGGGCATCGAGCGTGTATTGGCCGTCGCCGAACCAGTCGAAGGAATTCTTGAAGCCATCTTTCTCGATGCCGAGACTTCGCGCGTTCAGATCGCCGATCGATACCGACGCGTGCACATGGCGGAGTGAATCGGGCTGCACGTCGATATAGAGAGCGCCCGCGGTCATGCGGATGTCTTTGTTGCCTTCGATCCCTTCGATACGAACATCGCCGGCACGAACGCGCAGGTGCACGTCCGATCGTGGCGGAACTTCGATCGTGAACCGCGCATGACTGGTCGGTCCTTTGGTGCGAATCGTCGCCACCCTCTCGAACACGTCGGAGACGACCGTGATCCTGCGCACGTCCTTCTCGTCCTCCGGGTCCTCGGCACGCCATCGCACGCGCACGCGATCGCTCGCGCCGGCACGCACGGTGTAATCGGCGGAGGAGAGATTGAGTGTCACGATGCCGCCTTCGGAAAAGGGCCGTTCGATGGTGTGCTCGTCAGGTAGGGATTGCCCGGAAGCCACGACGCTGAGCGCCAGGCCGGCGATGACTATCAGTCCGCGTCTCATCGGAACCTCCATGAGCGCCGCACCACTGCATGTCGCCTGCCCGATTCATCGAATCAGCTCCCACGCACTTTCCACTTACTTTTCCACTTTTCCACTTCCTCCACTTCTTCCACTTCTTCCACTTCCTTCACAGGTGTGAATCCTCGGCACAGGTGCGCCGCGCCGATCTGCTTGTCGATCAACTATTTGTAAAATGGCGCGCCGCTTGCCTCGGCCTCTGGCATGAGACTTCTGTCCCTGCTCCTCCTTGTCCTCGCACTGCTCGCGCCATGGCAGGCGGCGCGCGCGCAAGATGTTGAACCGCGCGACGGCGCGATCATCGAGTCCGTCGATCTCTCCGGCCTCTCCCGCGACAGTCTCAGCCCCGGTCTTCGTCGTGAACTCGAGACGCTGACCGGGGAGCCGCTCAATCGCGAGCGGCTCACGGAGATCGCCGCGCGCATCGAGGGCGAACAACCCGATGTCGTCGCGGCGGTTCGCTACGTCGCGCGGCCGGATGGCCAGGCTCGTGTGATCTTCCTCGTCGCACGCATCAGCGACGACGACAGCCTGGTCGAAAACATCAACACGCGCTACATCGTCGAGAGCGTTGAGATACAGGGGGTTCCGGACGCTGACATCAGCCGTTCCCTGCGGGATCGATTGCAGGCGTTGGTCGGCAAGCGCCTCGATCACGATGAAGCAGACGAGCTGAAACGCCTGCTCGAAGCCGAGCGCCCTGGCTACACCGTCGAGCGGCGCATCTCGCGTGGCAGCGAGCGCGGCCGCATCCGCGTCGTCTTCGAGTTCAGCGAGAAAGAGGGCACGCGATGGATTCCATTCACGCCCTCTCGATCCAAGTTCGTCTACCACTCGGAGCAGGGGTGGAGCGGCGCACTCGACATCCCGATGGGCGGGCGGAGCCATCGCGTCACTGCTGGATTCATGTTCAGCAACAACGACGACCTCGTCGAGGAGTACTCGGGCGTCCGCGTTGCGTTTGAAAGCCGGAAGCTCGCAACCGATCGACTCGGCGCACGCATCGAGATTGCGCGCTTCAACGACACCTGGCGCGAGCCGACGCTGTTTGCTCTCGCCGCCGATCCGGCCATCCCCGAGGCGTACCGCACACGACTGACCGTCGAACCGTCGGTCACCTTCGCACCCACACCGTACGTGCGTGTCACCGGCGGCGTGAGCCTGTCTGAACTCGAATCGCTGATGCACCCGCCCGACTCGCAGAACGCGAACGCGGTCGTCACGCGGATCGATTACGACCAGCGCTGGTATGGAAGCCGGGATGTCACGCAGCGCGTCGAGGCCAGCTACGAGTTGCGAACGTCGGCTGAGGCGCTCGAGAGCGACCTGAGCTACACGCGCCACCTGGCCTCGCTGCGCTATCGCTATTCACAGCGGCACAACACCGTCATTGCCAACGTCGCCTTTGGCGGTATCACCGGCAACGCGCCGCTTTTTGAGCGATTCACGCTCGGCGACTCGACGACGCTGCGCGGGTGGAACAAGTTCGATATCGCGCCGGCTGGCGGCGATCGGGTCTTCAACAGCTCGCTCGAGTATCGCTACCGATTCGTCGGTGCGTTCCTCGACGCCGGCTCGGTCTGGAATAACAACGGTGAGATGCGATTCCGTTTGTCGTCGGGCTTCGGCCTGCAGGGCGACAACGGGTTTCTGACACTGGCGTTTCCGCTCAACGCCGAGGACCTCAACGTCACCTTCACGATGGGAGTGCGGTTTTGATCCCCGCGGGGCGGCGCCGTTGGTCCTTGGTCCCTGGTTCTTCGTGCCTGGTCCGTACTTGGTCCTTGGTCGGTCCCTGGTCCTTGGTCCGTCCCTGGTCCTTGGTCCGTCCCTGGTCCCTGGTCCTCGTCGTCACATTGATCGCGATGACGTCGCCCGTCGACGCCCAGACGCTAACGGTGCGCGCTGTCGCTGATGCGCTGCACGTGCGGGCGTCGGGGCTGGGATTCATCTCCGGGCCGGTGCTCGACCGGCTGCAGGACGGTCGATCGGTGCGCGTGGACTTCGACCTCATCGTGCTCGAGAAGCCGAACGGCGCGGTCGTCAGCCGGGCGCAACAGAGCTTCAATCTGAGCTTCGATCTATGGGAGCAGCGCTTTGCCGTCACCCGAGTCGGGCCGATGCCACGGTCGATCTCGCATCTGACCGCGCGGGCCGCCGAGGACTGGTGTCTCGACAACGTCACCGTGCCGGTTGCGTCGCTCGGCCGCACCGGACGCGATACGCCGTTCTGGGTGCGCGTCGAATATCGAATTCCCGAGCGCTCCGCGAACGCGCCCGCTGAGGATTCGACGTTTACACTGCACACGCTCATCGACGTGCTAAGTCGGCGGCGCGAGGACGAGAACAAGGCAAAATCAGTCGAGGCCGGACCATTCAGATTGGGGAATTAGAGACAGTGTCGTTCACACTTCTGGGTTCTCAGTTCTCGGTTCGTGTTCAGGGTTCGGTTCAAGGTTCGGTTCAAGGTTCGAGATTCCGATTCGAGGTTCGCGGCCCCGAACCCCGAACATCGAAACGGAACAACGAACGCGAACATGAACGTGAACACGAACCGAGAAGCGTGAACGGCCTCATCGTCAATGCATAGCCTCCGCACGCGTCTGATCGCTGCGTTCGTCATCGCCACCGTGCTGCCGTTGGCGGCGACGATCGCCATCACGATGTCGCTGCTCGAGAGCAGCCTCGGCTACGCCACGACCGAGGAACTCGACGGACTGTCTCGAACCCTCGAAGACACCGTGCGGCAGTTCTATCAGCGAGAGCGCGAAGCGCTGCGACAGGACGCTGCGATGGGACGAACCGCGCCGACGACTCACGTCCTCGCGACCATCAACGACTGGCCCGAAGACGTGCGCGGATTCTGGGAGAGCAACGAACCGGAACGATTCGGCCTGGCCGGTTCTGACGGCGACCGGCTCGATTTCATGCGGCGCACACCGCAAGGCGTGGAGGTCTACGCGCGCGATCTCGCCGGCATCCACATGCAGGAGTTGTCCACCAAGCTGCGGCAGGCACGCGAAGTGGTGGGCTCGATTGAAGCCCGCGATCTGCGTCGCGGCTTCACGCTCACGCTGCTCCTCCTCGTCGCCATCGTCTGGCTGATTTCGCTGGCACCGCTGCTGTTCATCGCTCACCGCATCAGCAGACCGATTCGGCAACTCACGGCGGGCCTCACCGATTTCGCCGCCGGCGACTGGGATCGGCGGATCGAATCGACGCAGACCGATGAAGTCGGCAACGCGGTTGATGCGTTCAATCACATGGCCGAACAACTGCGGCGCAGCCGCGAGCGGCTCGTCTACCTGACGCAGATGTCCAGCTGGCAGTCGCTCGCCCGCAAGACGGCGCACGAGCTGAAGAACTCACTGACGCCGATTCGGCTGACCGTCGAAGAGATGGTGGCGCGCCAGCCGCAGGCCGACCGGGTGTTCATGCAGGAAGCGGCACAGATCGTCATCAGCGAGATCGAGACGCTCGAGCGCCGCGTGCGCGCGTTCTCCGAGTTTGCGCGCGAACCTCCAGTGAATCCGGAGGCGTTCGATCTCAACGCGCTCGTGACCGAGCGGGTTTCGCTGCTGAAGCCGGCGCATCCCTCGACGACGTATCGCTTCAAGCTCGATGTGCGCGGTCCGCGCGTCCACGCCGGTGCCGATCTCGTGAAGGGCATCCTCACTAATTTGCTCGAGAACGCGGCCGACGCCGCTGGCCACAACGGATCGATCCTGGCCGTCACCAGCGCGCAGGGCGATCAGGCGATCGTCGAAGTCCATGACTCCGGCGCTGGCATCAACGAGGAAGCCTCACGTACGCTGTTCGAGCCGACGATCACGTTCAAGAAGCACGGCATGGGACTCGGCCTCTCGATCGCCAGGAAGAACGCTTTGGTACTGGGCGGCGATATCACGCTGGTCAAAGGCGAGCTTGGCGGCGCCGGATTCAGGGTGACGTTGCCCGCGGCGCAGGACTCGCCGAGCAGTCGGAGTAGTGTCCGGCTTCAGCCGGACCGTGGCGTCGAGACGGATCGCGCTCAGGCATGAAACGCAAACACCGCATCGTCATCGTCGACGACGAGCCAAATATCGGGTCGTCGCTGCGCCTGATTCTCGAGGGCGAGGGGTATGGAGTGACCGTCTGCAGCTCGATCGACGAGTTTCAGCCGCATCGCGCACCTGGACGCGCCGATCTGTATCTGCTCGACGTGCGCCTTCCCGACGGCAACGGCATCGACGTGCTGCGCTCGCTGAAGCAGAGCGAGGATCCGACTCCGGTCGTCATGATCTCCGGACACGCGACGATCCGCGACGCCGTCGAGGCGACACGCAGCGGTGCCTTCGACTTTCTCGAGAAGCCGCTGGCCCGCGACCGAGTACTGCTGGTCATCAAGAACGCGCTCGAGCGTTCGGATCTGCAGCGCGAGAACCAGCGCTATCGGGAGATCGTCGGCGATGCGCCGAAAATGATCGGACGCAGCGACGCGTTCCGCCACGTCGTGAGTCAAGCGACGCAGGTCGCGAAGTCCGACGCCGGCGTCCTGCTGACCGGCGAATCGGGGACTGGCAAGGAACTCCTGGCCGCGCACATCCATCGCGAGAGCCCGTTCTCCGCGCGCGCATTCGTCAAGGTCAACTGCGCCGCGATTCCGACGGAGCTCATCGAGAGCGAGTTGTTCGGTCACGAGCGCGGGGCGTTCACCGGGGCGACCGGCATGCGACGCGGCAAATTCGAGCTGGCCGACGGTGGCACCATCTTCCTCGACGAAGTCGGCGATCTGCACGAAGCCTCGCAGGCCAAGCTCCTGCGCGTGCTGCAGGACGGCGAGGTCCAGCGGATCGGCAGCGAGCAGTCGATCCGCGTGTCGGTCCGAGTGATCTCCGCCACCAACCGAGTCCTCGAAGATCGAGTTGCCGACGGCAAGTTCCGCGAAGATCTGTATTACCGCCTCAGCGTCGTGCCCATTCGCGTGCCGGCGCTACGCGAGCGTCTGCAGGACGTGCGCGATCTCGCCGCGTACTTCCTGAGCGAGTTCTGCACGCGCAACAATTTCAGACGAAAGGCGATCGACGAGGAGGTGCTGCAGCTGCTCGAACGCCATCACTGGCCCGGCAACATCCGCGAATTGCGCAACACCGTGGAACGGATGGCGATCCTCAGCCCCGAGGTTCAGATCACCGTGGACTCGGTGCCGCTCGACATTCGTACCCCGGCCACGACTCGGACCTCAGGCCTGCACGAAGTGCGCGACTCCGCCGAGCGCGATCGCATTCGTCAGGCGCTGGAGCAGACGGAATGGAACGTCGCCGGCGCGGCGCGCGTCCTTGGCATCGAACGGACGAATCTGCATAAGCGAATGAAGGCTCTCGGGTTGAACAGGGATGGTGCCTGACATTGCTGATTGAGGATCTTTGATGCGTAATTCCTTGTTGAATGGCGATTGTTGATTGGCGATTTCATCGGTGACGGTGGGCGCCAGGGCGATTTTCGCGCGCCTGATGCTCACGCTCTCGCTTCTGTCTGGCTCGAGCGGTTTCGCGCGACCTCACAAAAATTCGCGTGAGTTCGTCGGCCTCTTTCCAAAGCGGCTTCGTGTGAGTGCCGGCGCATATCTTGGCCTCCTCAAGGATCTCTAACCACAAGGCGGACTCGTCAACCTCCTCGATGGCACCACTGAGTTTGTTGATGAAGTCGGCGCGAGACTTGGCGCGACAAACGGCGCGATAGTGCGCCGCGGTAGACGTCGCGGCATCGGCGAGCTGAGAAGCGATTTCGTCGTTGATGTGGTCCTTCGGAATCGCCTTGGCGAATCGAATCACTTCAACAGCGAACTTCTTCGTTCGGGCCTTGAGTTCGTCTGGTGTCATGTCACGCACAAGAGCACGCGACCTGCCACTGCTGGTTCACACCGAAATCTTCGAAGAGACCCGCCTAATCAACAGTCACAATTCAAGAATCAACAACCACTCAAAAATCAAAGATCGCAGAATCCGCAATGTCCGTTGCCGTAGTTACGCCGGGAACGGAGCGATGCCGACGAGCAGCACCAAACGCTCGGTGCCTGTGTTCGTCACGCCGTGCGTGACGCCGGCTGGTGCCCAGACGACCATGCCTTGGCCGGCGCGCTTCTTCTCATCGCCGACGACGAACTCGCCGGTGCCCTCGGCGACGAAATAGAACTTGTCCTGATCGGCGTGCGTGTGGGCGTGCTGCGACTGCCCCGGCTCGAGGCAGTTGAGCCCGAGCATCAAGCGTCCGCTCTGGAACAACGTCGCTTTGAATTGCTTGTCGGGATTCGATCCGACACGTTCGCGGTAATCAACGAAATTCGACATGATGATGCAGGCGGGTCTAAAGACCCGCCTCTACAAACCCCGCTAAAGACCCGCCTCTACGAAACCCGCCTCAACGTGATTGACCCGGATCGCGTAGTCGATCCAGCAGCCGAGCGAGTCGTCAGACCCGTCCAGCCCGAGGATGATCGGCAGGTTCAGCGGCGCCGCCTGCGGCGCGAACTTGGGATCAAGAATCCGTGCGATCTGGTCCCGCACGTCCTGCAGGTGCAGCCGCGTCGGACGGTCGGCGGCCTTGGCAATCGCGGCACGGACCGACGCGTCGAGCGTTCGCAGCTCACCACGTGCCAGCGGCCGCGACTCCCCACCCACGCGACTGTTGACCTTGTCGCTCATCGCATCGAGATACGCGCGCTGCAGGTTGCGCCGATACGGATCGATCTGCACTGACGCCGTATCGACCTCTCGCCATATCGCACGCCGCAGGTCGGCAAAGAACTCGGTCGCGCGATATGCGGTGGCACCATCCACGGCTTCCTGTTCGACCAGGCGATTGATGCGCGATTCTGCGAGTAATGTCGCCATCACACGCTGCTGACTCGTCCGGATCCGATCGAGCGTGCCGGACGGTTCGATCCGCCTGAGGATGTCGGGCTTGATCACAAAGGTGGGCGTCGCGAACGCATTCTCGCTGAGGAACTGCATCGCTTCGCGCTGACGCTCGCGCGGGAGCGAGACGAAACGCCGCCCGTCCTGACTCGACATCTTCTGTCGCGACTCCACACCGCCAACGACCGCGGCGACGTGGTTCATCTCGAGCACCCACTGACCAAGCAGGCGTCCGTACACCTCCTCGAGATCGTCGTAGGGCTCGCCGGGACGTTTCGTGGCGGTCAGCAGCATCCCGGAGACACGCTCGAGATTCTTCAATCCCATGCGCGTCGAGCGCACCGCATCGGCATCGCCGACTGCCTCGGTCAACTCACCCGGATCGGCGCCGAGCGAATCCTGCGTCGTGAACCGCAGCCACGGCGTGGTGTCCTGCGCGCGCGCCCACTGGTCGAGCGTCGGCTTCTCCTCGTCTGGGGCCTTCACACCTGGAATCGGTTTGTATCCCCACATCGTCGCCCATTTGTCGTAGGGACCAATCTTCGGGATGAGATCGGCGGGGTCGATGTGATCTTCCGGCTGCGCCACATAGTTGAAGCGGGAGTAATCCATCAAGGTCGGCGTGTGGCCCATCTTCTTGACCCATTCGCGGTCGCGAACTTTCTCGGCCGGATACAGCGAGCTCGCTTTCATGTTGTGCTGGAAGCCGAGCGAGTGGCCCACCTCGTGCGCGGCCACATACTCGATCAGTCTGCCCATCAGGTCGTCCGGAAGCGGCAGCTTCGAAGCGCGTGGATCGAGCGGACCGACCTGCACGAAGTACCAGTCGCGCGCGAGATTCATCACGTTGTGATGAAATTGGATGTCGGCCTCGAGAATCTCACCGGTTCGCGGATCGGAAATGTGCGGCCCTGAGGCATTCTCCACCGTTGACGGCAGCCAGCGGATCACCGAGTAGCGCGCGTCCTCCGCACTCCAGTCTGGATCCTGCTCCTTGCTGGGCGCGTCCTTGGCCAGGATCGCGTTCTTGAAACCAGCCTCTTCGAACGCGGGCTGCCAACTCTCGATGCCCTTCTTGATGAACGGCACCCACTTCGTGGGTGTTGCGGGATCGACGTAGAACACGATCGGCTTGACCGGCTCCGACAATGCTGCATTCGGATCCTTCTTTTCGAGCCGCCACCGCGAGATATAGCGACGGCGTTGCGCGCGATGCTCGTCGCGACCGTAGTCGAACTGCTGGACGGTGAAGTACCCGACGCGCTCGTCGAACACGCGCGGCATCATCGGCTGCTCTGGGAGCTTCACCATGCTGTAGTGCATGACGACGCTGGCACTGCCTGGCCGTGCCTGGTTGGCGAGCGCTTGAGGTGTGAGGATCGGACCCTGGAGCTCGACGCCAGTCGAATAGGTGTGCGTCGCTTCGACTTCGATGTTGTCGGGGAACGAGACCGCGCGCTCAACGAACGAGCGCGACCCGTCGAACGTGCGCGATCGCACGCGGGCGCGACCGCTGAACTCCGGCACCTCGGTCGTGAACGCGCGCGTGACGTCGATCACCGGCGCATCGTTCTTGCCGAGCGCTTCGATGTTGAAGGCCATCAGGATCGTGTCGTTATTGGCAGCCTCGACCGCCTGCGCGATCGGCTGCTTCCGGTCCGCGACGATGTCGTACGAAATGCCGCGCAACAGGACACGATTGCCGCGGCGCTCCCATTTCACGACTCGGCTGCCCACCGCCTGCCCGCCCTGTCCCGCGCCGACCGTCGTCCGCGCGATCTGGGTCACCCAGAGGAACTCCTTGCCCAGCTGCGCGGTCGGGATCTCGTAATAGAGCCGGTCACCGATGCGGTGCACGGTGAAGAGTCCCTCGTCTGATTTCGCTTCTTTGGTGATGACCCTGTCGTACGGCCTGATCGCCGGCGGCGCGCCCAATCCGCCGAGCGGCGGCCCGGGTGGCGTTTGCGGTGTGGCCGGCGTCTGTTCGGGCTGCGGTGCCGGCGGCGTCGGCGCAGGTTCTTGCGCGAACGCAGAGATCGCGGTCAGCGGGATGACACATGCGAAGAGAGCGCAAACAACGCCGGAAAGACGAGGACGAAACATGCGCGCCATGTGACTGCCTCCAGATAAGAGTGGGGATTATGTCACGCGACGCTGGGGCACGAAGGACGCGGGGTTCGACCTCTACTCCACCCGCCGAAGAATGAAGCACTTGAGATAGTGCGTCTCGGGCACGCCAACAAGCACCGGATGATCGCGCCCCTGCATACGTTTCTCGACGATGGTCACGGGCGTGCGGCTGTCGATCGATGCCTCGTGCAGCACGGCCCCGAACGTGTCTTCGTTGACGTTGTACGAACAGCTGCAGGTGATGAGCGTGCCACCCGGCGCGAGGAGACGCATCGCGCGCAGGTTGATCTCCTTGTAGCCAGCGAGCGCGTTCGGCACCGACGCCTTGTTCTTCGCGAAGGCGGGCGGGTCAAGGATGATCGTCTCGTAACGCGCGCCAACTCTCTCCAGCCGACGCAGTGCGTCGAAGACGTTTTCCTCGCGCGCCTTCAGATGCGGTACGCCGTTGCGCGCGGCGTTTGCCTGAATACGTTGAACCGCGTCGGCCGAGATGTCGATCGCCTCGGCGTCCGTGCACTGCTTCGCCAGCCTCAGTGCAAACCCGCCGTGATAGCTGAACGCGTCGAGCAACCGGCCTCGCGCATACCGCGTCGCGGCCTCGCGGTTCTCACGCTGATCGAGGAAGAGACCGGTCTTCTGCCCGCGGCGCAGATCGACCTGATATTCGATCGGTCCCTCGCGCACCATCACCGAGTCCGGGATCGCGCCTGCGAGATCCTGAATCGTCTGCTCGAGCCCTTCGAGCGCACGGACCTTCGGATCGTTGCGCGCCAGAATGCCCGCGGGCGCGAGCAGTTCATGCAGTGCCGCGGTGATCGTCGGCAGCAGTCGATCCATCCCCTGCGAGAGCGCCTGCACGACGAGGTAATCGGCGTATCTGTCGATCACCAGCGACGGCAGCAGGTCGGCTTCGCCGTGCACGAGGCGATACGCCGTCGCGTCGAGGTGGAGCGATTCCCTGAACTCGATCGCGCGCTGCAGCCGCGAGCGTAGCAGCGTCTCGCCGGCCGGCTCGTCGCCGAGCGTCAGCATGCGAATCGGAATCTGCGACCGATCGCTGAACAGCGCCTGACCGATCGTCCGCTTACGCGGTCCGATTACCTGGACGATATCGCCGCCGTCGGCATCCACATCGACCACGTCGGCACGATAGATCCACGGATGTCCGCCACGCACTCGCTGCTCGCCGCGCGCACTGATCACGACAGAAGGCACAATGCTCAATGCTTCCTGCTCGATGCTCAAAAGGCAAGTCTCGAAGGTAAGATCGGCTGTATGTCAGAACCCGCAACGCTGTCCTTCACGCTGCGCTCACTCGCCGATGCCGACCCGGAAATTGCGCAGGCCATTCGCCACGAACAGGAGCGGCAGAACGAAGGGCTCGAGCTCATCGCATCGGAGAACTTCGTGAGCCGCGCGATCCTCGAGGCGGCGGGCTCGGTCCTGACGAACAAGTACGCCGAGGGCTACCCCGGCAAGCGCTACTACGGCGGCTGCGAGTTCGTGGACGTGGCCGAGTCACTGGCCATCTCGCGCGCCAAGACGTTGTTCGGGGCCGACCACGTGAATGTGCAACCGCACTCGGGTGCACAGGCGAACATGTCGGTGTATTTCACCATCGTGAATCCGGGCGACACCGTGCTCGGCATGAACCTGGCGCACGGTGGTCACCTCACGCACGGCCACCCGCTGAACTTCTCCGGCAAGCTCTACACGATCGTGCCGTATGGCGTACGCAAGGACGACGAGCGGATTGATTACGAGGAGCTCGAGCGCCTCGCGCATCAGCACACGCCGAAGATGATCATGGTCGGCGCGAGTGCCTATCCGCGCATCATCGACTTTCCGCGCATCGCCGCCGTCGCAAAAGCGGTCGGCGCACCGATGGTCGTGGACATGGCCCACATCGCCGGCCTCGTCGCAGTTGGCTTGCACCCGAGTCCGGTGCCACACGCCGACTTCGTCACCTCGACGACGCACAAGACGCTACGCGGTCCGCGGTCAGGTCTGATTCTGTGTCGCGAGCGGTACGCGAAGGATCTCGATCGCTCGGTGTTCCCCGGCGTTCAGGGTGGGCCGCTCATGCACATCATCGCGGCCAAGGCCGTGTGCTTCAAGGAAGCGATGGAGCCCGCGTTCAAGGACTATCAGCGGCAGATCGTCGCCAACGCGCAGCGGCTGGCGAGTGCCATCGCGAGTCAGGGCTTCAGGATCGTGAGCGGCGGCACCGACAATCACCTGATGCTGGTCGATGTCTTCTCGAAGGGCGTGACCGGCAAGGCTGCAGAAGCCGCGCTCGGCAAGGCGGGCATCACGGTCAACAAGAACGCGATTCCGTTCGATCAGAACCCGCCGATGATCGCGAGCGGCATTCGGATCGGCACACCTGCGCTGACCACGCGCGGCATGCGCGAGGCCGAGATGGATGTCGTCGGCGAACTGATCGGCCGAGTGCTCGCTGCGCCGGACGATGATCGCGTGGCGGGAATGGTGAAGCAGGAAGTCGATCGGCTCTGTAAGGCGTTCCCGCTGTATTCGAACTAAGGCCACCGGACACTACACAGGACTGAAGCAGGGCCAACCGGTCTTCGCGTCGATGCCGGTCGATTGCTTTTTGTCCATCAGCAGATGCACCTCGTCGTCTCCACCGAGCGACCAGCTCGCGACGTCGGTGAATCGACCTTTGATATACGCGTCG
>JBKPRH010000177.1:0-15022 GCA_046765795.1 Acidobacteriota bacterium | reverse complement strand
GACAAGTAGTTTAGCGTTCCATCTTCGAAGCCGGCTTCTCCGGGCGAGAGGATGTGGCGACGGCCGCCGACGGTGGCGAAGTTGACGGTGCCGCCCGCAAACCATGGTCGATGGAGCTTGCCGAGCGCGCTGTTGCGCACCAGCAGACAGCCGACACCGGTCGGGTATCCAAACATCTTGTAGAACGAGACGCTGACAAAATCGGGCCGCACCTCGCGCAGGCTCAAGCGGTTCGTCGACACGTACGCCGCCGCATCGAGCAGCACGTTCCAGCCGCGATCGTGCGCGCGGTCGATCAGGTCGAGCGGATGTTTGACACCAGTGAAGTTGGACTGCGCGGGAAACGCAAACAGATTCGCCGCACCAGGGGTTGCGTGACCGAGCAAGCTGTCCAGCGCAGCCGAGTCGAGACGCAACTCGGGCACCGAGAGCGGGACGTAGGCAATTGCCGCTCCGGCCGCACGGGCAAACTCGCGGATGCCATTGACCGAGTTGTGATTGTCCGCCGACAAGAGCAGATGACTGTCAGCTGAGAACGGATACGACTCGCCAACGTGCTTCAATGCGCCCGTCGCATTGGCGGTGAAGATCGCGGTGTACTCGCCGGCCGCATCGAACCATTCGAGTACCGCTCGGCGCGAGCCCTCAACGAGCGTCGTCGTCCGTGACGAAGAAGGACTTGCCGAATGTGGATTGCCGAGCGCCTGTGCGTTCAAGAGGTCTGCGTGCTGGCGCACTTGCGACGCGGCATGCAGGCTTCCGCCTGTGTAGTCGAGGTAGATGTGGCCGTGCTCGTCCAGTCGCCCGTACTCGACCGCACGAAGCGCATCGAGGTGCAACGTGGTCCTGTATTGAGGGTAGCGCGCAAGGAACTCCGCGTACACGCCGGCGAGCGAAGTGCGATTCACGTCCCTATGACCCTTACGTGATAGTAGTCTCCGGCGCGCTCCACAGTCAGATTCGCGCCGAAGGTCTGGCTCAAATGCGCGGCAGTGAGCGCGTCCGTCGGTGTGCCGTCAAAGGCGACCTGTCCTTCGCGCAACAACACCACTCGCCTGGTCTCGGGGACGATCTCATCGACGTGATGGGTGATCAGAATCAGCGTCGTCCCTTCACGCATGAGGCGGCGCACTGTGTCCATGAAGCGATGTCGCGCGACGAGATCCAGACCGGTCGTTGGCTCATCGAGGACGAGCGCATCGGGGCGAGTGACCAGCGCACGCGCGATCAGCACACGCCGCCGCTCGCCGGTAGACATCTCGTTCAGTGGCTTTACGGCGAGATGCGGCGCTTCGACACGCGCCAGCGCCTCGCGCGCTCGATCGCGCATCACAGCGGTCACCTCGTGATGCGCGAAGACGCCATGGCTGCCGAAGAAACCCGAGACCGCCGTATCGAGCCCCGACACACGGCCGCCTGAGGTGCTCAGCCCAAACGTCGCATCGAGGTCACCAGTCACGACGCCGAGATGCGTGCGTAATTCACCGACGTCCCAATGCTCGCGACCAAACAGCCGTAATGCCGGCACGCCGTTGTCCGACGCGCGCGGCCGATCGTCGAGTGTGAGCAGGCGAATCAGCGACGTCTTGCCTGCGCCGTTTGGACCAAGAATCGCTGTGTGCTCGCCCTGCTGGATCGTGAACGTCAGCCCATCAAGCACGCGGGTCCGGCCGCGAATCAGCGTCGCGTTCACCAGCTCCAGAATCGGGGACATCAACTCAATAATTCAACATATCCTTCTTCGATGCACATTCACCTGACGGAAGTGCTATCCCGGCTGGACAAATCGCGCGGCACGCTTCGCGGCGCCATCGACGCGATTCCGCCGGACATGCAGCGGCAACGGCCGGCGCCGGATCGCTGGTCGGCCGCGGAAGTCCTCGAACATCTGACCCTCGTCGAACGCATCTTTGGCGGTCGCATCGTCAATGCGCTCGACGCCGCTCGGGCGGGACTATCCCCCGAGGCGCATCCGCGCGCGCCGCTGCCGGATGCGGTCGAGCAACGCATGGGCGATCGCGTGAACAAGCGGCAGGCGCCAGAGCCGGCGCGGCCGACGGGCACCGTGGATGTGGCGAGCGGATGGGCCACGCTCGAGAGCAACCATTCGACGCTTCGCGCCGCGCTGAGCGGATGCGACGGTCTCGCCTTGAGCCAGGTCACGCTCGATCATCCCTTCTTCGGGACGATGAACGTGTATCAGTGGGTCGAGCTCATGGCGGCTCATGAGGGGCGGCACACTGAGCAGATCAGAGAAATCGCTGCCGCTCTCGCGTAACGCCGCCGCCTCTGGGACCAAGGACTACGAAGACATCCCTCGCGCATCACTGCTCGTGCCACCAGCAGCGGGGATATACGACTTGAGCACGTAGTCCATCACCATCCGATGCGCGCTGAAGCGCCAGCCCAGCGTGCGGATCGCGCGCTTCATGCGGGCGATCCATTCACGCGGCAGTCCATCGCGATCGCGATCGTAGAACATCGGAACGACTTCATCGCGCAGCACGCTCGCCAGCGCACCGGCATCACGCGCGTCGTGGGTGCCTGGATTCGAGTGCGTCTCGCCGAAGCCAATCGCGAAGCCATTCAGCCCGTCGTACGCTTCGGCCCACCAGCCGTCGAGCACCGACAGATTCAAGGCGCCGTTGAGGACAACCTTCTGACCGCTCGTCCCGCACGCTTCGAGCGGACGACGCGGGTTGTTCAGCCACACGTCCACGCCTTGGACGAGATGACGTCCGACGTTGATGTCGTAGTCTTCGATGAAGACGATCTTGCCGATGAACCGCGGTTCGCGGGCGAGACGCGCAACTTCCTGCAGCACCGTCTTTCCGGGCCCGTCCAGCGGATGGGACTTCCCCGCGAAGACCAGCTGCACCGGCATTTGTGGATGGTTCAACAGGGTATCGAGCGACTCGAGATCGCGGAGCAGCAGATTGGCTCGCTTGTAGGTCGCAAACCTGCGGGCAAAGCCGATGGTCAGCGCATCCCGGCTCAACCCGCGCCGCAATTGTGAGACGAGCGCCCCCGGCTCACCGCGCCGCTCGGCCTGATAGACCACACGGCGCATCGCCACATCGATCAGACTGGCCTTCAGCGCCTGATGCGCTTCCCATAACTCGCCATCGTCGATCTCCTCGATCGCATCCCACATCGTCGAGTCGCTGCTGCGCTCCATCCAGTTGGCGCCGAGGTGCCGGTCGTAGACGAGGCGCATCTGTGGCGCGAGCCACGTGTTCACGTGCACCCCGTTCGTGACGTGGCCGATGGGAATGTGCTCCTCGCGCACACCAGGGAAGAGCGACGTCCACATCGCGCGCGAGACTTGCCCGTGCAACGACGACACCGCATTCGCGCGATGACAGCACTTCAACGCGAGGACCGTCATGCAGAAGCCCTCGCGCGGATCGTAAGGATTCACCCGCCCGAGCGCGAGAAAGGCGTCGTACGACATTCCCAGGCTGTCGCGCAGCGGTCCGAGATGCTCTTCGACGAGTTCGGGCGCGAAACGATCGTGACCCGCAGGGACAGGCGTATGCGTCGTGAAGACCACTTGCGACGCAACGCGGCGCGTGGCTTCCTCGACGCTGATGCCTTCCGTCTCCATGCGTCGGCGAATCAGCTCGAGCGCCGCAAACGCGCTATGTCCTTCATTGAGGTGAACGACTCCCGGAGAGACGCCCAGTTCGGCAAGCGCTCGCACGCCGCCGATGCCCAGCAGGAGCTCCTGACGAATGCGAATACGGTCGTCGCCGCCGTAGAGGCGAGCGGTCAATTCGCGATCCTCGGGACTATTGCCTTCGACGTTTGAGTCGAGCAGGTAGAGCGTCGTTCTGCCCACCGCGGTTTGCCACACGCGCGCGCCGATGGTGCCGGTCCGCGTCTCAATCTCCACAGTCACCGGAAGACCGTGACGCGTTGCGGGCTGCATCGGCAGCAGCCGGTGATCGACGTCGATGTATTCCTCGTGTTGCCAGCCGTCGCGATCAAGCCGCTGACGGAAATAGCCCTGGTCGTAGTAGAGACCGATACCGACCAGCGGGATGCCGAGGTCCGACGCGCTCTTGAGATGATCGCCGGCGAGGATGCCGAGGCCACCGGAGTAGATTGGCATCGACTCGTGTAGACCAAACTCCGCTGAGAAATAGGCGACCGGCCGTGCGCCAAGCACGCTCGCGTGACGCGCGCCCCAGGTATGTTTGTTTTTCAGATACTCCTGCAAGCGGCGATAGGCATGGTTGATGCGACCATGCAACGCCAGCTGCGCCGCGCGGCTCTCGAGACGATCGAGCGCGATCTCCTGCAGCATGGCGATCGGGTTGTGATCGCACTTCTGCCACAACACCGGGTCGAGATCGCGGAAAAGACTGATGCTCTCGCTATCCCAGCTCCACCACAGGTTTTGCGCAAGCGCCGAGAGCCGCTGATACACCGGCGCGACGAACTGCCCGACCGTCCGCGCCTCACCCACGATCGACGACAACTGCGCACCGGCCGTCGTCAGCTTCTGGACGTCCTCGTCGGTGAACGCACGCGACTCGCGTGTCTGCACGACGAGCACGCCCTGCAGCACGCCGCGATCGATGACCGGCACGCCGAGGAATGTCCGGAACGGGTCCTCGCCGGCGTCGCGGAAGTACTTGAAACGCGGATGCGCGGTGGCGTCGGGCACAACGACCGGCTTCAACTGCTCGGCGACGAGACCGGCCAGTCCTTCGGTGACTCGCATGCGAACCTGTCCGACGCTCTCCGGCCGGAGTCCCTCGGTGGCGGCCAGCACCAGATTCGCGCGGTCGGGCTCGAGGAGATAGATCGAGCAAACGTCGGTGTTGAATCGCTGGCGGATCAACGTGACGACGTTCGTCAGGGTCTCGGAGGGATTACCGTTGCGGGAGACGAGCAGACTGAGTTCATCGATCGTCCAGAACGAGGGCACAGCGTCCTGGACGGACAGCGCAGTGTGATCGGTATGCACGGACGGCCTCCGGGGTTCGAAAGGGAAAGCCTGCGGGCCGCAGCAAGAACCCTGCCTCGAGGCACATCCGCGATTGGCCGTGGGTGCCAATAGTCATTTCAAACATTTCAGTCCCTACGATAAGGACGTCCTACAACATCGTTGGAACGAGTGGGGTCTGACCCGGGGTCAGACCCGGGGTCAGACCCGGGGTCAGACCCCAAATCAATTAGGTTTTTGACCAAAATCGCGGCAAGAACTGCGTACGGACCGCGATGGCTCGGAGGTTGCTCTATGCGACCGGGATGAGCTTCGCTGCTGTCGTCGATCGCGTACGTGCGGAATTCGTGGAGATGCCGGGCCTCGAGTTGACCCTGGCCCAGGCGGTGCGCCTATGGACGCTTGGCGTCGATGACTGTCGCCATGTCATGGATTCGCTGGTCGATGTAGGCATTTTGAAATGGACGGCGCGACGAACGATCGTGCGGACCGGGCTCGATCTGCCACTCGGCACGACGATGAGCACAGCCGACATTCTTGTCAGGCGACATCCGCGCAGCAACAAATCCGTCTAGATCGACTGGAAGAAGGCGACGAACATCAGCGTGCTGACCCGGACGAACTGCGGCGACGACAGGCCGCACAGCAGTCGCAGCAATAGCGCCGGCCGGTCCGAAACGACCGGCCCTACACGCAGGCTCCCGGCCTACCGAACCTTCTCGAGATCAGCGGCAGCCGCTTCGATGAGCGCCTTCTCGCGCTCGAGCGCTCGGGCCACGCGCACGATTTCGGCGTCCGCCTCCGCGTAGTTCTTCTCCTCGATCGCTTCGCGCACCCCAGGCATCGTCTTGACCGCGTAGCCGGTGTAGTAGCCCGGCGCGTAGAGCAGGTGCCGATACCACGGCCGTCGCGGCAGGCCTGCGGCATCGGTCAGCTCACGCTCGCTCTGAATCAGGCGCAGGTTGACGGCACGCGCCGCTTCCGGCGTCATCTTCGCGCGCGCGGCCTCGAACGCCTTGCGATAGCGATCGGCCGTACGCGTCAGCGCCGCGACTGCGTTCTCAAGCGGCGCGAAGTTCAAAGCCGGAGGCACCTCTTCGACAACCGGCGCCTTCACCGGACGACGACGGTCGGCAATGGCGGCGAACACACCGTCCTCGATCTGTCGATTGCGCTCGCGCACTTCGTCCTGGCGCTCCTTGAGCAATGTCTGCAGCTCGCGGACGTAGGTCTGTGTCGTGTCGGCAAGGTGCGTGAATTGAAACGGCATCACGTCGGCATCCGCAAGCCTGATCACGGCCGTGCCGATGGTCTGGGCCAGCGCGCGGCCGTACGCGAAGTCGGTATCGAGGAACTTGGTGAAGTGGTAGTAGTCGTCGTAGATCGAGTGATAGATCCCGTCAGATTCATCCAGGCCAGAAAACGACAGGTTGAGTGACGGAACGCCGGCGTGTTGCAAGAACGGCGAGTAGTCGGAGCCCGAACCGAGCGCGCCGATGCGCAGATCGGCCCGCGATCGAACCTCGGCACGCGGTCCCGGTGCGGTGGCGACCAGCGCTCGTGCCTGCATCCGTTTCCAGACCGACTCTTTCGTCTCGGGATCGTCGATATCGCGCGCGACGTTGTTGATGAAACCTTCGAGGGCGTGCGACCCGCCGGCATTCAGAAAGCCGCGACCGTTACCATCGGAGTTGATGTAGACGGCCGCTTTCTCGCGCAACTCCTTCTCGTGATCCTCGACCCATTCCGTCGAGCCGAGGAGTCCCTGCTCCTCGCCATCCCATGCCGCGTAGACGATCGTGCGCTTGGGTCGCCATCCGCGTTTGACCAACTCACCGAGGGCGCGCGCTTCTTCGAGTTCTGCCGACATGCCGCTGCCGGGATCCTGCGCACCATTCACCCATGCGTCGTGATGATTGCCGCGGATGATCCACTCGTCGGGATATGTCGAGCCGGGCAACCGAGCGATGACATTGTTCGCGCGCTTGAGACTCCAGTCGAATGCGAGCTTGACGTGCGCGCGAGCCGTGCTCGGTCCGAAGCGATACGTGATCGGCAACGCGCCACGCCAGTCGGCCGGCACGACCGGGCCGCCCAGCGCCATGAGCAGCGGCTGCGCATCGCCGTACGAAATCGGAAGAACGGGAATCTTCGTGAGTGTCGTGACCGCTTTGATGTCGAGACGCTTGGCCGCGGCCGTCGCACCAATGTTTGGCGTGAGGGGATCACCGGGATACGTCGGCATGTCCATCACGCTGCCGCGCTGGACGCCGTCGCGATTGCGCATCGGCCCGTCTGGGAACACTCCGTCCACAGAGAACCCATCGTCGCGAGGATCGGAGTAGATCAGGCATCCCACGGCGCCGTGCTCCGCGGCGACCTTGGGTTTAATGCCGCGCCACGACTGTCCGTAGCGCGCGATCACGATCGCCCCTTTGACAGAGATGCCGCGACGCGCGAGTTCCTCATAATCGGACGGCCGTCCGTAGTTCACGTAGACAAGCGGTCCGGTCACATCGCCATCGATCGAATACGCGTTGAACGAGGGCAGCTGCTCGGCCTGCTGTGACGAGGTCGGATCGACGGAAAGGGGCGGTTCCTGCAGCGTGGCCTTGAATGATGTCGGGCCGAGAAGTTCGACGACCCGTTCTTTCGGCGTCGGGAACAGGACATCGTAGGACTCGATACTGGCGTCCCAGCCCCATTCCTTGAAACGCGCGAGGATCCAGTCGGCGTTCTGCTTTCCATACGGCGAACCGAGGTGATGCGGACGTGCCGCCATCACCCGCATGTATTCGCCGATGTTCTTCGCGTCAATCAACCCGCGGAACGTCTCGTCTGAGGCAGGCGACTGTGCCGCCACCATCGTGACGATGCCAATGAGAACTCCCGCCAGCGCACCTGCGCACACCAGTTGCCTCACCTCGGGTCGCGTCATCGTTCTCACTTCACCTTTCACGCTACACTCCGTCAGTTGAGTCTATCGTGAACGAGACAACGCAGCGGTGGGCGCTGTATCTCTCCGGCGTCTGGAACATCATCGGGGGCGCAAGCGCGCTCGCCAATCCCGACGCGCACTTCGCGCAGTTCTATACGACACGCTTGTTGCTCGACGATCCGCTGCAGGCGTTCTTTTTCCGCACGACGTGGATCAACGCGATCGCGTGGGGCGTCGGCTACACGATGGCAGGACGGTTCGCCGACGCCAGAGTGCCGGTGCTCGCGGCCGGTGGCGGCGGCAAAGTCGCCTACTGCGCCGCGTGCGTCGGGCTCTTCGCCACGGGCGTCGGCAACTCGTGGCTGCTCGCGACCGGTATCGCCGACGTCCTCTTCGCCGCGTTGTTCGCGGTCATTCTCCTGCGCAGCGATCGCGCGCTCTCTTAGCCCTTCACGTACGAGAGCTTCTCCGCGACCTTTCCGTCGCGGACGCGAAAGAGATCCACACCGCGCACACGTCCCGGCTTACCGTCGCGGACCCAGGTGTAGACCCAGCGCACGACGCAGCGCTCGCCTGACGTGACGAGCTCCTCGGTGTCGAAGTGCGCCTGGGGCGAGCGGTGAAAGAAATCTTCCCAGAAGGCGCGGACCGCGGCCTGGCCGGAAATGCGGGTTCCGTCCGGGGCAGGCCGTGTGTTCTCGAACACGCAGTCGTCCGTCATCAAGCTCATGATGGCGTCCACATCGTGACGGTTGAACGCCTCGTTGAAGCGCTCAATGGCTGTGCGAGTCGGGTCCGTCATGCACGGAGTCTAGCCTGCCACGACAATTTCTCGCCACGGATCAGCTGCAGGCGCCAAAACGTTGCGCTAGAATAGCTTGAGCCCCAGTTAAACCTCATACCTCTTGGCCTTAAAACGTTCGGCCGGACCATAAAGGTTCATCCGGACCGTAAAGGTCCGGCGCCCTCCGGACGAAAAAAGGTTGAGACGGCCCTGTCTATCTGCCGGGCTCAAGGACACAGCATGCTCTTTCGCAGAATTGCGCACACTATCCCTGTACTCATGCTGCTCGGCGGCGGCACAGCCGTCGCCCAGGAGCCGGTGGCGACGTTCAAATCCGGGGTCGACCTCGTCTCGGTCACAGCGGTCGTGCGCGACAAAAAGGGCAAGGTGGTTCGGTCCCTCGACTCCAAAGACTTCATCGTCGCCGAGGATGGCCAGGCCCGGAAAATCATCAGTATCCAGTCGGACACCAACGCGCCGGCGAGCATCGCCTTCCTCGTGGACGCCAGCGGCAGCATGGCGCTCGGCAGCGCCCGTCAGTCGTCCCGGCACATCTGCGACTGGGTGCTCTCGACCCTGAACAAGCAAAAGGATGATGCGGCGCTATTGAGCTTCGATACGCGGCTGATCACGCTGCGCGAGTTCAGCGGCGCCTTCGACCACGTGCGCACCGGCCTCGACGAGATCAAATCGTGGGGAGCGACGTCGATCTACGACGCCATCGCCGGCACATCGGCGCTCGTCGCCGATCGCGCCCGCAACCGTCGCGCGGTCATCGTCCTGACCGACGGCGCGGACAATTGGAGCAGCTACACGCCGCAGGAAGTGGCGTGGATCGCCAGCACGATTGACGTCCCGGTCTATGTGTTTGCGGTGGGTGACGGCGTGAGCGCCGACGCCGCGGCATCCAATCCGAAGGCCGAGTACAGCCCACTCGCCGATCTCGCGCGATCGACCGGAGGCGACTTCTTCGTCGCCAATAGTCCCGCGCTGGCCGTGAGCGGCATCACGCGGCTGGTTGACGAACTGCGGCATCAGTACCTGATTGCCTTCGAGCCCTCGAGCGCACAGGGCATGCGGAAGATCGAGGTCCGGACAAAGAAAGCCAACCTCAGAGTCAGCTCTCGCAGGTGGTACGCCGGCGGCACACCGACCGGCGCAACCGACTAACGCCCCGGCCTTACGGCTGGTTCTCACCCGGAGGCGGCACGCGTCGCGCGGGTGTTCCGGTCTCGGGATACAGAATCACATCACGCGGCGCACACGGAGTGGTTCGATTTCCGGGCTGAAGCGTCGCGAGTTCCGCCGCACTGACACCAGGCCGCACGAACTTCTCCGTCGATACTCCCGCGCGAGGCAACTGGGACGCGCTCACTCCAGGGAATGACGTCGATGACGCCGGCTGACCGGTTGGATTGTTCGCGCACGGATTCTGCGCATTCGGTCGCGCCGGTGCTACGGCTTCTGCGGCAGGCCGGCCGACCTCGGGAAGCTGAAGCGGCGGCGGTGGTGGCGGTGAGGGTGGCTGCGGAGGCGGCGAACTCGAGGTCGTCGTTGACGGCGTACTTCTCGGCGCGTCGCTCTGACTACTGCTCTGTTGCCCCGCAATCGTCGCGGTAGCAAGCGCAAGTACGACAACACACCCCACAAAAGGTTCGACTTTCATATCCTCCGAACTGGTGCAACGCACAGGCCAGTCCCCCATATAATCTCGACCCTTGGGAGGGCTGCTCATGCGCCGCACTGTCTCCGTGCCCAAACCGATTCTCGTTCTTGTCGTGTTCGCCCTGGCCGCAGTCGCGTACACCACGAGCCAGGCCCAGAGCCGTGGTGGCTCGAAGCGATGGAGCTATCAGGACTGGCCAACCGGTCACTACAAAGTCGCCGACAACTGGCCCAAGCCGCTGCCCGACACGAGGCATTCGCACGACGGCTGGACGTGGGGCTCGTTCGGCGGCGTCTACGCCGAAAATCCCGATCGGATCTGGGTGGCGATGCGCGGCGAGTTGCCGCTTCCGCAGGGAGCCAAGCCATGGACGCCGTACGCGGCGCTCAATCCGTCGCGCGGTAACGCGACTGGCAACGGCGACGGCATCTCGGCGACGTGTGAGCCCGAGCCAAAGCGTGGCTGGGAACGTCGGTTCGAGCACTCAATCTACATCCTGAACCAAAAGGGCGAGATGGTTGGCGAGTGGCCGCATCTCGACAAGATGTTCGCGCAACTGCCCTGCGGCCGCGGACCGCATCAGATCAAGATCAGCCCGTACGACAAGGAGAAGCACGTCTGGATCATCGATGACCAGCTGCACATGATCTATCGCTTCACCTACGACGGGAAACTCGTGCACAGCAAGGGCGAGCTTGGCAAACGCGGGCGCGGGCCGAACACGTTCGACCGGCCGACGGACATCGCGTGGCTCCCCGACGGCACCTACTTCATCACCGACGGATACGGCGGCACGCGCGTGGCGAAGTACGACGCCAAGGACAACTTCATCAAGGATTGGGGCGGACCGCCGAAGGATCCGAAGAACCCGGGGCCGAACGAGTTCAACACCGTGCACAGCATCGCGATCAGTCGCGATCGCCGGTTGTTCGAGATCGACCGTGGCCACACACGCATGCAGGTGTTCGATGTGGACGGCAAGTTCCTCGACATGTGGACGCTGAAGTCACCGAACTGGCCCGAGAATCAGAACACGCTGATGGTGAATCACTTCATCGATCAGAACGGGTTCATCTGGGTCGGCGACTCGCCAACGAGCCGCGTCCTCAAGTTCGATCTCAATGGCAACTTTCTCTATAGCTGGGGCGCGCCAGGCGGACAGCCCGGCCGTCTCAACTGTTCCCACGGCATGACGACGGATCAACTCGGCAACCTGTATCTGGCAGATTGCTTCGCCGGACGTCTGCAGAAGTTCGAACCGATCCCGAACGCGGACCCTGCAAAGATCGCCGGGCAGATTCTGCGGACCTGGGACACGTGGAAGAAATGAATTCGTAGAGGCGGGTCTTCAGACCCGCCTCAGCTTCGTGAGACCTTCTCGCTGCTTACAATCGTATGTTCAGCGCGGAGGACTCATGAGCTACGTTGACGGGTACATCCTGCCGATTCCTAAACGAAGTGTGCGCGCCTATCGTCGCATGGCGGAAATGGGCCGCAAGATGTGGACGAAGCATGGCGCACTCGATTACAAGGAGTGCGTTGGCGACGATCTCGCGCCGACCTTCGCAAAGCCGTTCACGCGCCTCCTGAAGTTGAAGCCAAACGAAACGGCGGTGTTCGCCTACGTCGTCTTCAAGTCACGCGCCCATCGCGATCAGGTCAACAAGAAAGTCATGAAAGACATGAACGACATGGGCGGGCCGCCGAAAGACATGCCGTTCGACGCGAAGCGGATGGTCTACGGCGGATTCAAAACGCTCGTCGAGTAGCCGGCTCGCACGAGAGTTCGCAAAAAAGGGGCGGCCATGGATCTGGTCACGCTTGGACGCACGCTGGGATTCTCATTCGCCGCTGGCGTGAACCTTTACGCCACCGTCGCCATCCTTGGGCTCGCGGCGCGGTATGGGTGGGTCGATCTGCCGCCGCAGTTCCAGACGTTCAACAACCCGGTCATCATCGGCACAGCCCTCGTGCTGTACCTCGTCGAGTTCTTCGCCGACAAGATTCCGTACTTCGATACGTTGTGGGACATGTTGCACACAGCGATTCGTCCGCTGGGCGGCGCGTTGATCGCGGTCACCACGCTGGGCGATGCGTCGCCGGGTGTCGAAGGACTCGTGGCGTTGCTCGGTGGCACCGTCGCTGCGGGCAGTCATTTCACGAAGACCAGCACGCGCGCGGTCGCGAATGCCAGTCCGGAGCCCGCGTCGAACTGGGCGCTCAGCTTCAGCGAAGACCTCTTCGTCGTCGGCCTCGGCTACCTTGCACTCGCCCATCCGATCGCGGCACTCATCGTCGCCGGAGTGCTGTTGATACTGATCGCGATCTTCGCAGCCGTGATCGTGCGAACGGTGAGACGCTGGTTCTCGCGGCGGCGAATCGCCGCCGCGACATGATGGCTCAGAGGCGGCCCTAGAAGCGCACGCCGACGCCAAAGCGCACTTCGTTCGTGCCGAGACGATCGCCGAGCGCGAGCGCCTGCATCCAACTGTCCGAGAAGACCTGGTGATACCGGTAACCCGCATCAGCGACAAAGTTGCCGGCGTTCACCGTAAAGCCCGCACCCAGCGTCGCGATGGGCGCGGTGTTATCCAGGAATGCGAGACCAGCGTTCGTGAACGCACCCGGCAGTCCATCGAGTCCGGTCACGTGCGGTGTCAATCGCGCGATGCCGCCCGAAGCCTCGGCGTACGGACGCAGCGATCCCGAGGCCGTCGTCAGGCGAATCCCGCCTTGCGCGTAGAACGCTGAGGCGTTGAACGCCACCGGGCTGAGATCGAACAGCGACTGCGTTCTCGTGGGAAGGATGTTGCTGAGCCTGCCAACTTCGCCCAGCACTTGAATGTTCGGCGTGAGGTCACCGCTGACCACCCCTCCGAAGTTGGTGTTGACCGACGTAAAGCTGCCCAGACCAACACCGCCGAACCCTTGCACTGACACACGCGTTTCCTGCGCCGACACCGTCGAGGCCGCGAACAGTGTGGCGAGCAGGACCGCCGCGAACGAAGTTATACGCATCGTTAATTCCCCAACGCTGGCACAGCCGATGGGGGCAAGAGTCGTACCCGAGTGCAGTGGCGTCGATCGTTCGAGGAATGTTGCCACTCGGCCGCGCCATGTCCCCCATGGACGACAATGGGCTGAGCCAGGAGACTTCGATGACCTTCGACGTGCTGCAGACGCTGGTGGACTATCACTACTGGGCTCGAGATCGCATGCTGCCGGTCGTCGAGGCGCTGAGCGAAGAGCAGTTGCGACGACCACTCGGCAACAGCTTCTCGTCGGTGTTCGACACTGTCGTGCATCTCTATGGCGCGGATTGGATCTGGCGCTCACGCTGGGAGGGCGTGTCGCCGACGGCGCTGCCCTCACCTGACGTGTACGACTCGCTCGCCAGGGTTCGCGCCGTGTGGGAGGACGAAGAAGGGCGCATCCGCGCGATCGTGAACGCGCTCGGCCCCGACGGCATCGCGCGGCCGATTGCATACACAGGCTGGGACGGCCGACGCCAGGCGCAGCCGTTCTGGCAGATGCTGCAGCATCTGGTCAACCACGGCTCCTATCATCGCGGCCAGATCACCACCATGCTGCGGCAGATGAACGTACCGCCGCCGAAAAGCCTGGATCTGATCGCGTTCTACCGCGAACGCGCCAACGTCACCGCGTAGTGCCTGCTTCGGTGTAGTGTCCGGCTTTAGCCGGACCGGCGTAACCCCGTAGTAACATCTCCGCACTCAGGAGACTTCGATGAACAGACGTGTGGCCCTTGCCGCGCTTGTCTCAATCGCCATGCTCGGCGCGTATGTCAACGCCCAGTTCGGGGATAAACCCGCCACGCTCGATACCATCAAGATCAAGGACGACCTGTTCGTCATCCACAACGACTTCGTCCCGGGCAACACCACGGTGCTGGTAACCAACGAAGGCGTCGTGCTCGTGGACGACAAGTTCGAGATCGACCACGAAAACATCATGGCGCAGCTGAAGAAGATCACGAATCAGCCGGTCAAGTACGTGATCAATACGCACTATCACGGCGACCACAGCGGCGGGAACCCGAAGCTGCAGGCGCTGGGCGCGCAAGTGATCACGTCACAGCAGGCGCGCGAGAAGATGGCGGAGATCAAGCAGCCGGGCATGGCGAACGTCACGCTCGACAACAGCCTGCGCCTCTTCATCGGCGGCAAACGCATCGAGATGTATCGCTTCGGCCGCGCCCACACCGACGGCGACATCGTCGTCTTATTTCCCGATCACCGCGTGCTGGCGGCAGGCGACATGTTCACGTTCGGCGATGCCACGCCACAGTTGATCGACTACGCCGGTGGCGGCAGCGCGAGAGACTGGACCGGCACGCTCGATGGCGCGCTGAAGCTCGAGTTCGATCAGGTGGTGCCCGGCCACGGACTGATCACGACAAAGCAGGAGATGCGTAAGTTCCGCGACAGTACGCTGACGCTGCGCACCAAGGTCCACGACATGATCGCGGGCAAGAAGACCAAGGCCGAAATCGAGAAAATGCTCCGCACCGACTTCAAGTTCGCCGATCTCCACATTCAGCGCAGTCTCGACGGCCTGATGCTGGAACTTCAGTAACTGCTCCGAAGTGCACCGTTTGGCGTCTCGTCAGACGCCCGCGGGCGCGTTTGGCTTTACTGAATAAAGTTCTCTGTGTAGACT